>CAXNIC010000441.1:0-4085 GCA_964201945.1 Alphaproteobacteria bacterium
CCAGGCCGGCGTGCTCTACCGCGGCGACCGCGTGCTCGGCGGCGGCTGGATCTCGCGGGCGGCATGAGCGCCGGCGTCGTCATCCGCCCGGCGACGATCGAGGACGCGCCCGCGCTGGCACTCCTGGTGGCGGCGCTCCGGGCGCATCAGAACGACCCGATCGGCGACCTGAACGAAGCGGCGATCCGCCGCGACGGCTTCGGCGAGGCGCCGGAGTTCAGCATCCTGATCGCCGAGCGCGACCGCCGGCCGATCGGCTATGCCCTCTTCACCACCACCTACGAGCCCGCCTTCGCCGCCAAAGGGGTCTATCTCGCCGACCTCTATGTCCGCCCGGAGGCACGCCGCTCGGGCGCCGGCCGCGCGCTGGTCCAGGCGGTCGCCGCCGAGGCCCGCCGGCACAACCGCCGTTTCGTCTGGTGGACCTCGCTCACCACCAATGCCGAGGCACATGCCTTCTACGCCGCGCTCGGCGCCATCACGCATGAACTCCAGGCGCATGTGCTGGGCCTGGATGCCTTCGGCCGCCTCGCCGACGCCCATGGCGGCCCCGACCCCGCCTCCGCTTGACGAGGCCCCCTCGGGCGGCCTATAGGCACGCTCTCTCCGCGGCCGGCCTTTCCTCGAGGCCGGTACGCCCGGTGGCGGTGTAGCTCAGCGGTAGAGCAGGGGAATCATAATCCCTTGGTCGGCGGTTCAAATCCGTCCACCGCTACCATTAGGCTCCTAATTCGGGGAACGAACGCGGACCGGCCCTCGGTCTTACCGCGGGTAGCGTTGAAGAGGTCGGCAAAGCGGCTGTCCAGCTCGACTCGGACCTCATCTCGCTCTTCCTCAGGATAGACGACCACCTTCTCGACAATCGCTCGGATCACCCGCGCGGCCTTCTTGCGCGTCGTCGCATCCTCGGTGGTCGACGCCCGGAAATCCCTCGGCAGAGAGTGCGAGGGAGTTACCGGCACCATCTGTTTTAGGTTATGGAAAACGCTCGGTAGAACCCCAACATCCCCTCAACGAGCATGAACCAGTGGACCACAGGAGCGTTACCTTCTCGCCAGGAGATAGTAACGGTAGCTGGACACGCGCTCGGTTAACGTGCTGATGTAAAGAGGCAGTCTTTGAGAATAATTATCAGTTGTGAAGGATGACGAGACCGGTGGCAGACCGCGTTTGGGAGACGATGCAGGCTAGGATCACTCTGTTCTCAGAAGGGATCGAGAATGAGCCTTGGCTTCCCGCCCTCTTTGAAGCGATCGCAGAGAACAAAGCTGACAAGGTCGAAAGTCAACCAAAGACCGGCGTCACAATTTCACGTGGCAAGTGGCGCGAGGGAGAGCTTCGCGTAAAAAGTGGTCCAGGTCGTTTCGATCTCATCCTCGCGCCGGAGATGGTTCAGACAGTGCAACCCTTTCCGGTCATCGGCAGCATCGATGAGATGGATGTGATGATCGAGAAGGTGGAGACATACGTCGCTCCGAACCTGAAGACCACAGAGCGTGTCGCTCTCGGCATCGGCGTCATAAGCCGATGCGAGAATGAGGATGAAGCGACAAAGGTGGTTACCGAACTCGCGGGAGTGACGACCGACCTGACTAACGCCTCCGACTTCATTTTTCAGATCAATCGGTATCGCCAAGTCGATGGGAGACGCGTCAACCGTATTTTGAAATGCTTGTCGTTCTCGGTGCAGGACATAGTCGCGAATGTGGCAGCTGATGAAGCGCAGATTACACTTGCTGCGAACTACGCCCGCTGCGACTTCGATTTCAACACACATCCGAGCGGCACTGCCATGCCAGCAGACCCAATTCCGGCTAAGGAAGTCGCGCCCTGGCTCCGCCGGCTGAGCGGGATGGTTCGTCAAACCCTAACCGAAGGCTTTGCGTCGTGATTTCAATCGCCGCCTATAACGCTGCCGAAGCGGCATTGAACTCTATGGCGGGTGACCATTCGCGCGTGTCCACGGACGCTCACGGGTTGTTTGACTATCGACGGACCTTCAAGCGCGTACGCTTCGAGGCCGCTGGGACGCGAGGCGTCCCTATTGCCAACGTCACCGTCGTCCATCACGGAGATTTGGCGGATTCCGAGCCAGGCATTTGGGGCATTGCCACGCCCTCCGAGGCAATGATTGGCTGGACGCGCCGGGCAGTGAACGTTTTGTATTCCCACCCCTTGGCAGTCGTCAGCGCCACGGCGACTACTCCACATGATTTCTACACGGTCACGGAACTTGCCGCTGCCGTATCGATAGTCGGAGTGCTCGAGCATGGAAACGATCCGGTCGTTACATTGCGAGCCCCTCTCGCGATTGCCTCGCGTCGGCCCCCTGTGCGCTTTGCTTGGCTTGAAGCTGCCGCTCAGTTCGCAGCAGATGGCAACACTAAGATCGCCTTTCGAAGGGCCATAGCGGAGCTGGACCTACTGGTTACGAGTGCCGAGTGGGCGGCGATCGGAAGTATTCTTGAGTTATCGTCGACCAATAACCACCCGTGGACGTTCCGTGTAGGCGTGCTCCGGCTCCTCTCGAAATTTTCGGCGCAAATTCCTGGGTGGAATGACGCACTGAAGGACGTCACCAAGCGGATTAAGGCCGCCGGTAGAAATCCCCACGTGGTTCTGCGAGGGCTGTCCCGAGTCTGATGCTAACCGAGGTTCGCGTCAGGGCACCGGCGCCCGGCCAGATCGGTATCGGATTGCCGCTCGAGCGCGGCGACGTAGTCCGGCACGTCGGGTTGATTTCTGAATCAGAGGCCGGCTCGATGATGCTGACGCATCTCCGGATGGACCGCGACTTCGAAGCTGGCGATGTTCCGCAGGACTGGCTCTGGATTAACATCGACCTGGACGGGTTCGAAGTGGATCTCGTTACCGAGCTCGTCAACAAAATCGTCGCGCGCAAGCCGCAAAAAGTTATGGGCTACTCGTTTGTCCCGCCTGGGAAAGGCTTCTCGGTCAAGGACGGCGAAATCATTGCAATCGGATTTACCTGTTCGACCTACGCGATGGCAGTGTTCGACAGCGTTTCGATCCCCTTAATCGACGAAGCGACCTGGGAGCCGCGGGAGTCAGACAAATGGTGGCAGATCGAATTTGTCGCTCACGTAACGAAGAAAGACGCAATGCTCGGATTGAAGCTGGACGCGGAGGTTGGCGCGCTGCGGTTTCGTCCAGGTGAGGTCGCTGGTGCGGGCTCGGTCGGGAGAGTCCGACGGCCGGTGAAGTTCAAAATCGCTGAAAAGCTGGCCGAAAAGCTACTTCACGAACTCAAAAGGACCCGCGAGAACATCGAAAGGCGCGCGGCCAAATCCAAGCGATGATTGGCGGTGACGTTCTGGCCAAAATGCTCCACCGCTACCATTCTTTCCTCTCCTCGATTGACCGCGCCCGGCTGGGATCCCTAGGCTTGGGCGGCACCGTGGCCTAAAAGGGGCGCGTATGGACTTCATCGGCATCAAGAAGGTAATGCTCGCCCTCGGCGCGGTGGCGACGGTGGTGATCTTCTTTCGCCAGGCCGGCACGATGGCCGCGCTGATCCATCCGCCCACCATGCTGCTGCTGGGCTGGTGCCTGCTGCCGATGGCGCATCTCGGCATGTTCGGGCGCGAGGACGACCGGAGGATCGTGCATCTCCTGCTGCTGGCGGCGACCGCGGTCGCCGTCGTCTCCGGCATCTGGGTCTATGTCGACGTGCTGGTGCTCCGCGTGCACGCGTCGAGCCCCATCGCCTTCATGGTCGTGCCGCTGATGCAGATGGCGGTGGTGGTGCTGGCGATCGGGGCCGCCTGGCAGATCAGGCGCCGGGCCCGCGCGGCACCTGCCGGCGCGAGTCCGTAAAAATATATATGGCGGGCTGCCCCATAATATGGGGATGCGGTGTTTCAATACGCGTATTGGTACCTGCACCATGTCAGCCTGCCCCTGATGACCGGCGCCCTGCCCCGCCCCCCGACAGCCGGGCGTGGTTTCGCGCCTAGGCTCACGCTGGCTCAGCGGCTGTTCTTGCTGGCGCTGATCGCCCTGCTGCCGGGAACGCTGGTGCTCGCCTACAACGAGATCGAGCTCCGGCGCGCGCGGCTGGCCGA
>CAXNIC010000442.1:0-4006 GCA_964201945.1 Alphaproteobacteria bacterium
CCCGAGGCGCGCGACGCGTGGATCGACCGCAAGGCCCAGGCGGAGATGGCGTGGGTGATCAAGCTGGTCACGGAGATCCGCTCGGTGCGCTCGGAGATGAACGTGCCGCCGGCCACCGTGCTCAAGCTGCAGGTGCGGGATTCAGGCCCCGATACGACCCGCCGGCTCGCCTCCTACGGTGATCTGGTCCGCCGCCTCGCGCGTGTCGAAGGGCCGCAGGATGTCGCCGAGGTCGAGAAGACCGCGGCCCAGGTCGTGGTCGACGAAGCCACCTTCGCCCTGCCTCTGGCCGGCGTCATCGATCTCGCCGCCGAGCGGCAGAGGCTGTCCAAGGAGATCGACAAGCTGGCCGGCGAGATCGGCAAGATCGACGCCAAGCTCGGCAATGCCGGCTTCGTCGCCAAGGCGCCGCCGGAGGTGGTCGACGAGCAGCGCGAGCGCAGGTCCGACGCCGACCAGGCGCTGACCCGGCTTCGCCAGGCGCTCGAGCGCATCAAGGCCGCGTAGTGTCCTTCCGCGACGCGCTCTCGCCGGGGCTCGCGAAAAGGACCTTCGATCAGTGGTGTGCGCTTCGTGTCGGCGGCAAGGTGCCGAAGAAGGACGCTCTCTGCCCGACCGGCCTGCCGCCGACGGCGCTGCCTTACCTGATGCTGATGGAGCAGTTCGAGCCGGACGATTTCCGCTGCCGGCTCATCGGCACCGTCATCCGCGATTGGTACGGCGAGAATGTGGTCGGGCGAACGATGCGGGAACTGATCCCGGCCTCGGCCTATGCCGAACGCCTGCCGCTGCTGCGGCACTGCATCAGTGAAGGGGCGCCGGCCTGGTTCATCGCGCCGCTGATCATCCGGGGCGACCCGCTGCGCCGAGGCGCCCGGCTGCTCCTCCCGGTCTCCTTCAAGGGCGACGAGCCTGACGGGGTTCTGCTGGTCGCCTTCATCAGTGACGAGCCGCCCGGTGCGCAGCCTCTCAGCACGTCGATCGCGCTCGACCTCTCGCTGGTCTGTCCCAAGAGCGAGCTGGATTAGGTCAAGTCGAGACAGCGCGCGTCAGCCGGCGACGAGGCGCGGGCGCGGGTTCCGTCCCGGCGGGAGGATCCGCTGCTTGAACACCTCGATCCGGCTGTCGAAAAGCGAGAAAGGCATCAGCAGTTCTGCACGGCCGCCGCCGTCTTCCATGTCGACCCGGATACGCGCGAGAGTCATCGTCTCTTCCAGAGGCGCGATGAGGGCGAAGCGCGGATCGGTCTCGATCCGGTCGAACCGGAAGGCGACGGGGGTGGCCTCGCTGAAAGCGGCCGACAGGTCATCGATCATGGATGACAGGGCGAGCCCGAACAGCTCCCGCTCGATCGATGTAAGCTCGCGCTTGTACTCGTAGTTGGGTGCCTGGTAGCTGCATTTGCCGCCAAGCAGCACAGCCGCCAGCGAATAGACCAGGGGAGGGTCGGCGACGAACATCCCGCCGTAGCCGGCGCCCTCGGCGGTGAACGGACTCAGCACGGCCGGAAGCGGAACGGTGTTCATATAGGCGGCATGCCCGATCGAGGTGATGCGATCGAGCGAGATCTCTATGTTCTCGCCGATCAGCATGCGAAGCGACGTGTTGATCCGCTGAACCAGGCTGGCATAGACAGCTTCGAGCAGGGGCAGGGTTTCATCGCGAAGCGGCTGGCTCACGGGGAACGGCACCCGTTGAGGCGTGGCCGCCGGAACGTCGGAGCGATGAGGCGTGGGCTGGTAGGGGACCGGCGCCACGGCATGGGAGGTATAGGGTGCGTCGAGACCGGCGAGGGCCGCCTCGCGCTGATCCGGTGGCATCAGCGCGATGATCTGCCGGACCTCCTCGCCGCGACCGGGCGGGATCGCAACGGCCGTCAGCAGATCGCGCTCGATGATCCTGGCCAGCGCCGCCTGGGCGGGGGGAAGCAGCGGCCGGCTCTCGGCCATCCGGCGAAGCACTTCGTGCCGGAAGTCCGGCCACGGCAAAAGGCTGAGGATGTCGGCCGCGCGCGCCGGCGGCTGCTGCAGCAGGACCGCGGCGACGGTCTGCGGCCCTTCGGCTTTCAGATAGTTGGCGACCACGAGCACGGCGCAGTTGGCGAGGCGCGCGAAGACGTCGCCGGCCGTGTCTTTCGATGGGTCGGTCATGCGTTCCTCCGCTCGGCCGGCGGCGTCGCCAGCTTCAGCTTCGGCCCGCCATCGGTTGGCACGATGAAGGGCGGCTTCGTCTGGTGGGTCGGTGGCACGATCTCTTGTGCGAGGGCCTCGCGCAGGGGTTCGAGCGCCTCCTCCGACAGGAGGAGGTGGAACTTGCCGCCCCCCTTTGCGAACTCCATGCGCAGGGCCCCCTGGTACATCGCCGTTTCCGGAGCGGCGATCGCCACGAAACGCGGGTTGGATTCGATCCTATCCAGGCGGAAGGTCGCCGCAGCAACCGGGCTGAACGCGATCGACAGGTCGTCGAGAATGGCGGTCAGGACCAACTCGAGCAGGTTGCGCTCGATCGTCGTGAACGGGCGGCGCGGTGCTGTCGTCATGTCGACGCCGACCGTCCCGCCGAGCAGCGCCTCGGCCACTTCGAAGGCGAGCTGCGGGCTCACGACGATCATGCCGCAATACCCGCCACCTTCCGCCGTGAACGGACACAGGAAGGCGGGGAGCGGCAGTCCGCTCAGATAGTCGGTCTGGGAGATGGCGAGGACGTAGTCGAGCGTAATCTCGGCATTCAAGCCGGTGACGACCCGCGTCGAGGTGGAAAGCAGCCGCACGAAGCGGTCATAGATGACTTCAAGAAGCGTCAGGCGGCCGTGAGTCGTTTCGGGAGGGGCGTCGCTGATCGTCTCGGGCGGCCTCGGCCTCACCGCATTCAAGTCGCCCCATTGGAAAGCGGGCGGGGGATCGGATGGCTTCGTCGGCGGCTCGGCCGGCGGTACGAGCGCCGCCAGCGCTCCGTCGCGCAGTTCCGGGTTCATCAGGGCGATAAGCCGCCGGACCTGGTCGTTGCGATCGGGCGTCGCCGGTCGCACGTTACCGTTCAGGAACTCACGATCCAGGATGGTCGCGATGACCGTCCTCGGCGTCGGAAGCAACGCGTCGCTACGGGCCATCCGGCTCAGCACCTCCCGGCGAAACTGCGGCGGCAGGCCCTCGACGATCCTGGCGGCTCGCTCCGGCGGCAGCAGCAGCAGGATCGCCGCGACGGTCTGCGGCAGCTCGATCCTGAGATATTCCGCCATCACCGGAGCTGGGACGGTGGCGAGCCTAGCGAAGACGTCGTCGGCTGTGTCTTTCGGCTGGTCGGTCATGGGATCCTCCATCCTCGACAAAACCCTGCAATAGGGACCAAGACGGCGCAACGTCACCCCTTCAGCATCGCCCGCATCCGGTCGGCATAGGCGACCAGGTTGGCGTGCTTCGATGCAGCGGCCTTGAGGCCGGTCTCCAGCGGCGCGTGCAGGATGTTCACCAGGAAGCCGGTGGCGGTCGCATCCAGCGAGGTCGGCTTGTCGCCCAGCATGTAGGGGCGGTCGCCGAGCAGGGCCGCCAGCGCGCCGACGTCGCGGCCGCCAAAGGCGTAGACCTCATCCCGGCTGTGGCGGGTGGTGCCCTGGCCGTGCAGCGTCCTTGCCACCCGCTTCCTCACCAGCGGCGGCACGATCCATCGAAGCGGCGGCGGCAGGAAGCCGAAGACCTTCGGTCCGAACACCGACCACCCGGCATCGTCGATCCAGCGCGAATAGACGATGGTCCAGTAGAGGCTCTCCTCCACCATCCGCTGCCAGGCATGCAGGTCGGCCTTCTCGCGAGGCGTCAGGTGGCCATCGAGCGGATCGCCGTAGGTCGCCTTCAGGTGGGCGATGATGACGCGGCTGTCGGCGACGATCCTGCCGTTGTCGTCGATGTAGGGGAGCTGGCCCTTCGGCGCCTTCCTGACGTTGGCGCGGCGCTTCTCGAAGGGGTGTCCCGCCAGGCGGAGATAGGCCTCCATCTTTAGGCAGAAGGGG
>CAXNIC010000443.1:0-3996 GCA_964201945.1 Alphaproteobacteria bacterium
CAGGCCTCGATCACCTCGGCGCTGCGCTCGAAGGCGATCGACATGACCTGGTTCAAGGACCCCAAGGTCTCGGCCCAGATCGTGCGCACCGCGCCTGACCTGGTGAACGCGCCGGGCAAGACCACGCGCACCTTCCCGGTGTGGCTGAACCTCAAGGCCGCGCCGCTCAACGACGTCCGCGTCCGCCGCGCGCTCAGCCTCGCAACCGACCGCAAGGCCGCGCTCGAGACCGTGCTAGGCGGCTCCGGCAAGGTCGCGGCGATGGTGCCGGAGAGCCATGTCGGCGGCTATGACGGCGTCGGCGAGATGCCCTACTACAAGACCGACATTGCCCAGGCGAAGAAGCTGCTGGCCGAGGCCGGACACGCGAACGGCATCGACCTCGGCGAGTACATCGTCGTCGCCGCCAACCCGCTGGACGTCAGCTGCGCCCAGATCCTGCAGCAGCAATGGGCGGCGGCCGGCATCAAGGTGGCGATCAAGCCGATGGAGACCGCACCGCTGATCGCGATGTGGCTCAAGGGCGAGTTCCCGACCCTGCTCTCGGTCGCGCTAAGCTGGAGCCCGGATCCGGACTCGATCGTCTCGCGGATCCTCTCGACCAATCCTTCGGGCAAGGCGCTCGGCATGACCGATACCGAGCTCGACAAGATGATCGTCGACGCCCGCACCATCCTCGACGTGAAGAAGCGGGCCGAGGCCTACATGGCGATCCAGAAGCGGATCAACGACCAAGTCTACGTCCTCGACATCTACCAGTATCCGCTGCGCTGGGAAGCGTGGTGGGGCTATGTGAAGGGCTATGTGGCGCTGGCCGCCAACATCCGCACCTACGTGCGCACGGCCTGGCTGGACAAGGCCTGAAGCCGATAGCGCCGCCCTCGTGCCCCCTCCCCCGCGCTACGCGCGGGAGAGGGGGTATGAGCAGACGCGCTGATGCTACGTATGATTCTCGTCCGCCTCGCGCTGACGGTGCCGATCCTGCTCGGCGTCTCGATCATCGCCTTCGGGCTGATGCGGGCGCTGCCGGGCGACTTCGTGCTCGCGGCCGCCGGCACCACCTCCGTCTCCGACGAGGTCATCGCCACCATGCGGGCGAGCCTCGGCCTCGACCGGCCGATCTGGGAGCAGTACGGCATCTGGTTCGGCAACGCGCTCACCGGCGATCTCGGTTACTCCTTCGCCACCAAGAAGTCGGTGGCGAGCGAACTCCTGCCCAGACTGGCGGTGACCGCCGAGCTCACCCTGATGGCGGGGCTGCTGGCGATGCTCATGGGGGTGACCACGGGCCTGGCTTCGGCGCGGCTGCGCGGGCGCACCGACTGGGCGGTGAGGGGCCTGAACAGCCTGCTGCTGGCCGTTCCCAACTTCGTCATCGCGACCCTGATCGTGCTGCTGTTCGGGCTCTACTTCCCGACCATCGGCATCTTCAACTACGTCCCCTTCGCCAAGGACCCGCTCGGCAACATCGGCAGCCTGCTGCTGCCGGCACTGTCGCTGGCACTCACCGTGTCGGTGACCATCTCGGAGAACACGCGCGCCGCCGTGCTGGAAGTCTCGAGCCAGGACTATGTGATGGTGGCGCGCGCCAAGGGCCTGCTCGCCCGCACCATCCTCGGCAACTATCTCGTCCGGAACGCGCTGACCCCGGTGATCACGGTGACGGGCCTGCAGCTCGCCGCGCTTCTCGGCGGCAGCATCCTGATCGAGACCATCTTCACCATCCCCGGCATGGGGCAGTACTTGTTCGATTCCGTCAGCCGTCGCGACTATCCGGTCATCCAGGCGATCGTGCTGGTCTCCTCCACCATCGTGCTCTTGATGAACGTGCTGGTCGACATCGCCTATGCGCGGGTCGACGCGCGGGTCTCATATGAGTGAGGCACCTACCCGCCCGCGCTCGCGCGGCCAGCTTCTGTTCACCATCGGCATCGGCATGCTGATCGCGTTGCTGGTGATCGCCGCCTTCGGCCCGCTGATCGCGCCCTACAACCCCTCGACCACCTCGCCCAACTCGCTGGCCGAGCCGACCGCCGCGCATTGGCTCGGCACGGATTCGATCGGTCGCGATCTGCTCAGTCGCCTCATCGTCGGCGGCCGCTCGACCTTGATCATCACCTTCGCCGCCGTGGCGCTGGCGCTGGGGGCGGGGCTGGTCCTGGGCCTGACCTCGGGCTATCTCGGCGGCAAGGTCGACCTCACGATCATGCGCCTCCTCGACGTCGTCTTCGCCTTCCCGGTCTTCCTGCTGGCGATCGCGGTGGTGGCGGCGCTGGGACCGACGGTGCGCAATCTGATCCTGACCATCGCCATCGTCTACACGCCGGCGATGGCGCGCGTGGTGCGCGGTCCCGTGCTCAGCGTCAAGCGCTGGGACCATGTCGAGGCCGCGCGCAGCGTCGGCGTCGGCGAGTTCGCCATCGCGCTGCGTCATGTGCTGCCGATGGTGGTTTCGCCGATCCTGGTGCAGACCAGTCTGATCCTCGCCAACACCATCTTCACCGTGACCGCGCTGTCGTTCCTAGGGTTAGGCCCGCCGCCGCCCGATCCCAACTGGGGCAGCATGCTGGCCGAAGCGCGCCAGTTCATGGAGCTGGCGCCCTTGACCGTGATCGGCCCGGCCGTCGCCATCGTCTTCGCTTCGCTCACCTTCATCGTGCTGGCCAATGGCCTTCGCGAGATGCTGGACGTCGGCAGCCGATGACCGGAGCGCCCGCGACGCTGCTCGAGGTCCGCGACCTCACCGCCACTTTCAGCCGGGACGGGGTGCCGTCCCGTGTCGTCAACGCCATCTCCTTCGACATCGCGCCGGGCGAGGCGGTCGGCTTCGTCGGCGAGTCGGGCTCGGGCAAGAGCGTGACCGCGCGCGCCGTCATGCGGCTTGCGCCCGAGGGCTCGTCGATCGAGTGGGGCGGGCGTATCCGCTTCAAGGGCCAGGAGCTGCTGAACCTCACCGAGCGCGAGATGCGCGACGTGCGCGGCCGGCGCATCGCCATGGTGTTCCAGGACCCGATGGCCTCCCTCAACCCGGTGATGAGCGTTGGCCAGCAGATCGACGACATGCTGGTGCGCCACACCGGCGTCTCGGCCCGCGCGGCACGGAAGCGCACGGTCGAGCTGCTGAGCCTGGTCGGCATCCGCGATCCCCAGATCCGCGCCGATGACTTCCCCCACCAGTTCTCCGGCGGCATGCGCCAGCGCGTCCTGATCGCGATCGCGGTGTCCTGCCAACCCGACCTGCTGATCGCCGACGAGCCGACGACGGCGCTCGACGTCACCGTCCAGGCGCAGATCCTGCGCCTGCTGATGCGGCTTCGCCGCGAGCTCGGCATGGCACTGATGCTGATCACGCACGACTTCGGCGTGATCGCCGGCATGGTCGAGCGCGTCTATGTCATGCATGGCGGCAACATCGTGGAAGCCGGCGAGGTCGACGCGCTGTTCGCCGAGCCGAAGCACGCCTATACCCAGGCGCTGCTCGCCGCCGTGCCCCGCATCGAGTCGACGAGGCGGCCGGCATGACGGGCTCGACACCGCTGCTCCGCGTCCGCGATCTCTGCGTGACCTTCCCGGCCCGGCGCGGCCGCCCGCCGGTACGCGCGGTCGACCGCGTCTCCTTCGACATCGAGCCGGGCCAGACCGTCGGCCTGGTCGGCGAGTCCGGCTCGGGGAAGACCACCACCGGTCGCGCCATCCTGCAGCTGCAGCCGGTGACCGGCGGCTCGGTGCATCTGCTCGGCCGCGAGCTGAATGCGATGTCGCGGGCCGAGGTCAGGAAGATGCGGCGCCACATGCAGTTCGTGCTGCAGAACCCCTATTCCAGCCTGCATCCAAGGATGAAGGTCGCCGACATCCTGGCCGAGCCCTTGAAGGTGCATGGCTCGGTGCCGCCGGCTCAGATCCCCGAGCGGGTCGCCGAGCTGATGACCTTGGTCAACATGGACCCGGCGGTGGTGAAGCGCTATCCGCACGAGTTCTCCGGCGGCCAGCGCCAGC
>CAXNIC010000444.1:0-3995 GCA_964201945.1 Alphaproteobacteria bacterium
ATGCAATTCGAGATTCGTCCGCGAAACGGCAGCGCGCCGGCATCGATGCCGGAAGAGTAAGACTGCTAGCGGAGCGCGCGCACGAAGCTGGGATCGGGCAGGTCGTCCGGATCGTCGAAGACGAGGAAGCAGTCGTTGAACCAGGCGACGAAGCGGTCGGCATGGGCGCCGGTGCCGATCGGGAACTGCCGCATCTTCCAGCGGTTGCCCGCGCCGGTCTGGTGGTAGAGGCCGCCGGCATTGTAGGCGCAGGCGACCTTCGGCGGATCGAAGCCGGTGACACGCTTCTGCTTGGCGATATAGGCGGTTCCCGCCAGGACGGCCGTCTCCGGATCGCGCAGCGCCGCTGCATCGAGCGCCGGATCGCCCAACGCCTCCCGCGCGGTCGAGATCAGCGTCTGCATCAGTCCGATCGACACCCGATCGGGCGTCCGCTCATAGGACTCGAAGCCGGGCTCGGAGCGCTCGGCTGAGGGGTTGCCTCGCGACTCGGTGGCGATGGTGGCGAGGATGAGTTCGACGGGCACGTCGTAGCGCGTCGCCGCGGCCTGGATCGGCGCCTCGAAGCTCTGCCAGATGCGCTCGATCGTGGCGGGCCGCCCGCCGCTCCCCTTGGGCTTAGGCTCGCCGGCGCAGAGAACCCCGCCCGGGGTCAGCTGCCACTGGATGCCGTCGCGAAATCCATGCAGTTCAACGAGAGGGGCGAGATCGACGGCCATCGCGTTCTCCCGCGCTTCAGCCTAGACGCCCCTTAAGGTAGCACAATCGCCCGGACTCACTACGCCGACCTTGCGAAGACGGCGCTCAGAGCCAAGCCTGGCTCTGCTTCCGCTGCGCCTCGAAGGCATCGATGCTCTTGCCCTTCTCGAGCGTCAGGCCGACGTCGTCGAGACCGTTCAGGAGGCAGTGCTTGCGGTGCGGGTCGACCTCGAACTTGATCACCTCGCCGTTCGGCCGGGTGATCTCCTGCTTGGCGAGGTCGATGGTGACGCGCGCATTGGCGCCCTTCTCGGCGTCGGCCATCAGCTTGTCGACGTCCGCCTGCGGCAGCGGGATCGGCAGGATGCCGTTCTTGAAGCAGTTGTTGAAGAAGATGTCGGCGAAGCTGGTCGAGATGACGCAGCGCACCCCGAAGTCGAGCAGCGCCCAGGGCGCGTGCTCGCGGCTGGAGCCGCAGCCGAAATTCTCGCCGGCGACGATCACCTCGGCCTTGCGATAGGCCGGCTTGTTCAACACGAAGTCCGGCTTCTCCTTGCCGTCCATGTCGTAGCGCATCTCGTCGAAGAGATGCGTGCCGAGCCCGGTGCGCTTGATCGTCTTCAGGAACTGCTTGGGGATGATCTTGTCGGTATCGATGTTGATCATCGGCATCGGGGCGGCGACCCCGGTCAGTTGAGTGAACTTCTGCATGTCCGTTCTCGGCTGGCGTTCGGTCTTTTGATATCAGGCGGCGGCGTTCGGGACCAGAGTCTGGCTTCGATCCCCTTGTCTTGTCGAGGGGGACCTCAGGAGATAGCCTCGGGATCGCGCAGGCGCTCCAGACGAGGAAAGGCGAGGACGTGACCCAGCCATACGGTCAGCCGAGCAACGACGCGATCGCGATGATGCGCTACGACGCGAACAAGAAGTCGATCGTGGTCGCCTACCTCTTGTGGTTCTTCCTCGGCATGTTCGGCGTGCATCGCTTCTACCTCGGCCGGACCGGAAGCGGGCTGCTCCTGCTTCTGCTCACCCTCGTCTCCGGTGTCCTCTACATCGTCATCGTCGGGATGATCCTGATGGGGATACCGGCGATCTGGTGGCTGATCGATGCGCTGCTCATCCCCGGCATCGTCCGCGATTACAACAACCGGCTGATTACCGAGACCGTCGACCGCTAGGTCGAGGCCGGCGTCTAGCTCAGCAGCGTCCGGATGTCGGCAAGGCGGCCGGTGACCGCCGCCGCCGCCGCCATCGCCGGGCTGACCAGATGCGTGCGTCCGCCGCGGCCCTGGCGGCCCTCGAAGTTGCGGTTGGAGGTCGAGGCGCAGCGCTCGCCCGATCCGAGCTTGTCGGCGTTCATGGCGAGGCACATCGAGCAGCCGGGCTCGCGCCACTCGAATCCCGCCTCGATGAAGATGCGATCGAGGCCTTCCTCTTCCGCCTGGTGCTTGACCAGGCCGGAGCCCGGCACCACCAGCGCGTTCACGTGGGCGGCGACCTTGCGGCCCTTGGCAACCTTGGCGGCCTCGCGCAGATCCTCGATGCGGCCGTTGGTGCAGGAGCCGATGAAGACCTTGTCGACCTTGAGCTCGGCTAGCGGCGTTCCCGGCGTCAGGCCCATGTATTCGAGCGCCCGCTCCATCGAGGCGCGCTTGCCGGCGTCCGCCACGTCGGCCGGGTTCGGCACCTTGCCGGTGATCGGCAGCACGTCCTCGGGGCTGGTGCCCCAGGTCACCTGCGGCACGATGTCCTTGGCGTCGATGCGGATCTCGCGGTCGTACTTGGCGCCGGGATCGGACGGCAGCGTCTTCCAGTAGGAGACCGCCGCCTCCCAGGCCGCGCCCTTCGGCGCCATCGGCCGGCCCTTGATGTAATCGAAGGTCGTCTGGTCCGGCGCGATCAGGCCGGCACGGGCACCGCCCTCGATCGTCATGTTGCAGACGGTCATGCGGCCTTCCATGGAAAGGCCGCGGATGGCGGAGCCGGCATACTCGATCACATGCCCGGTGCCGCCAGCGGTGCCCATCTTACCGATGATGGCGAGCACGATGTCCTTGGCGGTGACGCCCGGAGTGAGTTCGCCCTCGACGGTGACGAGCATGTTCTTCGCGTGCGACTGAACCAGGGTCTGGGTCGCCAGCACGTGCTCGACCTCGGAGGTGCCGATGCCGAAGGCGAGCGCGCCGAAGGCACCGTGGGTCGAGGTGTGGCTGTCGCCGCAGACGATGGTGTTGCCCGGCAGCGTGAAGCCCTGCTCAGGTCCGATGATGTGCACGATCCCCTGGCGGGGATCGACCATGTTGAAATAGGGCACGCCGAAGTCGCGGGCGTTGTCGTCCAACGTCTCGACCTGGATCCGGCTCTCCTCGTCGGCGATGCCGTGCGAGCGATCGGTGGTTGGCACGTTGTGGTCGGCCACCGCCAGCGTCAGGTCCGGGCGGCGGACCTTGCGGCCGGCCAGCCTCAGACCCTCGAACGCCTGCGGGCTGGTCACCTCATGGACGAGGTGACGGTCGATGTAGATCAGGCAGGTGCCGTCCGCCTGGCGGTCGACGACATGGCTGTCCCAGATCTTGTCGAAAAGCGTGCGCGGACCGGCCATGGCTGACCGCTGCCTCCCGGATGCTGACGAACGCCTTAAGCCTCGGCTTTCGCCTCGACGGCGGCCGGAGCCTCGGCCTCGGTCCCGCGCACGGTCTGGCGCTCGACGATGCGCGCCGACTTGCCGGTGCGGCCGCGGAGGTAATAGAGCTTGGCGCGGCGGACCTTGCCGCGGCGCACCACGTCGATCGAGCCGATCATCGGTGAATGCAGCGGGAACACGCGCTCGACGCCCTCGCCGTAGGAGATCTTCCGAACGGTGAAGGACGAGTTGACCCCGGCGTTCTTGCGGGCGATGCACACGCCCTCATAGGCCTGGATGCGCTCGCGCGTACCCTCGATCACCTTCACGTTCACCCGGACGGTATCGCCGGGGCCGAATTCGGGGACGGCGCGCTTGGCGGCGAGCTTGTCCACCTGCTCCTTCTCGAGCGTCTGCAAAAGATTCATGGCACTTGATCCCATCTGACAACCAGTTCGACCTAACGACCTTCGCCCGTGCGGCTGCCGGAGTAGCGGGACCAGAGATCGGGCCGTCTAGCAGCCGTCACCTTCTCCGCCTCGGCGCGCCGCCAGGCGCGTATCTTCTCGTGGTGACCGGAGATGAGAACCTCCGGCACCGTGCGGCCCTGCCACTCGCGCGGCCGCGTGTAGTGCGGGTACTCGAGCAGACCCGCCTCGAAACTCTCTTC
>CAXNIC010000445.1:0-3976 GCA_964201945.1 Alphaproteobacteria bacterium
TGCCGTCCCGCGCCGACATCGAGCCGACCGACATTCCCCGCCTGCTGCCGATCCTGATCCTGGTCGATGTCGAGCCCGATGGCGGCCTCCGCTACCGGCTGATCGGCACCGAGTTCGTCACCGTCGCCGGCCGCGACGTCACCGGGCGCAGCTACGCCGAGGTGTTTCCGCCCGGCCCCTATCGCGACTACATCTTCGCTCTCTATGACGAGCTGATCCTCCGGCGTCTGCCGATCTATACGGAGGGCGTCTCGCCGATCGCGGGATCCAGCCGGCGGCGATATACCCGCCGGCTGATGCTGCCGCTCTCCGCCGATGGCGTCCGCATCGACATGGTGCTGGGCGGGCAGATCTTCGAGATGACCAGCGACCCGGACCGGGTCGCGCTCCAGGACGGCTCCGAGCCCTATGTCGAGACGATGCGCCGCGTGCTGGACCCCGCCTCCCCTTGAGCGACCTCCCTCCCGACCGCTAACGTCCCTTAGTCCCGCCCGACCCGACCGGAGTCCCCCCATGCGCGTGTTCACCGCCTCGCTCGCCGTCGAGACCAACACCTTCTCGCCGATGCTGACGGGGAAGGAGGCGTTCTTCGAGCGCAGCCACTTCCCGCCGGGCCAGCATCCGAACCATCCGGTGCTGACCGCCTCGCCGCTCTGGATCCTCCGCCGCGTCGCGCGCGAGAAGGGCTGGACGGTGATCGAGGGCCTGGTCACCTCGGCGCAGCCGGCCGGCACCATCGTGCGCAAGGTCTATGAGGAGTTCCGCGACGACATCCTGAGTCAGCTCAAGGCCGCGATGCCGGTCGATATGGTGCTGCTCGGCCTCCACGGCGCCATGGTCGCCGACGGCTATGACGACTGCGAGGGCGATATCCTGAAGCGCGTACGCGACATGGTCGGGCCTGGTGTCGTGGTCTCCTCCGAGCTCGACCCGCACTGCCATCTCACCGACCTGATGGTGAAATCGGCCGACCTGCTCATCTGCTACAAGGAATTCCCGCACACCGACTATCTCGAGCGCGCCGAGGAGCTGGTGGCGATCTCCGCCGAGATCCAGGCAAAGAAGGTGAAGCCGACGGCCGGGGTCTACGACTGCCGGATGATCAACTCCTATCCGACCTCGCGCGAGCCGATGCGGAGCTATGTCGACCGCCTCAGCGCGATGGAGGGGAAGAACGGCATCGTCTCGATCTCCGTCGCCCATTGCTATCCGTATGCCGACGTCGCCGATCTCGGCACCAAGATCCTGGTCTATACCGACAACGACCCGGCCAAGGCGGCGGCGCTGGCGAAGACCCTCGGCCAGGAGCTGATCGGCATGCGCGATACCGTGCGCCCGCCCTTCCTCTCGATCGACGAGGCGCTGGACAAGGGCGTGGCTGCGAACTCAGGCCCTGTGGTGATCGCCGAGCCGTCGGACAATGCCGGCGGCGGCGCGCCGTCGGACTCCACCTTCGTGATCAAGCGCATGATGGAGCGCGGCATCCGCGATGCGGCGATCGCGCCGGTCTGGGACCCGATCGCGGTGAAGATGTGCTTCGCGGCCGGTGATGGTGCGGAGTTCGAGCTTCGCTTCGGCGGCAAGATGGGCCCGTTCTCGGGCGCGCCCGTCGACGGCAAGGTGCGCGTGATCAAGTGCCTCGCCAACGCGACGCAGAGCCAGGGCTCCTCGATCCACTATCTCGGCGACGCGGCGTCGATCGAGATCGCCGGCATCGCCGTGGTCCTCATCACCAACCGCCAGCAGGCCTGGGGCCCCGACCTCTTCTCCAACCTCGGCGTCGATCCGACCAAGCGCAAGATCGTGGTGGTGAAGTCGACCAACCACTTCTTCGCCGAGTATTCGAAGATCGCCGCCGACGTGCTCTACATGGACGGCCCGGGCGCGCTGCCCCGCAACTTCAACCTGGTGCCCTACACCAAGATCAAGCGCCCGATCTGGCCGCTGGATGCGAACCCGTGGGCCTGAGGCGCTAGCTGCGGAAGTGGCGCTCGTAGGTCTCGACCAGGGGCGAGAGATCGGACCAGTCGCGGCGCGAGCGGAAGAAGACGTGACGGATCTTGGTGCGCTCAGGATGGAGCCAGCCGGTGTCGTCGAAGGCGCCGGCCGGTAGCGTGCGTAGTCCCGGCGCTGCCTCCAGCGTGAAGCCGAGATTGGTGCCGCAGCGGCGGCAGAACTCGATGTCGAGCCATCGCCCGGACTCATCGGAGACGTGGCGGTAGCGTCCGAGTTCCTCGCCGGTGATTTCGACCTGGCTCGCCTCGTACACGGCCTCGGTGCCGAAGGCGGTGCCGGTCCGGCGCTGGCACCAGGTGCAGTGACAGATCGTCACCCGCAGCGGGTCACCCTCCGCGGTGAAGCGCATCGCGCCGCACACGCACCCGCCGGCGCGCGTCATGCGAGCAGCGCGAACGCCTTGGTCTTGGCGTCGTAGCCCCAGAGCTGGCCCTTCTGCAGGTCGAACCACCAGCCGTGGATGGCGAGTGTGCCGGCGGCAACGCCGTCCGCGACCCAGGGGAACGTGGCGATGTTCTCGAGCGAGATCTCGATTGCCGCGCGCTCGATCGGGCCGTTGTCGCTGTCCTCCGACACCAGCTCGCAGGCGCGCATGCCGAGCGAGACCCAGGGGCCGATGAACTCGCGCTCGCGCAAGGGATCGCCGGCGCAGCAGCGGCGCAGCGCCTGGATGCCGCCGCAGCCGGAGTGGCCGAGAACGATCAGCTCGCGGACCTTGAGATCGCGGATGCCGAATTCGAGCGCCGCCGAGGTGCCGTGCAGGCGCCCGTCCGGCTGATAGGGCGGGATCAGGTTGGCGACGTTGCGGATGACGAACAGCTCGCCCGGCTCGGCACCTAAGAGGATCGCCGGATCGACGCGGCTGTCGGAGCAGGCGACCACCATCACCTCGGGGTTCTGCCCGAGCGTGCGCAGGTTCTCGTAGAGCTCCGGGCGGTGCTCGTAGTAGCGGGCCTTGAAGACCCTGAAGCCGGAGACGAGCTGGTTGATCGCTGCCATGGGCCGGGTCTATCGCTGAACTGTGTGCGGAGGCAAGCGGTGTTGCGAGCGACGCCCCCACCCTAACCCTCCCCCGGCTTCGCCGAGGGAGGGGATACGAGGGCGACGACTACGGCAGCAGAACCGTCGAGCCCGTGGTCTTGCGGCCTTCGAGGTCCTGGTGCGCGCGGACGGCTTCGGAGAGCGGGTAGGTCTGGTCGATGCGGATCTTGACCGCGCCCTTCTTCACCACGCTGAACAGGGCATTCGCCGACTTCACCAGGTCTTCCCGCGCCGCGACATAGGTCATGAGCGTCGGGCGGGTTAGGAACAGCGAGCCCTTGGCCGACAGGATCGCCGGGCTGAACGGAGCCACCGGTCCGGAGGCGTTGCCGTAGGAGACCATCATGCCGAGCGGACGCAGGCTGTCGAGCGATCCGGTGAAGGAGTCCTTGCCGATGCCGTCATAGACCACGGCCACGCCCTTCCCTTTGGTGATCTCGCGCACCTGCTTGGCGAAGTCGCCACCGGGCGGAACCACGATCGGATGGTGGCAGCCATGCTTCTTCGCCAGCGCTGCCTTCTCCGCGTTCGACACGGTGCCGATGACCTTGGCGCCGAGGAACTTGCCCCACTGGCAGAGGATGAGGCCGACGCCGCCGGCCGCGGCATGCACCAGGATGGTGTCGCCTTCCTTCACCTTGTAGGTGCGGCGGATCAGGTATTCGGCGGTCATGCCCTTCAGCATCATCGCCGCCGCGGTCTTGTCGTCGATGCCCGACGGGATCTTGACCATGCGCTCGGCCGGCACGATACGGCGCTCGGCATATGCCCCGATCGGCTGGGCATATGCCACGCGGTCGCCGACCTTGAAGTCCTTCACCTTGGGCCCGAGCTTCTCGACCACGCCGGCGCCTTCCATGCCGATCACCGCCGGCGTCGGCAGCGGGTAGAGGCCGGAGCGGTGATAGGTGTCGATGTA
>CAXNIC010000446.1:0-3972 GCA_964201945.1 Alphaproteobacteria bacterium
ATGGGTATCTCCAACTACTTCGATCCGACCGCCATTTCCCGCTCGGCCCGCTCGGGCTCGGGCGGCGTGCTGGGCGGCACGTCGATTACCGTGCCCGGCGCGCTGAAGAGCGCCACCTCGCCGCCGATGATCTCCTCGCCGCTGGTCGCACGGCCGGCGAACGACCCCAGCAAGGACACCAACCCCGAAGGCGAGGAAGCCCAGCGCGGCATCGGCGACGCCAAGGCCGGCGAGCGCGGCTCCGACGCCAAGCAGTTCATCCAGCGCGGCACCGAGATGCGGCGCCCTGCCGGACAGGCCGGTCAGCCGGGCGAGCCGGGCTCCCCCGGCGACCAAGCCGGGCTCGGCCGCGCCGGCTCCAGCGGCACCGACCAGGGCCAGGTCGGCCAGCAGTCGGACCAGCAGGGCAATCCGGGCCAGCAGTCGACCGGCCAGGGCAACCCCGGCCAGCTCTCGCAGGCGCAGCTCGACAAGATGCTGGCCGACCGCGAGGACCAGAAGCTCCGCGAGGCCGCCGAGCAGGTGAAGCAGGCGATCCAGGACCGCATCGACTTGAAGTCGGTGGCGGAGAACGTGAAGCTCGAGATCACGCCGGAGGGGCTCCGCATCCAGCTCATCGACCAGGATCAGAAGTCGATGTTCCCGCTGGGCAGCGCCAACATGCAGGAAGGTGCGCGTAAGCTGATGGAAGAAGTGGCGAAGATCATCTCGCCGCTGCCTAACAAGATCACCATCTCGGGCCATACCGACTCGACCCCGTTCAAGGGCGGCGTCGGCGGCTATTCCAACTGGGAGCTGTCGGCCGATCGCGCCAATGCCAGCCGTCGTGTGCTCGTCGCCAACGGCGTCTCCGACACCCGTCTCCAGCTCGTCGTCGGCAAGGCCGACAAGGATCCGTTGATGCCGAACGAGCCGGCCGCCTCGCAGAACCGCCGCATCTCCGTCGTCGTGCTGCGCGAGCTGCCGTCGGCGGCCTCGGCGGCCCCCCGTCAGCAGAGCCAGGCCCAGACTCCGGCACCGCCGCAGCCGACGGCGCGGCCCTAAAGCCTCGCTCGTGCGGGTCACGCCGCCTCTCGTCCTCCATCGCACGCTCCCGGCTCCGTGCCCGTATCTCCTGGGCCGCATCGAGCAGCGCGTGGTGATATCGCTCGAGGAGACGCCGGCGGGAACCTTCGATCGCCTGAGCCGGACCGGCTTCCGGCGGAGCCACGCCTTCGCCTATCGACCCGCCTGCCCCGGCTGCAACGCCTGCGTCCCCATCCGCATCCCGGCCGCGACCTTCGCGCCCGACCGGACCCAGCGTCGGATCGCCCGGCGCAATGCCGGCCTCGCCGGAACCGAGCGGCCGGCGATCGCGAACCGCGAGCAGTACGCGATGTTCAAGGCCTATGTCACCGACCGCCACGGCGACGGCGACATGGCGCAGATGACCTTCGCCGACTTCCGCGCGATGATCGAGGATTCCGTCGATGCGACGCGCCTGATCGAGCATCGCGACGACGAGGGCCGGTTGATCGCCGCTGTTCTCGCCGACCGCCTCGCCGACGGACTCTCGGCGGTCTACAGCTTCTTCGATCCCTCCCTGCCCCGCCGGAGCCTCGGGACCCATGTGGTCCTCGACCTGATCGGCCGCGCCTTGGCCGACAGGCTGCCGTTCGTCTATCTCGGCTATTGGATCGCAGGCAGCCGCAAGATGGCCTACAAAAGTCGCTTCAGGCCGGCCGAAGTGATGGTCGAGGGATCCTGGCTGCCATTCAAGCATGCCCCGGAGGGAGAGAACGGATGAGGCGTCGGGCCTTTCTGAGGGCAGCGGGAGCCGGGGTCGCGGCCTCGGCCCTGGCCGCACCCGCGCTGGCCCAGGGTCGCGTCGAATGGCGCATGGTCACCGCCTGGCCCAAGGACATGCCCGGCCTCGGCACCGGCGCCGAGCGTTTTGCCCGCCGCGTCGTCGAGATGTCCGCCGGCCGGCTGGTGATCCGCGTCCACCCGGCCGGCGATCTTGTGGCGCCGCTGCAGGGATTCGGCGCGGTCGCCAACGGCACCGCCGACATGTCCCACGGCGCCGCCCATCATCACACTGAGAAATCCAAAGCCTTCGCCTTCTTCACCGCTGTCCCCTTCGGCCTCACCGCCGAGGAGCACATGGCCTGGCTCCGTTACGGTGGCGGTCAGCATCTTTGGGACGAGCTGGCTCTGCCGTTCGGGGTCAAGCCGATCCTCTGCGGAGCGACCGGCCCGCGGATGGCCGGCTGGTTCCAGAAGGAGATCCGCAAACCCGAGGACCTGAGGGGCCTGAAGATCTGCATGGGCGGCTTCG
This sequence comes from Alphaproteobacteria bacterium, assembly GCA_964201945.1. Taxonomy (GTDB): domain Bacteria; phylum Pseudomonadota; class Alphaproteobacteria; order SHVZ01; family SHVZ01; genus SHVZ01. The sequence continues at coordinate 2,318 of CAXNIC010000446.1, forward strand.
GCGCCGAGGTCATGCAGCGGCTCGGCGCGAAACCCGTCGCGATGCCGGCAGGTGAAATCGCCGGCGCGCTACAGGCGAAGGCGATCGACGCCGCCGGCGGCTTCGGCCCGGCCGCCGATCTCGGGCTCGAGCTGCACAAGTCGGCACGCTTCTACTACTGGCCGGGCGTCTTCGAGCCCTCGGCCGCGGTCGAGCTCTTGGTGTCGAAGGCCAAGTTCGACGCGCTGTCACCCGACCTTCGCGCCATCCTCGAGGCCGCCGCCGCCGCCGAGAACGCCGAGATGCTGGCCGAGCTCGCGTTCCGGTCCGGGCCAGCGCTGCAGGTGCTGACCACTCAAAACGGCACCCAGCTTCGCCAGATGCCGCGCGACGTGCTGACCGCCGCAGGGAACGCCGCCGGTGCCTTGATGCGCGAGCTCGCCGAGGACTCAGATCCGCAAGCGCGCAAGGTCGCCCAGGTCTACCTGGCGCTCCGCCGCGACCTGATAGGCTGGTCGAAGACCGCCGACCAGGGCTACGCCACGGCCCGCGAGCTCAAATACACATACCCTTAAGGACTAGATCGCGCCGAAGCGGTTGTTGCTGGGGAAGCCACGCGGCGGCATCCGGCCGGTCTGGCCGCGCTTGCCGATCCATTCGGTGAGATCGGTCTCGGTCCGCGTCTTGCCGCCGGCCTGCTTCCACGACAGCCCGTCCTTCAGCACGAAGGTGATCGCGTCCTTGAGGCCGCCGTCCTTGAAGCGCTGCAGGATGACGCCGCGCCCGCGCGTCATCACCGGCACCTCGTCCAGCATGAAGACAAGGAGCTTCCGGTTCTCGCCGACGGTGGCGACCGCATCGCCGGCGACCGGCACGGAGACGACGCCGCGCGCGGTCTCGCCGACGCTCAGCACCTGCTTGCCGGCGCGGGTCTGCGCCACCACTTCCGATTCCTCGACGACGAAGCCGTGGCCGTCATCGGACGCGACCAGCAGACGTCCCCCTTCGGGACGATGGATCATGAGCTGGACGATCTCGTGCTCATTCGGCACGTCGATCATCAGGCGGAGCGGCTCGCCGAAGCCACGACCGCGCGGCAACTTGTCGACGGCGAGCGAGTAGAACCGGCCGTTGGAGGCGAAGACCAGGATCTTGTCCGTGGTCTCGCACTTCAAGAGGAAGCGCCCGTGGTCGCCGTCCTTGTACTTGATCTCGCTGTCGTCATCGATGTGCCCCTTGACCGCGCGGACCCAGCCCTTGTCGGAGGAGATCACGGTCACCGGCTCGCGCTCGACCATCGCGTCCAGCGGCACGTCGACGATCGACGGCGCATCGGCGATGTCGGTGCGGCGCCGGCCGATCGGCGTGTTGAGGGCGAAGCGCTTCTTCACCTCGCCGATCTCCTCGCCGATCCGCTGCCAGCGTCGCGGCTCCTTCGCCAGCAGGTCGACGAGGTCGGCCTTCTCCGCCGACAGCTCCTTGTGCTCCTTCCGGATCTCCAGCTCCTCGAGCTTGCGGAGAGCGCGAAGGCGCATGTTCAGGATCGCCTCGGCCTGAACGTCGCTCAGCTTGAACCGCTTCATCAGGACGGCCTTCGGTTCGTCCTCCTCGCGGATGATGCGGATGACCTCGTCCAGGTTCTTGTAGGCGATCAGGTATCCGGCGAGGATCTCGAG
>CAXNIC010000447.1:0-3951 GCA_964201945.1 Alphaproteobacteria bacterium
GATCCGTGGACGGAGTTCGCCTCGATCGACTCGGCGAAGAGCTTGCGGATCGTCCCCTCGGCGGCATTCGCCGGGTTGGTCGCGCCCATCACCTCACGGTTCTTCGCAACCGCGTTCTCGCCTTCGAGCACCTGCACGACCACGGGGCCTGAGGTCATGAACTTGCAGAGATCGGCGAAGAACGGCCGCGCCTTGTGCACGGCATAGAAGCCCTCGGCCTGGGCCTGGGTCAGGCGGACGCGCTTCTGCGCGACGACGCGGAGACCCGCTCCCTCCAGCACGGCGTTGACCTTGCCGGTGAGGTTCCGGCGCGTCGCGTCCGGCTTGATGATCGAAAAAGTGCGCTCGAGCGCCATCGTTAGCTCCTGGGTACAGCTTGGTGTGTCTTGGAAGCCGCAGGCTTATAGCGGCGGGGTTTCGGCACTGCAACAGCGGGCGGCGGTTTGCCGCTGGCGCCGCCGCTCGGCTACGCTCCCTGGGCAAGTCTGAGGGACGCATGGGCAACGGCGATTACGTGCATGGCTATTCCGGCCGCGAGGAGCGGAGGCTGCTCGATCAGGCCGGAAGCCTGGTCGAGCTGCTGCATCACGACACGGCGTTCCCGGCCGGCAGCGAGGTCCTGGAAGCCGGCTGCGGCGTCGGCGCCCAGACGGTGACCATCGCTGCCAACAGCCCCGGCGCGCGCATCCTCTCGATCGACATCTCGCCCCCGTCCCTGGCGGCGGCCGAGGAGCGGGTCCGCCGGGCGAATTTGAGCAACGTCACCTTCCGGCAGGCCGACATCTTCGACCTGCCATTCGCAGCCGCCTCCTTCGACCATGTCTTCGTCTGCTTCGTGCTCGAGCACCTGAAGGATCCGGTGGGCGCGCTCGCGCGGCTTCGCTCCGTGCTGAAGCCGGGCGGCACCATCACCGTGATCGAGGGCGACCACGGCTCGACCTATTTCCATCCCGACGACGAGGACGCAAGGCGGGCCGTCTTCTGCCTGGTCGAGCTGCAGGCGCGTATGGGCGGCAACTCGCTGATCGGCCGCCAGCTCTATCCGGTCCTGACGGAAGCCGGCTTCCGCCAGATCTCGGTCTCGCCGAGAATGGTCTATGTCGACGGCAGCCGGCCGAAGCTGATCGACGGGTTCACGCTGAAGACCTTCACCGCCATGGTCGAAGGCGTTCGCGAACCGGCGCTGGCGGCGGGGCTGATGGACGAGGCGGGCTGGGAGCGCGGCATCGCGGCGCTCACCCGCACCGCCGCCGCCGACGGGGTCTTCTGCTACACCTTCTTCAAGGCGCGCGCGCTCAGCCCGGCGTGACCCGCGCCGTCAGCTGCTTTGCCAGCGCGTCGTTCAGCGCGGCCGGGCGGATGGGCTTCGCCAGGTAGTCGTTGAAGCCGGCGGCCATGGCCGCCTGGCGGTCCTCCTCGAAGGCGTTGCCGGTGAGCGCGATGATCGGCACCTGCCGGTTGGGGCCTTCCTCGGCGCGGATCAGGCGGACCGCCTCCAGCCCGTCCATGCCCGGCATCTGGATGTCCATCAGGATGGCGTCGAACGCCGCCGTCCGCGACGCAGCCACCGCCGCCCGTCCATCCGCCGCGAGTTCGACATCGAACCCGAGGCCGCCGATCAGCTGGGCGATCAGGCGGCGGTTCACGTCGTTGTCCTCGACCAGCAGGACACGTGCGCGGCGACCGGACGGCACGACCGCGGTCTCGGAGGCAACCTGTCGCGGCGCGACGGAGACGGGCGCCTCCGTCACCGGCAGCCGGCAGGTGAACCAGAAGGTCGTCCCCTGCCCGACCACGCTGTCGAAATCTATGTGTCCCCGCATCGCCTCGACCAGCTGCCTGCAGATCGCAAGGCCGAGGCCGGCCCCGCCGAACCGCCGCGTGATCGTCTGGTCGGCCTGGGTGAATTTCTCGAACACCCGCGAGCGGAGCTCGGGGCGAATGCCGATCCCCGTGTCGACGACGGTGAAGGTGATCAGCTCGGCCTCGCCGCTCGTCACGGCGCCCACCTTGATCCCGCCGCGATCGGTGAACTTGATCGCATTGGTGACCAGGTTGAGCAGGATCTGCCGCACCCGTGTCGGATCGCCAATGCGCCAGTCCGTCACCTCAGGCCCGATTTCCAACTCGATCGACAGGCCTTTGGCAGCAGCTCGGGGCTCGGAGGTCGCGATCGTGCTGCGCAGGACCTCGGCCAGGCTGAACGGCAGCCGCTCGAGCACGATCTGACCCGCCTCGAGCTTGGAGAGATCGAGGATGTCGCCCAGCAGCTCGGTCAGCTGCAGCGAAGACGCCAGCGCCTGGTCGACGAAGCCGCGCTGCTCCGCCGTCAGCGGTGTCGTGGCAAGAAGGTCGACGCCGCCGATGACCGACGCGAGCGGCGTGCGGAGCTCGTGGCTCATGACGGCGAGGAACTCCGACTTGGCCCGGTTCGCGCGCTCGGCCCGCTGGCGTGCCGCCTCGACCTCGGCCTGGGCCTCGACCATGTCGGTGATGTCGCGGCCGGTGCCGCGGTAGCCGAGAAAGGCGCCGTCGCGCCCGAAGAACGGCCGGGCGTCGACCGAAAGCCAGCGCCGCGAGCCGTTCTGGGAGATTCCCGAGTAGCGGAAATCCTTCAGCGGCAGGCGAGCCGCGAGCGTCGCGTCAAAGGCCGCCCATTGCTCCTCGCTGACGTTTCCCGGCTTGGTCTCGCGATAGGTGAGCCCGAGGACGGTGTCCGGATGGCTTCCGTCCTCCTCGGCGGTCTCGGTCGCGAGATAGGTGAAGCGCAGATCGGCGTTCAGCTCCCAGAACCAGTGCGAGGCCGAGCGGGCGAAGTCGCGCACCCGCTCGCCGGCCAGGTTCTCGCGGGTCTGCGCCGCCCTCGCCTCGGAGAACCAGCGGAACACAACGGTCGTCGAATTGAGCAGCGTCAGGATCAGCATGATCGAGAACGCGCCGACTCCGGCGTAGTCAAACTCGCTGAAGAACAGGAAGAAGATCGAGACTGGCGCCAGAACGCCGATGACGAACCCCGCCGCCGCCAGCGGCAGGACCGCCAGCGTCGCCGCTCCGCCCGCCGCGACGCCGGCAAACATGACGCAGAGGGTCACGGTCTCGACCTGTCCGGCGCCCGGCAGGAAGACGAGGGCGCTGCTCCACAGGAGGCCGGCGCCGGTCGCCCACAGCACCGGCTTCCGCCAGCTCCCGGCACGAAGCGACGGCGGCAGGACGCGCCCGCGGAACCGGTTCCAGCGCCACAGCTGGAAAAGCGAGAACGCCCAGACCGCTCCCGACCATCCGGCGATCAGGGCACGCGGCCCGTCGGGCCACAGCACGACGGCGATGATCGCGGCATTGACCATGCTGGCAACCGCATTGATCGGCGTCGTCCGCGCCAACACCGACAACTGGTCGCGCCGCAACGCCTCCGGGTAGAGCGCATCGAGCCACCGCCCGATCACCGGCCCGATATCCGACGACCACCTAGTCATTCGCCCGCGCCAGCTCCTGTCGTTCTTCGGCCGCCGCCGGCCATCGCAACTTTAGTCAAATACCGCATTTCCTTGCCGTGCGGCCAGAACAGCCGACCACACGATGCCGTGTCGGCGACGATCAGCCCGCGATCATTGGCCAGAGCGCGCGCACGGCGCCGACGATGCCGGTGAGCACCAGGAGCCAAAGCACCACCTGGCGGAAACGCTCAGGCGAGGTGCCGCGGAAAGCGCGCTCACCGACGAAGACCCCGGCCAGCAGGAACGGGATAAGGGTGAGCGCGGTCATCGCCGGGCGCGCCTCGACCAGGCCGCCGATCCAGGCCGACGCGATGGCGGCGGCATCGGTCACGAAGAAGAAGGCGATGAGGGTCGCGCGCCCGACCGAGAGGCTGTCGGTGCGGGTGAGATAGAGGAACACCAGCGGCGGGCCGGACAGCGCCGCGATGCCGTTCATGATGCCGGCCAGCGCGCCGGT
>CAXNIC010000448.1:0-3946 GCA_964201945.1 Alphaproteobacteria bacterium
TCACCTCGCCGGCGATCTCGTGGCCGGCGGTCAGCGGCAGCTTGAGGGCGGCGCCGAAATTCGCTTTCTTGCCGCCGCCTAAGTCGAAATATCCGTCCTGCACATGCACGTCGCTGTGGCAGACGCCGGGGGCGGTGATGCGGACCACCACCTCCGTGCCCTTCGGTCTCGGGATCTCATAGCAGCGTCGCTCCAGCGGCTGGCCGAAGGCGACGATCTGCTCGGCTTGCATCTGGCTCACGCGTTTGCCATCTCGCGCTTCTTCTCCCAGCAGATCGGGAAAGGCTCGCCCTGAACGACGTCGCCGGTCTTCAGCTGCGGGTCGCCCTCGACATACATGGTCTTGTCTTTTGCGACCCAGCGCGCGTCGTCGCCGAGCCAGCGGGAGGAGAAGCCGATGCGGCGCTGCGTCGCCGACTGGTTCGGGCCCGATCCATGTACCACCAGCGGGTGATGGACGAGGATGTCGCCCGGCTCCATGTCCCAGGAGAGGAAGTGGTACTTCGGATCGTCGCGATGCAGCGAGAAGTCCGGGCAGGTCTCGAGCTCGTCGTGATGCAGGGTCTTGCTGGTCGCGGTCAGCAGCGGGTTGTAGTGCTTGCCCCAGCGATGCGAGCCCGCGACATACTCGACGCCGCTGGTGGCATGGCTGACCGGTGTCAACGCCAGCCACATCGAGGCGACGTGATGGCCGCTCACCGGCCAGAACGGCTGGTCCTGGTGCCACGAGGTCCTGTCGGTCACCGTGGCGTCCTTGGTGAACAGCTGGTCGTAGAAGAAGCGCACTGTCTTCGAGCGCATTAGGACGCCGGCGATCTCGGCTGCCGGGGATTCGAGCGCGAAAGCCTCGAAGTCCGGATAGCTCCGCCACATGAACAGCAGGGTGACGAAGCGGAACTTCTCGCCGGAGGAGGTGTGGTCCTTGCCGCGCACCCGCGGCACGCCCTTCGGCCTCTGCGAGGTCTGCTCGGGCAGGCCCCGGAAGTCCCTCACCGCCTGGACGCTGGCGGCGTGCATGCGCTCGACCCAGTCGCGGTCGAACATGCCGCGAAGGCAGACGGCGCCGTCGTTCTCGTACGCCTGGATGTCTTCCTCGCTGATCCTGCGAAGGGGCGTTCTGTTCATGGCTCTGCTCCTCTCGTTCGAACCGGGCCGCTCAGTTGATAGGATACTAAATATCTGCGATAGTTTCCGCAATGTGCAGCAGGGTCGCGGGGGCGATCATGTCGTTTCGGGGTGGCCGGCATGGCTGATACGGAGGTCCTGGTGATCGGCGCCGGTGCCTCCGGTGCCGCCTTGAGCTGGCGCCTGTCGGATGCCGGCATCAAGGTGATTTGCCTCGAGCAGGGCGACTGGGTGAAACCCGCCGACATCCCGATCGATCGCCCGGACTGGGAAATCGCCCGCATGAGCTGGTGGAGCCCAAACCCGAATCTGCGGCGGCTGCCGGAAGACTATCCGGTGAACGACACCGACACGCCGATCAAGCCTTTGATGTTCAACGGGGTCGGCGGCAGTACCATCATGTGGAGCTGCTTCAATCCCCGTTTCCATCCCGACGACTTCCGAGTCCGCAGCGTCGACGGCGTCGCCGAGGACTGGCCGCTGACCTATGACGAATTGGCGCCGCATTACGACCTCAGCGATCGCATGATGGGCGTGTCGGGGATCGCCGGCGACCCGTCGGTGCCGATCCGGACGGAACGGCCGATGCCGCCGCTGCCCATCGGCCCAGGCACCCAGACGGTGATCGATGCTTTCAATCGGCTCGGCTGGCATTGGTGGCCGGGCGACGTGGCACGAAATTCCACGGAGTATGACGGGCGCCCTGCCTGCAACAATTGCGGCGCATGCGAGATGGGCTGCCCCAGCGGTGCCAAGGGCAGCGCCGACGTCGCCTATTGGCCGAAGGCGCTGAAGCAGGGCGTGGAGCTTCGTACCGGCGCCCGGGTGTTCGAGATCACCACCGACAAGGCCGGTCGCGCCACCGGCGCTCTCTATTACGACCGCACGGGCGCGGTACGGCGCGTCACCGCCGACGCGGTGGTGATGGCGTCCAACGGCGTCGGCACGCCGCGGCTGCTGCTGCTGTCGAAGTCAGCCCGCTTCCCTGACGGCCTCGCCAATTCCACCGGCCTGGTCGGCAAGAATCTCATGCATCACCCGATCGCCGCAGTCAGCGGCGTCTTCGACCGGCTGTTCGATCACGGCACCGGCGGCGCCGGCGCCTCGATGCTCAGCAACGAGTTCTACGGCACCAGGCCCGGCCATGATTTCGTCCGCGGCTACATGCTGGCCGGGCCGCGCATCCAGGCACCACTGGCGACGGCGCTGGGCGCCTCGGGCCGGAGCCTCGCCTGGGGGGAGGGACATCACAAGCAGTTCGAGCAGCTGTTCGGCCGCTTCGGCTCGATGATCATCTGCTGCGAAGACCTACCCGACGAGACCAACACCGTCACGCTGGACCCGGCGCTCAAGGATTCCGACGGCATTCCGGCGCCGAAGCTGACCTACACCCTCGACGACAACTCGAAGCGCATGATCCGCCACGGGCTCGACCGCTCGAAGGAGGTCTGGGACGCCGCCGGCGCCATCGACACCATCGAGCGGCCGCTCCTGGCCCAAGCCGGGTTCCATCTGATGGGAACGGCACGGATGGGCAACGATCCGAAGACCTCGGTGGTCGACCGCTGGGGCCGCGCCCATGACGTGCCGAACCTCTTCATCGTCGACGGCAGCGTCTTCGTCACCTGTGCGGCGGTCAATCCGACCCCGACCATCGAGGCGCTGGCGCTGCGTACCGCCGACCACATGATCGCGAGCCGAAGCTGATGGGCAGGACCGATCCGCTGATCAGCGCGTTGCTATCCTCGCTGCTGCCGGGTGATGGCGACTGGCCGTCTGCCGCCGCCACCGGCTTGCCGGCCTGGTTCGGGCGCCGCATCGACGCCTCGCCCGCGTTGGCGGAGGCGGTCGGCTGGCTCCGCATCGCGCTTCCGGCCGACTTCGCGATCCGGGCGCCGAGCCTTCGCCAGGTCGATCTGAAGGGATGCGAGGCGGCGGACCCGGCGCGGTTCGCCATCGTGGTCACCGAGGCCGTCAGCGGCTACTACATCGATCCTGCCGTGCTCGGCGTGGTCGAGGCGAAGACCGGGTTTCCGGCACGGCCACCGCAGCCGATGGGACATCGCCTCGAGCCGTTCGACCTTTCGATCTTGGAGGGGCGCAAGCGCCCCGCATCGGACAGATAGAGGAATTCAAAGCATGTCGAACGCCTCCTGGTACGAAGATGCGATCATCATCGACGGCCTCAACGCGTCGAGCAACGGGCCGAACGTCTTCGACCTGATGCGAAAGGGCGGGTTGACGGCCGTGCACGTCACCCATGTCAGCCCCTATGCCCGCCTTCCGGACACGATGAAGAGCCTGGCCTTGTGGAAGAAGTGGTTCCGCGACCACTCCGAGAAGATCTTCCAGGTTTACACGACCGCCGACATCCATCGCGCCAAGAAGGAAGGGCGGCTCGGCGTCATCATCGGCTGGCAGGACTGTACCGGCATCGACGACCATCTCTACAACATCGCGCTCTATGCCGAGATGGGCATCCGCTTCATCCAGATGACCTACAACACGGCGAACGGCATCGGCACCGGCTGCTACGACTCGTTCGATGCGGGCCTGACCGACTTCGGCTGCGAGGTGGTCGAGGAGCTGAACCGCTGCGGCATCGCCGTCGACTTGAGCCACTGTAGCAGCAAGACTGCGTCGGACGCGATCCGCGTCGCCAAGAAGCCGGTCTGCTACACCCATATCGCCCCGACCGGGCTGTGCGACGTGCCGCGCAACAAGTCGGACGAGGACATCCGCCTGATGGCGCAGAACGGCGCCGGCTATGTCGGCGTCAGCCTGCATCCGTTCCTGCTGGCGAAGAGCAACGACTCCGAAC
>CAXNIC010000449.1:0-3917 GCA_964201945.1 Alphaproteobacteria bacterium
CTGATCGGCCGCGAGCGCGGATATCACGGCGTCGGCTTCGGCGGCATGTCGGTCGGCGGCATGGTCGCCAACCGCAAGATGTGGGGCACGATGGTGCCCGGCGTCGATCACATCGGCCACACCCATAACCTCGAGAAGAACGCCTTCTCGAAGGGCCAGCCGGAATGGGGCATGCACCTCGCCGACGACCTCGAGCGGCTGGTGGCTCTGCATGACGCGTCCAACATCGCCGCCGTCATCGTCGAGCCGGTTGCCGGATCGACCGGCGTGCTGGTGCCGCCGAAGGGCTATCTTCAGCGGCTCCGCCAGATCTGCGACAAGCACGGCATCCTGCTGATCTTCGATGAGGTCATCACCGGCTTCGGGCGGCTGGGATCCAGCTTCGCGACCGAGCATTTCGGCGTGAAGCCCGACCTGTTCACCGTCGCCAAGGGCATCAGCAACGCCACCATCCCGATGGGCGCCGTCTTCTGCCGGAAGGGCATCTACGATGCCTTCATGAACGGGCCGGAAGGCATGATCGAGATGTTCCACGGCTACACCTACTCGGCGCATCCGGTCGCCTGCGCCGCGGCGCTCGCCACCATCGACCTCTATCGCGAGGAAGCGCTGTTCGAGCGTGCGGCCGAGCTGTCGCCCTATTGGCAGGAAGCGGTCCACAGCATGAAGGACCTGCCGAACGTCATCGACATCCGCAACCTCGGCCTCACCGCCGGCGTCGAGCTGGCACCGCGGAAGGACGCTCCCACCGCCCGCGGCATGGAAACGCACCTCGGTTGCTTCGATAAGGGCGTGATGGTCCGCTTCGCCGGCGAGACCATCTGCATGTCGCCGCCGCTGATCATCTCCAAGGGACAGATCGACCAGATCGTCGACACCGTCTCCAGCGTCATCAAGACGCTGCACTAGCCGTCGTCGCGACAAGGCCCTCTCCCTCCGGGGAGAGGGCCTTTTCTTTTGGCCGTCAGTAGACGAAGGGGCGGGCAGGCTTGCCGGGTTCGACCGCCGTCAGGTGGCTGACGATGCCGCCGTCCTGCCAGAGATAGAAGCCGACATAGGGCGGCGTCTCGACCCAGCCATGGATGCCCTGATTGTGAATGTTGAGCGCGACCTCGGGCGCCGTCGCCGGGCTCGAGCTGATCACCGTGCCGCACCAGCGCCTGACCGTGGCGCGATGCAGATGGCCGCAGACCACCCGCTCGACCTGGGGATGGCGGCGGACGACCTCGCCCATCGCATCGCCGCCGACGCAGGCATAGCCGTCCATCCTCACCATGCCGGTCGTGTAGGGCGGGTGATGCATGAACAGGAGCGTCGGGGTGTCCCGGGCCTCGCCGAGACGCGCATCCAGCCAGGCCAACCGCTCGGCGCACATGAGGCCGGCGACCTTGCCCTGGTCCAGCGTATCGAGGCCGATCAGGCGGACCGGATGGCCCTCGACCACGTAGTGGAGGAAGCCCGCCTTCGGCAGATAGGTGTGGTCGGCATAGGCCTGGCGCAGGTTCTCCCGGTTGTCGTGGTTGCCGGGGATCAGGTAGGCCGGCGCCTTGAGCCGGTCGAGGACCCGGCGGAGATTGGCGTATTCCTCCGGCTTGCCGTAGTCGACCAGGTCGCCGGTGACCAGCACCAGGTCCGGTTCCGGCTTGAAGCCGTTGAGGAAATCGACGGTCTCGGCCAGCCGGGCCGCGGTATCGACATGGCCGTTGAAGGCCATCTCGCCTTCAGTGCGAAGGTGGAGGTCGGTGATGTGGGCGATCAGCATGAGGGGCTCGCCGGGCTGGCCCGGCCCTTGCAGTTTACGGAGGGCAATGACGGCGGGCACTATAACCAATGCTCGCCGGACGTCCCAGGCTTGCCCGGAGCGACCCGCCGATGACCCCGACCCTGCGCCGTGCCCTTCTGTCGACCCTGCCGCTGCTGTCGGTGGCGGCCTGCGACAACCCGGTGTCCCGTCACTTCGAGTGGCAGCGGCACGCGGCGAATGTCGAGTTCGCCCCGGAACCCCTCTACTGCTACCGCACGCTGGCCAAGTCCGACTGCTTCACACAGCCGCTCGACCGGCGCGAATCCAACCGCCTGGTCGGCAACTACGGCCCGCCGCCCGGCCGCGTCGTGGTCGTGGCGGCCCCGCCTCGCGACCGGGACAAGATGGGCGAAGTGATCGACCACGCCCCGCTCATAGCGCCGCGGGAGACGGTCGAAACCGAAACGGTGATCGTGATGCCGAAGCAGCCGCCGGGCGCGCCGATACCGCTGGTGAAGCCCACCAACTGATCGAAGCTGGCGCCGACGCCGCCCGGTCGGCTATGACCGGGCCATGAGCATGAGGACGAACCTGCCGGACGACCGGGCAGATACTGCCGGGCCGGTCCGTCGCGTTCTATCCGCCCATCCGTCCGGCATTGCCAGCTCCGCCGGCGTCTTCCTCGACCGGGACGGCGTGCTGAACCGCGACCTCAACTACGTCCACGCCCCCGACCGCTTCGAGCCAATGCCCGGTGCCGCCGAAGCCATCGCCTGGCTCAACGCGCAAGGCCGCAAGGTCGTCTTCGTCACCAACCAGGCCGGCATCGCCCGCGGCTACTACAGCGAGGATCAGCTCACCCGCTTCACTCGCTGGATCGAGGAGTGGCTGGCCGAGCGCGGCGCGAAGATCGAGGCGACCTATTATTGCCCGCATCATCCGACCGCGGGGCTCGGGGACTATCTGCGGACCTGCGGCTGCCGGAAGCCGGAGCCCGGTATGGTCCGCGCCGGCCTTGCCGACTTCGCGCTCGATCCGGCGCAGTGCTTCCTGGTCGGCGACCAGCCAACCGACATTGCCGCCGCCGTGGCTGCCGGCATTCCCGGCCACCTCTTCGACGGCGGCAACCTGCTCGACTTCGTCCGCCGGCTCGTCGCGCCTAACGCCTGACGATCCGTTCGAACAGCGCCTTGTAGCTGGCGACGACGGCTGCCTCGGTGAACTCCGCCTCGTAGCGCCGCCGGCCATTAGCGACGAGGCGTTCCTTCAGATCGGCATCGCCGAGCACGCGGCGGATCGCGGCCGTCAGGGCCGGCGCATCGTCGATCGGAACCAGAAGGCCATCGGACCCGTCCTCGATCAGCGCGCCCGGTCCGGCCGAGCGCGTGGCGACCAGAGGAACGCCGGCGGCCCAGGCCTCGATCGAGACGATGCCGAAGGGCTCGTAGCGCGACGGGAAGACGCAGAGGTCGGCGGTCGCCAGCAGGTCGAGGCGATCGTTCCGCCATCCCAGCAGGCGGACGCGGTCGCCGAGGCCGAGACGCGCGATCTGGCTTTCGAGCGCTCCTCGCAATTCGCCCTCGCCGGCGATCCACAGCTGAACCTCCGGCACCGCCGCCACCGCGTCGATCAGCACGTCGAAGGCCTTCGCGTCATGAAGACGCCCGAGCGCCAGCAGCAATGGCCGGTCGTCGCGCGCAAGCCGGCGTCCCTCGCCGCCCGGCGCATAGGCCCGGAGGATATGCGCGCGATCGGCAGGCCAGCCTTCGCGAACCACGTGATCGCGCATGTCCGGGCTCATCGCGGCGAGATGATCGCAGTTCCGGTAGTATTTGAGGTCGTAGAAGCCGCCAAGCCATCCGACGCCGACATGGTCGCCGCGGCGAAGGAACGAGGCGGCCCGCTTCATCCACGCCATGGAGACGTCAGGCTTGAAGCTGTCGGTGATCCGCCGGAGGCTCGAGCGCGTCTTCAGGTCGATCCAGCGGGACGCGAAGGGAAGCTCGATCGCCTCGACCCCGCCGGACTTGAGCAGAGCGGCGCGCGCGGCATCGCGGCGGATCACCACCTTCTGCTCGAAGCCGGCACGGTGGAGCGCCAGAACGGTGTCGACGAAGCAGGTCTCGGCGCCGCCATGAGGGGCGCCGGCCATGACCTGCAGCACCCGCATCAG
>CAXNIC010000450.1:0-3912 GCA_964201945.1 Alphaproteobacteria bacterium
GTGACACCATCAACATACGGATACCGCCGAGCCAGTGCCGGGCTCTGATGGCCTAACTGTTTGGTTCCGGAGGGCGGTGGAGCGGCGCGTTCAGGTCCATATTGAGTTTATACTCGACTTTGGCGAGATCATGATCCGTAATAACTTCACTGTCTTGCATGCAGGACATGGACGGCACTTCAAAGCAAGACGAGGTAGAACTCGCCAGCAGAATGAAATTTGCGACAGGGACAGGTTAGCGACCTTGGGATCGAAACCCACCATCAACGCGGTCGATGGCGTACCAACCGGGCTGAGAACTCGCATCAGCCAACCCGACGACGAGAACGCAAGATGCAGGGCTTCAAGAGCCAGGGATCGGCCCAGAGATTTCTCTCAACCCACGCAGCCGTCTACAACACCTTCAACGTTCAACGCCATCTGACATCCGCCCGAACCCACCGCGCCTTCCGTGCGGCGGCCATGGACACGTGGCACGAGGTCACCGCCGCGGCTTGAGAGGAACGTCGCTGAACGCTTTGTTGCGATATCGATCCCTCAACTTGACAATGCCACACTCATAGCTCCAGCAAGACTTACTGTGATGCGCCGACGCTCACGTCGAGGCCGCCAGACGGGGGCGTTGTGTGCGCCATGGGCTCGCCCGCTCATACGCATGCGCGACGCCGAGCGCCGTTGCGTCATCGAAGGCGCGGGCGATCACCTGAAGACCAAGCGGCAGGCCGGATCCGGAGAATCCGCAGCAGACCGTGACTACGGGCATGCCTGTGATGTTGTGAGGAATCGCATAGGTCGGGCGCTTGTACGTGCCGAATTTATCTACCGCCTCGATCTTGAGGGCCGGACCCGGCATAGCTGCGCCTACCATCACATCGACATCCTTCATTGCCACCAGGGTCTCCGCTGCAAGCTGCCGGCGCATTCGGAGCGCTTGGACATAGTCTGTTCCAGAGACCAGCGCGCCGACCGCGATCCGGTCGCGGAAGACTTCCCCGTAGTCGTTGAAACGGGTCTGGAAGGTCTTGGCATGGACGGAGAGGGCTTCGGCCAGGAGGATGACGGTCCCGCAAGCGCTGAAATCCGCTAGATCGGGCAGGCGAACGTCTCGGATCTCGGCGCCGAGGTCGCGCATGGCCTCAAGGGCCATATCGATCGACTGCGTCACCTCGGGCGCGGCGGGCATCTCCTGCTCGTGGTAATGGCGGATCACTCCGACACGGATCCCCTTGAGATCCTGGCGGAGTGCCGCGCGATAATCGGGAATCGGAACCTCGACACTGGCCGGATCCTTCGCGTCATGTCCGGCCATCGCCTGCAGCAGGATCGCGCAATCCTCGACTGTCCAAGCCATCGGCCCGGCATGGTCGAGGCTGAAGGCGAGCGGCAGGATGCCGTGGCGGCTCACCAGCCCATACGTAGGTTTGACGCCGGCGATGCCGCACAGAGCCGACGGGTGCCGGATCGAGCCCCCGGTGTCCGAGCCGGTGGCGCCCAATACCAGCCCGGCAGCGACCGCGGCCCCGCTGCCGCTGGATGAGCCACCGGTAAAATGTTGGGTGTTCCAAGGATTGCGCGCTGGCGGCCAAGGCAGGTCGAACGACGGGCCGCCCATGGCGAACTCGTGGGTGGCAAGCTTGCCCAGTAGGACCGCGCCGGCGTCCGCGAGCCTAGCCCAAACCGTCGAATCCTCGTTGGGGACATGGTCAGCGAGGATGCGGGAGTGCGCCGTCGTGCGGATGCCTTTGGTCGCATAAATGTCCTTGAGACCAATCGGAATGCCGTGTAGCGGCCCGCGCCGGTGGCCGGCCGCAATATCGGCCTCGGCCCGGCGCGCCGCCGTCCTCGCGTGCTCCTCCGTCACCAATATGAAGCTGTTCAGATCCTTGTCGAACGCCTGGATGCGGCGATGACAGAGGTCGAGGAGTTCAACTGGCGACAGCGCCTTCGTTTCGATCAGCCGCGAGGCCTCAGCGATGGTCGGCACCGGCTCAAGGGCAGCCCCTCCGCTCACGACACGGGGCTCTTGAAGATATGGGCCGGCTCCGCCGCCATCGGCCGTTCAGCTCCGACGCGCCGCAGTGCCTGCCTGATGTGACCGGATACCTGGTGGATCTCGTCGATCTGTGAAGGCGCGAGACGCAGGCCGGCGTGCTCGAGGCAGGCCTCAACCTCGGTTCGACTCATCAATTCCGGCTCGGCCATCAGGAGTCTCCGTTGTTCGGCGTCCGTCGACGCTATCGTAGTTCACTCTGCTCTGTGAAATCGCGTCCGATAGAGACCCCACGAAAAGACGGTTTTACAAATATAATCAATGAGATGCTTTAATTCTGGGTGGGATCAAAGTTGGACGCAATTTCACAAGCCTTAGGGCTATCTACTTCTGTTCCCTAGCTTGAGCCGCTCCGGTTCGAGGTTAGGAGTAGATCAAGAAGGTTGCGGGCCCCCGCAACCAAATTCGCCCGCTAGCCCAAAAGGTTAGCGGGCGTCTCCGCTTTCAGTCGCGGGATCAAGGAAGAGTTCGACAACGGCAGGCGCTACTGCGCGCTTTACGCGCAGACGATCGCGCCGCCTGCGGATCTCCACCAGCGCCCCGATTCCAATGCCCTGACCTAGCACAACGAGAATTGCTTCCGGGGACGACAGCTTAGCGCCGATCCAACGGCTGCGACGACGCGAGCGAGCGCCAGTCGTCGGGCGTGACGATACGGAGGGCACGAGCTAGCAGAGAGCGCCGAACGCCTCGGCAAGTTCGACCGGGCGCTGGGTGCGGCCGGCCTCCGTCACCGCCAGCGTCGCCGCCAGAGTGCGCGCGCCGTCCTCGGCCGAGACCAGCGGCGCCTCGCCTTCCCGGATGACGCGGCGGAAGTGCCGCAACTGCTCGACATAGGGGTCGCATTCCCCCGCCTTCATCGGGATGCTGGTAAGCGGCTTGTCCCACGCGATCTGCTGCGGATCGCGCGCCGACCATAGTTTGAGGTTCGGCAGTTCGAGGCTGCCCTCGGTGCCGATGAAGCGGTAAGCATTCTCGGCCGTAAATGCGAAGGCGGGATTCTCGGCCGTGCCCTGCTCGATGGTCCAGGGCGACAGGCCGGTGTCGGTACACAGGATGGTGCCGAGGGCGCCGTTGGCGAACCGGATCACCGCGCCGGACGTATCCTCAACCGCAAAGCCGCGCACGCTGTTGCTGACCTGGCTAGTGATGCTCGCGATCTCGCCGCCGAGATGACGCATGAGGTCGATCTCGTGGATCAGGTTGATCAGGATCGGTCCGCCGCCGGGTTGCTTTCGCCAGGCGGCGTCGAAATAGGCATCGGGCTTGCGCGTCGCCCAGATGGCCGACACGCCGACCAGCCGCCCGATGCACCCTTCTCCCAAGATCAGGCGAGCCCGGCGGATCGTCGGCAGGTAGCGACGGTGATGTCCCGTGAGCGTCTTCACGCCGGATGCGCGCACCGCATGCAGCAGGGCGGTCGCGCTCTCCAGCGACTCGGTGACCGGCTTTTCTACGATGAAGTGTATGCCGCGTCGCGCGCAGTCGATGCCCTGCGGGGCGTGCAGCCGGTTGGGCGTGGCGATGATCACAGCCTCGGGTTTCGCCTGGTCAAGCAGTTCGGCAGGCGTCCTGAAGAACGGCGCCTTCACGTGGGGAAACCTTTCGGCGCCGACGACCGGATCCGCGATGCCGACGAGCTCGGCATCCTCCGGGCAGGCCAGGACGGTGTCGATATGGCGGCGGCCGATCAACCCGGCACCGAGCACGCCGATTTTCAGTCTTGTCATGCGCTAGACCGCATCATTCCCGCCAGCACCCTCTTCATGCCCGAGATTGCCCTCCTCGCGCGTTCCGCCGGCATCAGCCCGCCCGACATCGGCACTTCGAGGCTGATCGGGAAATGCTCTGGCACCGAGCGC
>CAXNIC010000451.1:0-3903 GCA_964201945.1 Alphaproteobacteria bacterium
TCCTTCCGCCAGAACACCACCGGCGCGATCGACTCGGCGATCTCGACCGGCGTGCCCTTGACCCCCGACGGATAGGCGGTGGCGTCGAGGCCATCCTTCATCGGGCGCGCACCGGTGCCGCCGTTGGAGGTGATGGTGATGGCGAATCCCCGCTTGTCCGCGCCGTCGCTCGCCGTCGGCCCGCGGAGACTCATCATCCAGATGCAGGACGTGCCCTCGGCGGGCACGCGTTCCGGCACCGCCTGGCGGAGGCAGCCGAAGACCACGTCGGGCAGCATCTGGCCGATGACGTGGCGCGACGCGACGGCGCGCGGATAGGGGGCGTTCAGGATCGAGCCCGGCGGAGCCGAGACGGTGAGCGGCGCCAAGGATCCGGCATTGTTGGGAATGCGGGCGGCCACCACGCAGCCAAGCCCGAAGCAGGTGTAGGCCTCGGTATAGGCCATCGGCACGTTGATGCCGCGCTTCTGCACGCCGGTGGTGCCGGTGAAGTCGACATGGATGGTCTTGTCGCCGACGGTGATCGCGGCGGTCAGGTCGATCGGCTCGTCATAGCCGTCGATGCGCATGGTGTTGCGGTAGGTGCCCTTCGGCAGGCGGGATATCTCCGCCTCGACCGCGGCGCGGGAGTTGGTGATCACGTGCTCGGCGAGGTCGTCGAGGGAGTCGAGGCCGAACTCGTCCATCATTTCGGCGAGGCGCTTGGCGCCGACGTCGTTGCAGGCGGCCAGCGAGTAGACGTCGCCTTCGGTGTCGACCGGGAGCCGCGTATTGGCGCGGATCATCGCCATCAGGGTCTCGTTCATCCGCCCGCCCTCGGCGAGCTTGAGGTGGGGGATGTAGAGCCCTTCCATGAACACGTCGGCGCCGTCCGGCCCGAAGCCGATGCCGCCGATGTCCATCAGGTGGCTGGTGCAGGAGAACAGCGCGATCAGCTTGCCGCGGTGGAAGGCCGGCGTGGTGAGCACGAAGTCGTTGAGATGGCCCGTGCCCATCCAGGGGTCGTTGGTGATGTAGATGTCGCCCGGCTGCATGGTGGCCAGCGGGAACTTCTTGATGAAGTGCGAGACCGAAAGCGCCATCGAGTTGACGTGGCCGGGCGTGCCGGTGACGGCCTGGGCCAGCATGCGGCCCTTGAGGTCGAAGATGCCGGCGGAGAGGTCGCCGCATTCGCGCACGATCGGCGAGAAGGCGGTACGGATCAGCGCCTGCGCCTGCTCCTCCACCACCGCGATCAGGCGGTTCCACATGATCTGATTACGGATCTGGGCGATCTGACCGGTCATGTGCGGCGCTCCAAAACGATCGAGCCGGCGGCATCGATATGGGCATCGAATCTAGCTGAAAGGAAGGTGGTGGTCTCGTCCTCGACGATCAATGCCGGGCCGGCCACGGTCTGGCCTCGGGCGAGGTCGGTGCGGGCATACACCGGTACCTCGGCGAAGGCCTCGGTCGCGACGTCGAACACCGAGCGCCGGCCGATCGCCTTGGCGCCGCCGCTGCGAGCGACGGGAGCCAGCGCGGCAGGCAGATCGTGCGGCGTGGACAGCGTCAGCGTCCAGCTCAAGACCTCGATCGCGCCGTCGGGGATCACCCGCTGGAACAACGCCTTGTATTCATGCTCGAAGGCGGCGCGGAGAGCCGGGATGTCGCCGGCGGTCAGCGCGCGCGACGGCACCGGCACGACGATCTCGTGGCCCTGGCCGACATAGCGCATATAGGCGGTGCGCCGTTCTTCGAGGCTGCGGCCGCGGGCGCCGGACTCGACAACCTGCCGCGCCTCGGCGGCCAGCGCCTCGAACAGCGCATTGGCAGCCGTGGCGTCGAAACCGTCGAGCCGCATGTAGCGGCTGCGGACGACCTCGTAGGCGACCGGTGCGCGAAGGAAGCCCACGGCCGAGCCGACGCCGGCATTCGGCGGGATGATGACCTTGCGGATGCCCAGCTTCTCGGCGAGGCGGGAGGCGTGCAGCGGGGCGGCGCCGCCGAAGGCGATGAGCGTCGCATCGGCGACGGCACGGCCGCGCTCGACCGCATGTACGCGGGCGGCGTTGGCCATGTTCTCGTCGACGATCTCGGCGACGCCGAAGCCGGCGACGGTGGCGCTGAGGCCCAGCGGCCCGCCGACATGCGTGGCAAGCGCGCCGGCGGCCTTGGCCGCATCGAGGCGCATCTTGCCGCCGGCGAAGCGCTCGGGATCGATCCGGCCAAGCGCCACGTCGGCATCGGTCACCGTCGGCTTGTCGCCGCCCCGGCCATAGCAGGCGGGGCCGGGCTCGGAGCCGGCGCTCTCCGGCCCGACGACGATGCGCTTCAAGCCGTCGACCTTGGCGATCGAGCCGCCGCCGGCACCGATCTCCACCATCTCGATGACCGGGATGCGAAGCGGCAGCCCGCTGCCCTTCAGGAAGCGGGCGGCACGGTCGACCTCGAAGGCGCGGCTGGTCTCGGGCTTCAGGTCCTCGATCAGGCAGATCTTGGCGGTGGTGCCGCCCATATCGAAGGACAGAACCCGGCGTTCGCCGGCGAGTGCCGCGACGTGGGTGGCGAGGATGGCGCCACCGGCGGGGCCGGACTCGACCAGCCGGATGGGGAAGCGCGCGGCTGCTTCCAGCGCGGTCAGGCCGCCGCCGGATGTCATCAGGTAGACGGTGCCGAGGAAGCCCGCGGCCTTCAGCGCCTGATCGAGCCGGCCGAGATATCCCGCCATCAACGGCTGCACATAGGCATTGGCGACGGCGGTCGAGGTCCGCTCGTATTCGCGCACTTCCGGGCAGACCTCGGAGGAGAGCGTGACGGCCAGATTGGGCATCGCCTTCAGCAGGATCTCGCGCACTCGCTGCTCATGCGCCGGATTGGCGTAGGCGTGCAGCAGCGAGACGGCGACGCTCTCTATGCGCTCGGCCTTCAGCTGCGCCGGCAGGGTCGCGGCATTCGCTTCATCGAGGGCGAGCAGCACGCGACCGCCGACATCGATCCGCTCGGGCACGGTGAAGCGCCGGTCGCGCGGCACCAGCGACACCGGCTTCTCGATGAAGATGTCGTACTGGTCGTAGCGGCTCTCATAGGCGATATCGAGGACGTCGCGGAAGCCGTGGGTGGCGATCAGCGCAGTCCGGGCGCCCTTCCGCTCGATGATGGCGTTGGTGGCGAGCGTGGTGCCGTGGACCAGCACTTCGACGGCGGCGAGCGAGACGCCGGCCTCGGCGAGCAGCGCCAGGGTCCCCGCCATCACGCCCTCTTCGGGCGCGCGCGAGGTGGTCAGCACTTTCTTGGTGAGGCGGCGGTCGCCATCCTCCAGCACGACGTCGGTGAAGGTGCCGCCGATATCGACGGCCAAGCGGGTCTGGGTCACGGGGAAGGGGGCTCCGGGCGCGGCAGGATGTGCGATCAAACCTGAACGGTCGCGGCGGTCAAGGGCAGGTTGTCCGGCATTCGGCTATAATTGACTTCCGGAGGTTGCCATGGCTATCTCCGCCGCCATTTTCGAACCTATGGGGAGACAATCATGATGCGTAACCTGTTGGCCGCGCTCGCGGCCGGCCTGATGCTGGCGGGCACCGCCGCCGCCGGCACGCTGGACGACGTCAAGAAGCGCGGCAATCTGGAGTGCGGCGTCCATCTCGGGCTGCCGGGCTTCTCCTACGCCGACGACAAGGGCGTGTGGACCGGCATCGACGTCGACCTCTGCAAGGCCGTCGCCGCCGCCATCTTCGGCGATGCCACCAAGGTCAAGTACACGCCGACCTCGGTGCAGCAGCGCTGGGCGGTGCTGACCTCGGGCCAGGTCGACATGCTGTCCCGCAACTCCACCATCACCTTCTCGCGCGACGCCTCGCTCGGCATCGACTTCGTCGGCATCAACTTCTACGAGGGCCAGACCTTCGTCGTCCGCAAGAAGGC
>CAXNIC010000452.1:0-3902 GCA_964201945.1 Alphaproteobacteria bacterium
CGCCGTATCTCGCCGATCTTGTCCACGCCGACCATCCCCCAACACCCTTCCCGGCAAAAGGAAGGGACGCTGACACACAGCGTTAGAGGGGGTCAGAATTGGACGCGAAAACCGCCCCTCAGGGGGTCACTATTGCGCGCGATTTTACAATCCGGGCCGCCGGCGATCCTCATGCACGGCTTTCCCTATGACATCCGGGCCTATGACGAGGTCGCACCGCTCCTGGCCGCCGCCGGCCACCGGGTGCTGGCGCCCTATCTCCGGGGATACGGCCCGACGCGCTTCCTCTCATCCGAGACGCCGAGATCCGGCGAGCAGGCGGTGCTGGGTGCCGATCTGCTGGCATTCATGGATGCGCTGGCGATCCCGTCTGCCCTCCTCGCCGGCTACGACTGGGGCGGGCGGGCCGCCTGCATCGTGGCGGCGCTCTGGCCGGAGCGTGCCCGGGGCCTCGTCACCGTCAACGGCTACAACATCCAGAACATCGCCGCCTCGGGCGAGCCGGCCATGCCCGAGGACGAGCATCGCTACTGGTATCAGTTCTACTTCCACAGCGAGCGCGGCCGTGCCGGCCTCGCCCGCAACCGCGGCGCCTTCTGCCGGCTGCTCTGGCGCCTCTGGTCACCCAACTGGCGCTTCGACGACGCGACCTTCGCGCGAACCGCCCCCTCCTTCGACAATCCGGACTTCGTCGAGGTGGTGATCCACTCCTATCGCCACCGCTTCGCGCTCGTGCCCGGCGACCCGGCGGTCGCCGAGATCGAGCGTCGTCTTGCGGAGCGACCCCGGATCACCGTGCCGACGGTGGCGATGGATGGCGGCGGCGACGGCGTCTCGGCTGCCGGCAGTGCCGGAAGCGGTGCCCGCCTCTTCACCGGCCACTATCAGCACCGTCTGGTGCCGCTGGTCGGCCACAACCTGCCGCAGGAAGCACCCCGGGACTTCGCCGACGCGATCCGCTCGCTCGCCTAGGTGGACACGGCTGGCGAGCGGCTATAGTGCGGCGCATGACCCGCCGTAACATCGACCGCCTGATCGAGATCATGGCCAAGCTCCGGGCGCCCGACGGCGGCTGCCCCTGGGACCTTGAGCAGACCTTCGCCACCATCGCTCCCTACACTGTCGAGGAAGCCTACGAGGTCGCCGATGCGATCGCGCGCAACGACCTTCGCGACCTGAAGGACGAACTCGGCGACCTCCTGTTCCAGGTGGTGTTCCACGCCCGCATGGCCGAGGAGACAGGTGCCTTCGCCTTCGACGACGTCGCCCAGGCGATCGCCGACAAGATGATCCGGCGCCACCCGCATGTCTTCGGCGACGCGGCCGAGCGAGACGCCGCCAGCCAGACCGTCGCCTGGGAGGAGACCAAGGCGGTCGAGCGTGCCGAGAAGGGCAAGGCAGCGCCCTCCTCCGCCCTCGACGGTGTCGCTCTCGCCCTCCCCGCCCTGATGCGGGCCGAGAAACTGCAGAAGCGCGCGGCCCGGGTCGGCTTCGACTGGCCGGAGGCGCGCCAGGTGCTGGACAAGATCGAGGAGGAGATCGGCGAGCTCCGCGCCGAGCTGGATGACGGGTCGAAGCCGGACAGGGTCAAGGACGAGGTCGGCGACCTGCTGTTCGCGCTCGCCAACCTCGCCCGTCATCTCGGCGTCGATCCGGAGGCGGCGCTCCGCGGCGGCAACGCCAAGTTCGAACGGCGCTTCCGCTCGATCGAGACCGCCCTGGCAGCCGATGGCCGCCGGCCGGAACAGGCGAGTCTCGAGGAGATGGAGGCGCTGTGGGTCGAGGCCAAGGCCGGGGAACGCCGGAAACCGCCGACATGAGCGAGCTTCGCGACGTCTTTGCGCTCGAAGGTCGTTCCTTCTATAGAAAGCGACCTCTTTCTCAACGCCTTACCTGAAGCATGCGCCTCGGAAAGCTGGGATCGGTCAACGAGGGCACTCTCCTCGCCATCGGCTTCGCCGTCCTCCTGACGGCGACCCTGATCTCGCTCGGCCTCTTGCGCGAGTCCGACATGATCGGCGACCGCATCGCCGACTCGCGGACGGCCACCAATCTCATCGCCACCTTCCGCGCCGACACGCGACGGGCGGAGAGCGGCCAGCGCGGCTACCTGCTGACCGGCGAGGCCCGCTATCGCACCGACTACGACCAGGCGGTCGGACTTGCGATCCCGACCCTGGACCGGCTCGAAGGGTTCCTGAAGGATCAACCCTCGCAGCTCCAGCGTCTGGCGGCGTTGCGCACCCTGTCCCTGGCCAAGTCGGCGGAACTCACCGAGACCGTCAAGCTTGCGGAGACGGGCCGGATCGACGCCGCGATCGAGATGCTGCGCTCGGGTCGCGGCCTCGAGTACACGGAGCAGATCCTCAAGCACGTCATCGAGATGACCGCCGAGGAGCGGCGCCTCCTCGACGGATACCTCGGCGAGTCCGACCGCACGCTGATCCTGCTCTTCGTCATCAACGGGCTTGCCGGCGCGATCGTCGCCGGGCTGGCGACGCTTTCGATCTTCCTGGTGCGGCGGTCGGTACGCGAGGCGAAGGCGGCGCATGACGAACTCGCGCTGCTGAACGCCGATCTCGAACGCCGCGTCGCCGAGCGGACCGCGAACCTCAGGGAGGCGAACGACGAGATCCAGCGCTTCGCCTACATCGTCAGCCGCGATCTCCGTTCGCCGCTAGTCAACATCATGGGCTTCACCGGCGAGCTGGAGGCGCTCCGCAACGACGTCCTGACCCGTGCCGCGCAGGCGAACCGGGTCCTGGGCAAGGGCGACGGCGTCAGGCCGGATGCCGCCGACAAGGCGATCGCCCAGGATTTCGACGAGGCGCTGTGGTTCATCCGCTCGTCGATCACCAAGATGGACCGGCTGATCAACGCCATCCTCGAGCTCTCCCGGCTCGGGCGGCGCGAGTTCAAGGCGGAGGAGATCGATCTCGACAAGATGGTGCGCACCCTCGCCGCCGACTTCAGCCACCGCACCGAGAAGGGCAGCATCCGGCTTTCGGTCGGCCGGCTGCCGACGATCGTCAGCGACCGCCTGGCGCTCGAGCAGATCATCTCCAAACTCATCGACAATGCTGTCAAATACGTCCGCGACGAGGTGCCCGGCCAGATCGCCGTGACCGCCGGCGCGACCGACGCGCCGATGGTCGAGATTTCCGTCGTCGACAACGGCCGCGGCATCGCCGAGCGCGACCTCGAACGCATCTTCGACCTGTTTCGTCGGTCCGGCGCCCAGGATCGGCCGGGCGACGGCATCGGCCTCGCCTATGTACGCACCCTGGTGCGGCGCCTGGGCGGGACGGTCAGGGTCATGAGCCGACTTGGCGAGGGTTCGACCTTCACGATCGTGCTGCCTAGGGTCTGGACGCCATGACATGCTGATTGAGGAGACCGCTTTCGGGTCATGAGTCAGGACCCAGTCACCATCCTCATGATCGAGGACGATCCCGGCCATGCCCGGCTGATCGAGCGCAACATCCGCCGCGCCGGCGTGAACAACGACATCGTCCCCTTTGCCTCCGGCAACGAGGCCGTGGCCTATCTGTTCGGCAGCGAGGGCGTGCCTGCGCTCAGGACGGGCTCCGGCTACCTGATCCTCCTCGACCTCAATCTTCCCGACATGTCGGGAGTCGAAATCCTCCGCCGCCTGAAGGAGGACGCCGCGACCCGGTCGATCCCGGTCGTGGTGCTGACGACCACGGATGAGCGCACCGAGATCCAGCGCTGCTACGACCTCGGTTGCAACGTCTACATCACCAAGCCGCTCAACTATGAAAGCTTCTCCGAGGCCATCCGCCAGCTCGGGCTGTTCCTGATGGTGATGCAGGTGCCGGAGCGGACCTGATGAGCGGGCCGGCGTTCCGCGTCCTCTACATCGACGACGATGCCGGCCTCTG
>CAXNIC010000453.1:0-3885 GCA_964201945.1 Alphaproteobacteria bacterium
CGGCACGAGCGCGACATGCTGTTCGGGCCGACCAACGAGGAGATGATCACCGAGATCTTCAAGTCCTCGGTGAAGAGCTACCGCGACCTGCCGAAGAACCTCTACCACATCCAGTGGAAGTTCCGGGACGAGGTCCGGCCGCGCTTCGGCGTCATGCGGGGCCGAGAGTTCCTGATGAAGGATGCGTACTCCTTCGACCTCGACTTCGCGTCCTCGAAGCACGCCTACAACAAGATGTTCGTGGCCTACCTCAAGACCTATGCCCGCATGGGGCTGAAGGCGATCCCGATGCAGGCCGACACCGGCCCGATCGGCGGCGATCTGAGCCACGAGTTCATCATCCTGGCCGATACCGGCGAGAGCCAGGTCTTCTGCCACAAGGACTATGTCGACTTCGACATCTCCAGCCAGGCGATCGACTTCGACGACGTCGCCGGCGTGGAGAAGGTGGTCGAGCGCTGGACCAGCCTCTATGCCGCGACCGACGAGAAGCACGACGCGGCGGCCTTCGCGAAGATCCCGGCCGACCGCCAAGTGACCGCGCGCGGCATCGAGGTCGGCCATATCTTCCATTTCGGCACCAAGTATTCCGAGCCGCTGGGCGCCAAGGTGACCGGGCCGAACGGCGAGACCGTGACCGTGCTGATGGGCTCCTACGGCATCGGTGTCTCGCGCCTGGTGGGCGGCATCATCGAGGCCAGCCACGACGACGCCGGCATCATCTGGCCGGAGTCGGTGGCGCCTTGGGGCGTCGGCATCGTCAACCTGAAGAGCGGCGACGCCGACTGCGACAAGGTCGCGGGCGACCTCTACGCCAAGCTCGACAAGGCCGGCCGCGAGCCGCTGCTGGACGACCGCGACGAGCGGCCGGGCTCGAAGTTCGCCGACATGGACCTGATCGGCCTTCCCTGGCAGATCGCGGTCGGCCCGCGCGGGCTCAAGTCCGGCATCGTCGAGGTGAAGAACCGCAAGACCGGCGAGAAGCAGGAGCTGTCGCCCGAAGCGGCGCTGAACCGGCTCTCGGCCTGATGGCAGCTTTCGGCACCTTCGAACGGACGATGGCGACGCGCTACCTGCGCGCCCGCCGGCAGGAAGGCTTCATCTCGGTCATCGCTTGGTTCTCGCTGATCGGCATCGCCCTCGGCGTCGCCACGCTGATCATCGTCATGAGCGTGATGAACGGCTTCCGCCACGAGCTGATCACCCGCATCGTCGGCTTCAACGGCCACGTCACCATCTACAGCCAAGCCGGTCCGGTGCCGGACTATGTCGAGGTGACGAAGTCCGTCGCTGGCATCGCCGGCGTCGTCTCGGCCGCGCCGATCATCGACGGCCAGGTGATGGCGACCGCAAATGGCATCGCTTCGGGCGCGCTGGTGCGCGGCGTGCGCATCGAGGACATCGTTTCGCGGAAGACCTTCGACGGGAAGCTTCGCGGCGGCACCCTCGAGGTCTTCGAGGAGGACGAGGTCGTGGTGGGATATCGCCTGGCGCAGAAGCTGCGCCTGGCCACCGGCGACAAGCTGACCCTGGTCGCGCCGACCTTCCAGGCGACCGCCATCGGCAGCGTGCCCCGGACCCGGGCCTATACCGTCGTCGCCACCTTCGACGTCGGCATGTCCGACATCGACGGTGGCTACGTCTTCATGCCGCTTTCCGCCGCTCAGCTGTTCTTCCGCCTGCCGGAGGCGGCCTCGGGCGTCGAGGTCATGCTGGACAATCCGGAGCGGACGGCCGAATTCCGCGCGCTGGCGCAGAGCCGGCTCGGCCAGGGCTACCGGCTGTTCGACTGGCAGCAGGCGAATGCCGGCATCATGAACGCGGTCAAGGTCGAGCGGAACGTCATGTTCCTGATCCTGACCCTGATCATCCTGGTGGCGGCGTTCAACATCATCTCGTCCCTCATCATGCTGGTGAAGGACAAGACCCGCGACATCGCCATCCTCCGCACCATGGGGGCGACGCCGGGTTCGATCATGCGGGTCTTCTTCATGAGCGGGGCGGCGGTCGGCGTGCTCGGCACCTTCGCCGGGTTCGGCCTCGGCATGGCCTTTGCGCTGAACATCGAGACGATCCGCCAGTGGATCCAGTCGCTCTCCGGCGCCGAGCTGTTCTCGGCCGAGGTCTATTTCCTGTCTCAGCTTCCGGCCCGGGTCGAGCCGCCCGAGGTCGTCCTCGTCGTGGTGATGGGGCTCGGGCTCTCCTTCCTCGCCACCCTCTATCCGGCCTGGCGGGCGGCCCGGCTCGATCCGGTCGAGGCGCTCCGCTATGAGTGAACCGGCGCTGGCGCTTCGGGGGGTCACCCGCACCTTCAAGCAGGGCGGCGAACGGGCACTCAAGGTGCTGCGCGGCATCGACCTGACCCTGGTCCGGGGCGAGCTGGTGGCGCTGGTCGGCCCGTCCGGCGCCGGCAAGTCGACCCTGCTGCACATCGCCGGATTGCTGGAACGCCCCGATGGAGGCTCGGTCGAGGTCGGCGGCATCGCCTGCTCGACGCTCAGCGACGCCGACCGCACCCGCATCCGGCGGGACACGGTGGGCTTCGTCTACCAGTTCCACCACCTGCTGCCGGAGTTCTCGGCGATCGAGAACGTCATGCTTCCGCAGCTCATCGCCGGGCTCTCCAAGCGCGAGGCGAAGGAGCGGGCACGCCAGCTCCTGGCCATGGTCGGGTTGACCGAGCGGGCCTCGCACCGGCCTGGACGGCTCTCCGGCGGCGAGCAGCAACGGGTCGCCATCGTCCGCGCCATCGCCAACGTGCCGCGGGTCCTGCTGGCCGACGAGCCGACCGGCAATCTCGACCCGACCACGGCCGAAGGCGTGTTCCAGCAGCTCCACAAGCTGGTGAAGGCGACCGGGCTCTCGGCGCTGATCGCCACCCACAATCTCGACCTCGCGCGCCGCATGGACCGGATGCTCGAGCTCAAGGACGGGGCGGTCGTCGCCGTCTAGGCGGAACCGGTTCGACCTCGGCGCGTTGTACCGGGCGAAATCCCCACCTCCGGTGCCCCGCCATGATGCACACCAGCCTCGTCCCCGCCATTCCAGGCGAGCTTCGGCAGGCGTTCGCCACGGCGCGCGAGCGCGCCCAATACGCCTCGTCCGAGCGGCGGCGGAGCAAGCTGGTCCTCTGCGTCGACGACGACATGAACATCCGGGACATCGTCCGGCACTGTCTCGGCGAGGCGGGATACCCGGTTCTCGTCTGCCGGGACGGCTTCACTTCGCTGTCGCTGCTGGCCCGATATGAGCCGCGCCTCATCCTGCTGGATGTGGAGATGCCGGAGCTGAACGGGTTCGAGCTCCTGAAGGAGATCCGCGAGCGGTTCCAGACCCTGAGGGCCAAGGTCATCTTCCTGACCGGCCGGCGGGGCCTCGAGGATGTGCGCGCGGCGCAGAACCTCGGCGCCGACGACTACATGATCAAGCCCTTCACCCGCGGCAACCTGGTCAGACGGCTCGACCGCTGGTGCGGCGTCTAGGCCGGCTCACGTCGAGCCGGCGGACGGTCGTCCTCAGGCGCTCCAGCCCCTGTTCGATCTCCTCGACCGCCGGCTCGTCCAGGCCGGCGCCGGAGCCGATGGCATGGTCGAGCCGGTCCTCAAGGTCCGCTGCCGTATTCGACA
Source organism: Alphaproteobacteria bacterium (assembly GCA_964201945.1). Lineage (GTDB taxonomy): Bacteria > Pseudomonadota > Alphaproteobacteria > SHVZ01 > SHVZ01 > SHVZ01. The sequence continues at coordinate 3,627 of CAXNIC010000453.1, forward strand.
GCGCCCGGAAGCCGAAGGTCGCGCCTGAGCCGGCGAGACGATGGACGCCGCGCTGCAGCCGTGTGGCCGCCTCGACGTCGCCGCCGATGCGAAACCGGGCCCAGTCCTGCAGGATTTCTTCCATCGCCGGGTCCAGCCGCTCCGTACGCCTCCGCCGAGGGCCGCCTGTACGGGGCGTCGTTGGGGGTCGAGAATCCGGTGACGTGGTGACACGATGATCGTGTCCACGAAACGGATAATGGACACGAGCGCAAATGTC
>CAXNIC010000454.1:0-3845 GCA_964201945.1 Alphaproteobacteria bacterium
GCCCGCTTGATCGGGTGGTCGGGGAAGAGCCCGAGCGCGTCGCGGGCGATCGCGCCGTAATGCCGGGCGCGGGCGAGCGTGTCGGCGATGGTGCCGTGGCGTTCCATCAGGCGGATCGCCTCGGCGAGATCGGTCTCGGTCTGCTCGTCGCCCTCGAGCACGCGGCGCCAGAACCGGCGCTCGTCCTCGCTGCCGCGCATGAAGGCCAGGATCACCGGCAGCGTGATCTTGCCCTCGCGGAAGTCGTCGCCGACGGTCTTGCCGAGCTCGGCCTGCCTCGCGGCATAGTCCAGCGCGTCGTCGACCAGCTGGAAGGCGATGCCGAGGTTCATCCCGTAGCTCTCGAGCGCGTCGGCTTCGGCCCGTGGCCGCTCGGCGACCACGGCGCCGACCCGGGCGGCGGCGGCGAACAGCTGGGCGGTCTTGCCGCGGATGACGTCGAGATAGGCCTGCTCGGTGGTCGAGGTGTCGTTGGAGGTGATGAGCTGGGCGACCTCGCCCTCGGCGATCAGGGCAGAGGCGGTCGACAGGATGTCCAGCACCTCGAGCGAGCCGTCCTCGACCATGAGCTGAAAGGCACGGGTGAACAGGAAGTCGCCGACCAGGACGCTGGGCTGGTTGCCCCAGATGGCGTTGGCGGTGTCGCGGCCGCGGCGAAGCGTGGATTCGTCGACGACGTCGTCGTGCAGCAGCGTCGCGGTGTGGATGAACTCGACCGAGGCGGCGAGGCCGAGATGGCGGTCGCCTTCATGGCCGCAAAGCCGCGCGGTCGCCAGCGTGAGCATGGGCCGAAGCCGCTTGCCGCCGGCGGCGATGATGTGCCCGGCCAGTTCCGGGATCAGCGGCACCTTGCTCTGCATGCGGGCAATGATGATCTCGTTGACCCGCTTCATGTCCGCGGCGACCAGGCTTCCGAGCGCATCGAGCGAGGGCTTGCGCTTGCGTTCGTCCTCCAGGCTGACGACGACCGGCATCGACTCTCCTTGTCGGCTTGACGCCCGCCCGGCTCCACGCAAAGTTGGCCGATGAATGGTTGGCCCGGGCTATTTCGGCCCGAGCATAGGTCCGACAGGGGGCGGGTCAAGCCGTCAGATGCGCGAGCTCCTGCGCACCAGGGATCCGGTCCGCCTCTCCTTTCTGCTGGCGCTCCTGGCTGATGCCGGGGTCGAGGCGGTGGTGCTGGACGGCTATGTCAGCGCCGTCGAGGCCGGGCTTCAGGGTTTCCCGAGGCGCCTCGCCGTCACCGAGCAGGATTATGCGCGGGCGCATCGCGTCCTGGTGGAAGCCGGCGAGACCGCTTCCGATGCCTGACGAGACGACCGAGGACCGGTTGCTCGGCGGCAAGGTGCGGCTCCGGCAATCCCGCGACGGCTATCGGGCGGCGATCGATCCCGTGCTGCTGGCCGCCGCGCTGTCTCCCCGGTCGGGCGAGCGCGTGCTCGATCTCGGCACCGGCACGGGTGCGGCGGCGCTCTGCCTGATGGCGCGTGTCGAGGCTCTTTCGGTGATCGGGCTCGAGATCGATGCGGCCACGGCGGCGCTCGCGCGCGAGAACGCGGCGCTGAACGGTCGCGCCGGATTCCAGGTGCGCGACGGAGATGTGGCCAGCTTGCCCGCCGATCTGCGCGGCTTCGACCAGGTCATGTGCAACCCGCCGTTCCTCGATCCCGGCCGCGCCGATCCGTCCCCCGATCCCGGCCGCCGCCGCTCTACGGTCGATGCCGGCGGCCTTGACGCCTGGATCGAGGCGGCACTCAAAGCGGCCTCGCCGCGCGGCGCCCTCACCATCATCCAGCGCGCCGATCGCCTGGGCGACCTGCTGGCGCTCCTCAACGGCCGCGCCGGCGGCGTGGTGGTGGTGCCGCTCTGGCCCAAGGCCGGCCGCGAGGCGAAGCGCGTGATCGTCCAGGCGAGGAGGGGATCGCGAACGCCGCTTCGCCTTCATCCCGGACTGGTGCTGCACCAGGCCGACGGCAGCTACTCCGAAGCCGCGGACGCGATTCTTCGCGGCGGGTCGTTCGACTTGGGCGACCTTAGTCCCGGGCGTTCGGCCTGAGGATGTCGCCGGGCCGGGTGTAGGTGAGGCGGGGCCGCGCCGGCGGAGGCGTGGCGGCCTTTGCGCGCCGAGGCGCCGCCTTCACGGACTTCGCCTTCGCACTCTTCGACCTGGCGCTGGTCGCCTTCGCGCTCTTGGTCTTCGGTGAGACGGCCGCTTTCGCCTTCGCCTTGGCGGGCGCATTTGCCGATTTGGCGGCCTTAGCCGGCGCCGGCTTTGACTTGGCCGGGGATTTCTTGGGCGTGGCGGCCTTCGTCTTGGCGACCGGCTGCTGTGCCTGGGCTTGCGCCACGGCCGGGATCACGGCAAGGGAAAGGGCGAGGGCCAGACCGAGAATCTTGAGCATGCGAACCCACTCCAGGAGAGCCGCGTCCTATAGCGGCGCTCGCCCGCCTTGGCAAAGAGCCGCCGATCCCCTTGGATTCCGGCCGTGCGGCGCATCGCCGGCGGGGAGCGATTCGTGACGGCGGGCAAGGAGGGATTGATCGCCGGCTGGTTCGTCGAGTTCGACGCCCCGCTTCCGGCGATTCCGGCGTTCTCTGACATCTTCGACGGGATCGCCGTGTCGGTCGCGACCGTGGAGGTCGAGGCCGACCGTCTCTGGCGCATCGAAGCCTTCTTCCAGACCGAGCCGGACAAGACGGCGCTGTCGCTCGCGCTTGCGCTCGCCGCCGCCGCCGGCGGCTGGCCTGCGCCGGAGATGAGGTTGCGGGCCGAGCCGCTCGCCGACTGGGTCCAGGCGACATACCGCCGCTTCCCGCCGTTCCGGGTGGGACGCTTCTTCATTCATGGCGGTCACTGGCAGGGTCGCGTGCCGGCCGCGGCCATCCCGCTCACGATCGAGGCGGCGGTCGCCTTCGGCTCGGGCGAGCACGGCTCGACCTCCGGCTGTCTCCTGGCGCTGGATCGGTTGCGGCGGCGGCTTTGCCGGCCGCGGGTGCTCGACCTCGGCTGCGGCTCCGGCATCCTGGGGATCGCGGCGGCCAAGGCCTGGCGTGTGGCCGTCACCGGCGCCGACAACGATCCCGTGGCGGTGAGGACGGCGGTGGAGAACGCCTGGATCAACGGCCTTCGGGGACGCTTCCGGGGCCGGGTCAGCACCGGCTTCGGGAACCCGCGGCTTGCCGGCCCCTACGATCTGATCCTGGCGAATATCCTGGCGAACCCGCTGGTGCGGCTGGCTCGGCCGATGGCACCGCGGCTGGCGCCGGGCGGCCGCGCCGTCTTATCCGGGCTCCTGGTGAAGCAGGAGCGGCTGGTCCTGCAGGCCTATCGGGCCCAGGGACTGGCGCTGGAACGGCGAATCCGGCGCGGCGAGTGGGTGACGCTGGTGGTCAAAAGAAAAGCGGCGGCAGGATGACCTGCTGCCGCCAGTCTCACGACGGGAGGGACGAAGAGTTCAGACGGCGCGGCTGAGACCGTCGGCCGGGGTCACCCGGCCGCCGACGATGCGACGGTGGCCCGCCGCGTCGGCGATCGCCGGAATGTCGGCGCGATGGATGCCGATGTCCGACAGAAGCCGGTCGTCGAGGGAGGTCAACTCGCCCTAGGTCGCCCGGCGCTGACGCCAGGACTCGACGGCGTAGGCGACCTTCTTGAGGCCGCGGCCGGCCAGCAGCAGACCGTCGGCGATGCGGTCGCCGAGGAACATGCCGATCGCCTGCGCCTGCTCCTGACGCGCCGTGCGCACCATCTGCGCGAGGTCGGTCCGGCGATTTGCAGCGCTGACGGACCGACCAAGCACCTCGGTTTCGTAAATCATTTCAAGGGCCATGGTTCGGTACCTTTC
>CAXNIC010000455.1:0-3814 GCA_964201945.1 Alphaproteobacteria bacterium
CCCGACGGCAAGTCGCCGATCGGCAGCCTGCTGCTGGTCGAGGCCAAGGACGAGGCCGACCTCAAGGTGTTCCTCGCCGGCGATCCCTACGACAAGGTCGGCCTGTTCCAGTCGCTCACCATCTCGCCCTGGCGCAAGGTGTTCTCCGAGCCCGGCGTCGGCGGTCCCCCCGGCTGAGGACCCTCCTCATGAAGCACTGGCTGATGAAGTCCGAGCCCGACGCCTTCTCCTGGGACGACTTGGTGAAGAAGGGCCGGAGCATGTGGGACGGTGTGCGCAACCACCAGGCCGCCGCCAACATGAAGGCGATGAAGAAGGGCGACCTCGTCTTCTTCTATCACTCGAACGAGGGGCTCGAAGTCGTCGGCATCATGAAGGTCGACAAGGAGCACTATCCGGACCCGACCGACCCCACCGGCAAATTCGTGGTGGTCGACGTGGTGCCGGTGAAGCCGGTGAAGACGCCGGTGACGCTGAAGGCGATCAAGGCCGATCCCAAGTTCGCCGACATGTTCTTAGTGACGCATTCGCGGCTCTCGGTCTCGCCGGTCTCCGAGGCGCATTGGGCCGCCATCTGCAAGATGGGTGGCGTCGCCACGTGATCCGGCTCTGTCCGGCGGACGAGATCGAGGAGGGCGACGCGCGCGGCTTCATCGTCGGCGAGAGCCCGACCCAGCGGCGGATCTTCGTCGTCCGCTGGGAGAGCGCGGTGAAGGGCTATCTCAATGTCTGCCCGCATGTGGGCACGCCGCTCGACTGGGTCCCCGACAAGTTCTTCCACCCCGACGACGGCCACCTGATCTGCGCCACGCATGGCGCGCTGTTCCTGCCGGAAAGCGGGCTCTGCGTCGCCGGCCCCTGCGAGGGCGACTCGCTGCTGGCGGTCGACGTCGCGGTCGAGGACGGCTGGGTCGTCTATCGCGGCTGAAAGGGTCGCGATCCTTTCGGCGCCATCGTCCCCCCACCCTAACCCTCCCCCACGAAGGGGGGAGGGAATACGAGGGGACTTCTTATCCCCTCCCCCCTTCGTGGGGGAGGGTTAGGGTGGGGGGACGGTGCGTCGAAGCGCTAGCCTGCCTTCGCCGCCGCGATCCGATCCATCATCGCCGCCGTCGCCTTCGCGTCCGCATCGTCGAGCGCCGCCAGCGCGTCACGGACGCGGGTGAAATCCGCCGCCGGCCGGTTCTGGCTCATCTTGATCTTGGTCTCCAGCCGTTCGACCGGCAGCGCGAAGCCCACGATCGCCTTCCGCAAGCCGGCGAAGAACTCGTCGGTCAGCTTGTCGACGGTCCAGGGCGTCTTCGGTGCCAGCTTCTCCTCATGCAGCGCCGAGAGCCGCACCAGCACATCGACCAGCCCGGCATCGTCCAGCACCGTCGGCCGGCCATGAACATGGACGACGGCGTAGTTCCAGGTCGGCACCGCCGCCTTCGGCTTCTCGTACCAGTCGGGAGAGACATAGGCGTTGGGGCCGTTGAACACGGCGGTCGCCTCGGCGGTCCCGTCCATCGCCTTCCAGATCGGGTTGGCACGGGCGGCGTGCGCGAGCAGGCGCCCGCCCTCGCGGTCGAGCACGAACGGCAGATGCGAGATCTCGGGCTTGCCGTCGACGGTCATGATCAGCGCGCCGAAGCCGTGGCGCTCGATCAGCTCGAGACCGGCCGCATCCTCGGCGGCGAAGTGCCTGGGCGTATACATGCCTGTCGTCTACTTGGCCGGGCGCGGCGCGGCAAGACGGCATTCGCGCGGCACGGTCCTGCGACGGATCGTGCCAGCGGCATGTCGATCCACTAGCATCGCCGCATGCTGTCTCGCCGGCGCACACGGAACCGGATGATCACCGTCGCCTGGACGCTGGCGTTCACCAGCGTGGCCGCGTCGATCTTCACCATCCTGATGTTCCCCGATCGCGCATGGCCGCTGTCGGTATGGACCGGCGTCAGCAGCGGTCTCCTGATCGGCGCGCCGGTCGTGCTGTGGATCTTCGTCGGCCTCGAGACCGGCCTCGGGCGGCGGCTCAAGCGGTTGCCGCTGCTGGTTTACCTCGCGACGAACGGCCTGGTCACCGGCACCCTGCTGCTGGCGGGCCATCTCGCCGCCTATTATCTGATCTGGCCGACGCAGCGTGACTTCCTCGACGACTCCACCCTGCTGCCGTCGCTCATCTTTGCGGTGGCCATAGTGATGACGGTCAGCGCCGCGATCGAGCTCCGCCGCCTGATCGGCCCGGGGGTGTTCGGCGCCGTCCTGGTCGGCCGCTATCGCTATCCGCGGGCCGAGCGGCGGGTCTTCCTGCTGCTGGACATCGTCGGATCGACAGGCTTGGCCGAACGGCTGGGGCCGGAGCGCTTCCTCGCCTTCCTCGACCGCTGGATCCACCAGCTGACCGAGCCGCTGCTGGCATCGGGCGGGCTCATCTATCGCTACATCGGTGATGAGATGATCCTGACCTGGGTATGGACGCCGGACGCGGCCTCGCGCGCGCTTGCCTTCGCCGCCGATGCCGCCGCCGCGGTCGCCCGCGATGCCGAGATCTGGCACCGGGACTTCGGCGCGGCCCCGGAGATGCGCGCCGCCCTTCACGCGGGTCCTGTGATAGCCGGCGAGATCGGCGACCTGAAGCGCGAGATCACCTTCCTCGGCGACACGCTGAACACCGCCGCCCGCATCGCCGGCGAGGCCCGGAAGCATGACGGCCTGGTGCTGGCCTCGGCCGAGGCATTGGACGGTGCCCGCCTGCCGGACGGATGGACGCGCAGGGACCTGGGTCCGGTGGCCCTGCGCGGCAAGGCCGAGCCGCTCGCCCTCGCCGCGATCGGGCACGCCGATTGACGAGCGGTCGGCGTGTCCGTAAAGCCAGAGGCAACGAAGCTGGAGGAATGCCGATGAGACCGACATGGATCGCTGCCGCTGCCGCGGCGCTGCTGGCACTGACGCAGCCCGCCCAGGCCGAGAAGACCTCGCTGTCGGTGCTGAAGCTGGCCTCCTCCGGGCCGGTGTTCCTGGCCCAGGACCTCGGCCACTTCACCGCCGAAGGCCTCGAGGTCGAGTTCAAGTTCTTCACCGCGGCCCAGCCGGTCGCCGTCGCCGTGGTCTCGGGCGATGCCGAGTTCGGCGTCACCGGCCTCACCGCCGGCTTCTACAATCTGGCGGGCAAGGGCGCGCTGAAGATCATCGCCGGGCAGTCGCGCGAGGAGCCGGGCTACAAGCTCTCGGCCTACATGGTCTCGAACCAGGCCTATGACGCCGGCGTGCGCTCGCCGGCCGACTTCGCCGGCCGCTCCTTCGCCATGACCCAGGTGGGATCGACCTTCCACTACATGATCGGCCTCCTGGCCGAGAAGAAGGGCTTCGACCTTTCCAAGTCGCGTCTCCTGGCGCTGCAGAGCATCCCCAACATGGTCTCGGCGCTGAAGGGCGGCCAGGCCGATACCGCGATCCTGCCGTCCACCGTCGCCGTGCCGATGTTCGACCGGGGCGATGCCAAGCTGGTCGGCTGGGCCGGCGACGAGACGCCCTGGCAGCTGGGCGCGCTGTTCACCTCGCCGAAGACGCTGGAGACAAAGCGCGCCACCGTCGAACGCTTCGTCCGCGCCTACAAGAAGGGCGTCGCCGCCTACGACCTGGCCTTCCAGAAGAAAGGCGACGCGGCCGCGACCGAAAAAGCGCTCGATATCCTGGTGAAGTACACCGAGCAGTCGAAGGGCTCGATCGCCGCCGGCCTTCCCTACATCGAGCCCGAGGCCCGCTTCAGCGCCAAGGACATCGCCAAGCAGGTCGCCTACTGGCAGGCCCAGGGCCAGGCCGACAAGAC
>CAXNIC010000456.1:0-3808 GCA_964201945.1 Alphaproteobacteria bacterium
AGACCCTCGCCCACGAAGTCATTGCAGATCGCCTGACCGCACTCGGTTTTGACACAACTCTGGACGATGCGCTCGATCACTATGTCGGACGGAATTGGGCTGACCTCTTCCGCACGTTCGAAACGGTTTGGCGGTGCAAACCGCCCTCCAGCCTGCGCCAGGAAGTCGACGATGAGATCCGGCGGCGGCTGCCCGAGCTTGCCCCTGTCGCCGGAGCCGTAGAGTTCATCAGGCGTGTATCGAGCCTGCCGCGCTGCATCGCGTCGTCAAGTTATCCAGCCTGGATAGAGGAACGTCTGCGCATCCTGGGACTGGAACAGAGTTTTCAAGGCACGATTTTCAGCGCCGCCGTACATGTCGACCGCGGCAAGCCTCACCCTGACATCTACCTCCATGCCATGGAGGCCATGCGCGCTTCCCCGGGAGAGACATGGATCATCGAGGACTCCGTGACGGGGGTCACTGGTGCGGCAGCCTCAGGAGCGTCCGTCATTGGACTTTGCGCCGGAGGACACTGTCGCAGGGGGCATGCGGAGCAGCTTCTCGCAGCAGGGGCGACCACCGTGTGTCACAGCTTCCCGGAAATTGCCGACCTTCTCGACCTCGGGGAGGGGAATCCGTTCCACGAACGAAAGGTCTGAGAAGGGTCAAAGCTTCCCCGTCTGGCGCCAGGTCGCGATCGGCCGGGCATAGCCAGAAGCAGCTCCAAGCCAGCTGATGACACTGCAACAGTCAGGCCCTCCGCTGGCTCTGGCGTGCCTCCAGGTGGCCCTTGCGGTAGGTTACTCGACCTCCTTTGAGGATGCAGATGAGAGCACCGCCGACCCGACGTTTCCTACTTACCCGCCGCCAGGCGCTGCTCGGCGCCGGTGCGCTGATGCTTAATAAACCAGCCGTGGCGGCAACCTGTTGGGTCGAGGCGCCGCCCGAGGATGTGGGCCTTGGTCGCGATCTTGGCAACGTAATTGACGCGGCGCTCGCGGGCGTCAACTTCGATCACAAGCTCCGCGCGATCATCGTCGCCAGGCACGGTCGACTGGTCTTCGAGCATTACTTCCCGGAACCGGTCTCGGGCTTCGTCCAGCACCCGCGGACGACGCGCCCAATCGCCTCCGTGACCAAGAGCGTCACAGGGTTGCTGTACGGCATCGCGCTGGCGCGAGGCTTCGTTCCGACGCCAGATGCACCCTTGATGGACCAGTTTCCCGAATACGCCGACCTGGCGAGCGAGGAAAAGAAGGAGCTTCTGGTCGAGCATGCCCTGACCATGACGCTCGGATTGAGATGGAACGAGGAACTGCCGTATGGCCGCGCCGACAATGACGCGAATGTCATGTTCCTTGCTCAGGATCCGTATCGGTTCGTGCTCTCCAAGCCTATCGTCGACCCACCGGGTACGAAGTTCGCCTACAACGGGGGCGCGACCGAGCTGCTGGGCAGGCTCATCGCCAAGGGCACCGGCCGGTCTCTGGAGGACTTCGCGAGAGCGAATTTCTTCGCGCCCCTCGACATCGATTCCGGCAATTGGGCGCTTGGCGCGAACGGGCAGCCGATGGCCTCTTCCGGGATCCGGATTTCCGCGCGGGACCTCGCGCGGATCGGCCAGCTGGTCTTCGACAATGGCATATGGAACGGCAGGGCGGTCGTTCCCGAAACCTGGCTGCGGGAAACCTTTCGGCAGCGAGTCGCGATCAGCCGTTTTTTGTCCTACGGATATCAATGGCGGATCGACCAGCGCTTCTGGCCTGGCAAACGCTGCCTGTTCGCATCAGGCAATGGTAGTCAACGGATCTTCGTGTTTCCTGTGCACGGGCTGGTCATCGCGACGATGGGCAACGCTTTCAATCTCGAGACGCAGGGTGTCGCGCCAAGGGCCGTCGTTACGGCAGTCCTCGCAAGCTTGCGCGAGACCTGACGCTCCCGACCCGCCCAAGAACGGCACCGCGCGCCAGCAACTCCTTGCTCGCCGGGAACGCCTTGGCTGTCTGGGTTGGGAGGGCGGTCTTCCGCGTCCATATGAGTCAAAGGTTAACCAGAGGCGGACAATTGCTTGCGTAAGGCATTCCTGGTCGATTTCGTGTTCACCGTCCCGACGAGTTGCCGCCGACAATGACCGCGATCGCGCTACAGACCTTGACCACAGAACGCCTGGTGCTACGGCCCTTCTCCGTCGACGACGCAGCCCGGGCTGTCGAGATCAGATCCAACTGGAAAGTGGCGCGGATGCTGAGTGCCGCGCCGTACCCGCCCAACCTCCCCGACGATGCGGCATGGATCGCCGGCCATGCGCAGGAGTGGCGTCGAGGCGTCGCATATCGTTTCGCAGTCACGATCGGCGGACTTGTCATTGGGTGCGCCGACGTCGCGGACATCGTTGGCGAGACCGGCGAGCTCGGCTACTGGCTTGACGAGAACTGGTGGGGCCGCGGCATTGCCGGCGAAGCTGCAACGGAGGTCATGACCTTCGCGACGGCGATCGGACTGCGACGCCTCGCTGCCGGCCACGCCGAGGACAATCCGGCGTCCGGCCGTGTCCTGCAGAAGCTCGGCTTCCTTAAGACCGGAGAGCGGAATATCTGGTCTTCGCCTCGCGGGCTCTCGATCACCCAGGTGGTCTACGGGGTGGATCTCCCGCAGACCAATTCTGGCCACAGCGCTATTTCTAGTCGGTGACGAACTTCGCCCATACGTCGTCGATGGTTGCCGTCCATCGGCAGCTCGGAATGTCTGTTCAGGGTCAAAACTCCCCTCGCAGGCGATGCGTCGAATTCGGCCGAGCGTGGCCAGGAGCGGACATAGCCGATCTAAGTCTTCTGGCTGGTTCCACGTGCCAAGGCCCATATTGAAGACAGGATCGCAGGTCGGGCGGGTGCCGGCCTACGCCGCTGTCAGCACCTTCAGCAGGCTGGGCTCGCGATCGAGCACGGTCAGAAGATTGAGCATCGGCTCGCTCGGCTCGACCTCGCCCGACTCGTATTTCTGGAACGATCGGGGGCCTCCCCCGAGTATGAGGCCAGCCTGCCGCTGCGACAGCTTCAGCCGCTCGCGAATTGCCTTAACCTTTCTTGCCGTCTCGAGCCGCGCTTCTACCTTGAGCTTCGCGAGGGCCTTGTCGGCAGCGACCATGTCCGCGCCGACGAAGACACCGTCCGAGCCGCGCGCAGGATACCAGCCCGGCTGTCTGATCTTGGTCTGCAGCCCCCTGTAAGTCAGGGTCACGGTCCTGACTCCGCGGCGGAGCACCTCGCCCGTTTCCGGATGGGTCATGGTCGTCCGCGCCTTTGGCATTTCATTTCTCCTTGAACGATAGAAGCTGGAATGTCGTGAGGGCGCTGTCCGTGAACTTCACATAGAGCGTCATGCCGTTCCAGGGCAGGTGGCAGACATCCTGCCATTGCCTGTTGATCCAGTTGGCTGTCATCGATTTGTAGAAATGCGTCCTCTTCAGCGACTGAATCGCCGCCACGACCTCGGCCCGGCCGCAGCCGAGTTCGAAGGCGGACGTCTGCGCCGCCATCGTCATGGACAGCTTGTCGCCCGTCGACATGGCCGCCTTGAAGCGTCCGAGGTCGTGGTGAGGCTTCCGCCTCTCCATGACATCAGGCGGCACCATTGTGGTGCCACGTCAAGCCCCCGGCGGAGCGGTCCTGTGCCGCGCGCGAAGCGGCGGCCGCCTCACACCGGCCGGTCGCCCTTCACCGTGACGCGGTGGGCGAGGCGGGTGTGGGGCCAGTAGTCCCACATGGCGCGGTGCAGCGCGCAGCGGTTGTCCCAGAAGGCGAGCGCGTTCGGCGTCCACTGGAAGCGG
>CAXNIC010000457.1:0-3785 GCA_964201945.1 Alphaproteobacteria bacterium
GTCACCGTGCCGATGGTGCCGTGGCCGCACATCGGCAGGCAGCCGGAGACCTCGATGAAGACGATGCCGAGGTCGCAGTCCTCCCGCGTCGGCGGGTAGAGCAGGCTGCCCGACATGACGTCGTGGCCGCGCGGCTCGAACATCAGGGCTTCGCGGATCCAGTCCCACTCGGCCAGGAACTCGAGCCGGCGCTCGCTGGCGCTCTTGGCTTTCAGGGGAGGCTGGCCGCCGGCGACCACCCGGACCGGGTTGCCGCAGGTATGGGCATCGACACAGAAGAAGGTGTGCTGCATGGGCGGCAGCCTATCTGAGCGATGGCCTTGCCCTCAACCGTCGCGGTATCCTCCGCCCCCATGGTCTTGCACAAGAACGTCGCCGTCATCGGTGCCGGGGTCATCGGCACCTGCATCGCCGCCAAGCTGGTCGAGGATGGCCACGGCGTCACCCTGATCGACCCGCTGGAGCCTGGCCGCGCCACCTCCTACGGCAATGCCGGCGGCATGGCGGCGACCTCGGTCACGCCGCTGTCGATGCCGGGCACGATCTGGAAAGTGCCGGGCTGGCTCGCCGACCCGCTGAGTCCGCTCACCATCCGCTGGTCCTACCTGCCGACGCTGGCGCCCTGGCTCTGGCGCTTCTGGCGTGCCGGGACGCCGGAAAAGGTGGAGAAGCAGGCCGACGCGATCTCGGCGCTCCTGAAGCGCACCTACACGGACTGGGACCCCTTGTGGAAGGCGGCGGGCCTGGACGCGATGGTGAAGCGGGACGGCTGCCTCTGCCTCTACGAGACCAGGGCCGACTACGAGGCCGACGCGCTCACCTGGAAGATGCGGCGCGATCGCGGCGTGAAGACCGAGATGGTCGATCGCCACGAGATCCGCCAGCTCGAGCCGGACGTGGCGCCGATCTTCGAGATGGCCGTCCTCATGCCCGAATGGAACTGGGTGCTGGATCCGCACAAGATCGTCGCCGGCGTCGCCGACTACGCGACCGGTCGCGGGCTCAAAAGCTGGCGAGGCAAGGCGGTCGGTGTCCGCATGGGCGCCGGCGGCATCGAGGCCGTGGTCACCGATACCGGCGTGGTGCCCTGCGATGCGGTGGTGGTGGCCGCCGGCGCCTGGAGCCACGACTTGGCGAGCCGGCTGGGATCTCCGGTGCCGCTGGAGACCGAGCGCGGCTATCACATGACCTTGCCGAAGCCGGGTGTCGACGTGCGCCACACGCTTCACCTCGGCGGCTGGGTGATGACGCCGATGCAGATGGGATTGCGCCTGGCTGGCACCGTCGAGCTCGCCGGCCTGCACGCGCCGCCCAACTGGAAGCGGGCGGAGGTCCTGGTCGAGCGGGCAAAGCGCATCCTGCCGGGGCTGGACGCAACCGACGGCAGCCCGTGGATGGGGCATCGGCCGTCATTGCCGGATTCGCTGCCGGTGATCTCCGCGAGCCCGCATCACAAGAACGTCTTCTTCGCCTTCGGCGCCTCGCATCTCGGGCTGACCGAGGGTGCCACCACCGGTACGCTGATCGCCGACCTGGTCGCCGGACGCACGCCGCCGGTCGACATGAGCCCCTTCCGCATCGACCGGTTTTGATGAGCCTGATCGGACCCGGCGAGCCGCCGCCCTTCGAGATCGTCTCGCCGGACGCGCCGGCACCGTTCCTGCTGATCTGCGATCACGCGAGCCGGCTCGTGCCGGCGTCGCTGGGAGACCTCGGCGTGCCGAAGCCCGCCTTCGACATGCATGTCGCCTGGGACATCGGCGCGGCAGATGCGGCGAAGCATCTCTCGCGGCGCTTCGATGCGACGCTGATCCACACCAACTATTCACGCCTGGTGATCGACTGCAACCGCCGGCCGGACTCGCATAATCTCTGCCCGCCGACGAGCGATGGCGTCGAGGTGCCGGCGAATTGCGACCTGCCGAAGGACGAGCTGCAGCGCCGCATCGACCTGCTGCACCGGCCCTATCACGACGCGGTCGAGGCGTGGATCGCCGAGCGCCGGAAGACCGGGCATATGCCGGCGATCATCTCGATCCACAGCTGTACGCCGATCATGGCCGGGTTTCATCGGCCCTGGCATCTCGGCATCCTCTGGAACCAGGACGAGCGCATCGCGCGCCCGCTGATCCAGCGCCTCTCCCTCGACACCTCGATCTGCGTCGGCGACAACCAGCCCTATACTGGCAAGACCCAGAGCGGCTACTCGATCCCCTTCCATGCCGAGCGCAACCGGTTGCCGCATGTGATGGTCGAGATCCGCCAGGACCTGATCGGTACCCGGGCCGAGGCCGAGCGCTGGGCAGACGTCTTCGGCGACGCGCTGGCGCCGATCCTGGCTGATCCCGGGCTCTATCGCCTGTTCGGCTGATGGCGGCGCTTGCCGCCTGCTCCCGCCGATGGGAGTATCCGGCCAACGCAACAACGACGGGCGGTCATCCAAGGCCGCCCGTGTCTTGGGAGTTGAAACGCCATGAAGTCACGTATCGCGGGCCTTGCGCTCGCGGGTCTTGCCGTCGTCGGTCTGGCCGCGCCGGCCGCCGCCCAGTCGGTCCTCAGGCTGGTACCGAATTCCGATCTCAAGCTGCTGGACCCGGTGTTCACGCCGGAGGGCATCACCGTCCAGCACGGGCTGATGATCTACGACACGCTGTTCGCCTGGGACGAGGCGCTGGCGCCGAAGCCGCAGATGGTGGGCGGGCACACCGTCTCGGCCGACAAGCTGACCTATGTCTTCACGCTCCGTGACGGCTTGGCCTTCCATGACGGCCAGAAGCTGACCTCGAAGGACGTGGTCCAGTCGCTGAAGCGCTGGATGGCGCGTGACGTGCTGGGCCAGAAGCTGCGGGACCAGACGGCATCGGTCGAGGCGACCGACGACAAGACCGTCACCCTGAAGCTGAAGAAGCCCTATCCCTGGGTCGAGTTCTCGCTGGCATCTGCCAGCGGCAACCCGCCGGTGATCATGCGCGAGAAGGACGCACTGACCGATCCCGCCAAGGCGGTGACCGAGGCGGTCGGCTCCGGCCCCTTCGTTTTTTCCGCGGCCGAATGGGTCCCCGGATCGAAGGTCGTCTACAAGAAGAACATGGCCTATGTGCCGCGCACCGACGCGCCGAGCGGGCTTGCTGGCGCCCGCGTGGTCAAGGTCGACCGGGTCGAATGGCATGTGAACCCCGACCCGACCACGGCCGGCGCGGCGCTGGTCAAGGGCGAGGTCGATCTCTACATCGCCCCGTCGCCGGACATCGTGCCGGTGCTGAGGCGCTCGAAGGACGTCATCGTCGAATCCCGCGTGCCCGACTACATGGGCGTGCTGCGGATGAACCACACCTTCCCGCCCTTCAACGATGTGCGGGCGCGCCAGGCTTTGGCGCTGATGATCGACCAGAAGGACTACCTGACGGCGGCCTTCGGCGGCGTCGGCCAGGAATGCTTCTCGATCTTCACCTGCTCAGGCCCCAGCCAGTCGACGGCAGGCGCCGCGCCATTCTCGAAGCCCGACCTCGCCAAGGCGAGGCAGCTGATGGCGGACGCCGGCTACAAGGGCGAAAAGATCATCCTGATCGGCGCCGGCGACCAGGCCGTGCACAACTCCATCGCCCAGATCACCGCCGACACGCTGCGCTCGATCGGCATCATCGTCGACCTGCAATGGACCGATGGCGCGTCCATGGCCGGCCGCCGCTCCAAGCGCGAGGCGCCGGGCGAGGGCGGCTGGCACATCTTCCAGACCGTGCTGGACACCGCGACGCTGGGCTCGCCAATGACCAACTACGCCAGCA
>CAXNIC010000458.1:0-3771 GCA_964201945.1 Alphaproteobacteria bacterium
TGGCGGTGCTGCTCGGCATGTTCCTGCTGCAGGGCATCGTGCCAGGCCCCGACATGCTGACCAAGCGCCTCGACCTCACCTACGCCATGGTGTGGAGCGTGGCGCTCGCCAACATCCTCGGCGCCGGCATCTGCTTCCTCTTCGCCAACCAGCTCGCCCGCATCGTCCTGATCCGTCCCAGCATCCTGGTGCCGGCGGTTCTGGCCATCATCTATGTCGGCGCATTCCAGGGCTCGAACGACTGGGGCGATCTCTACGTCCTGCTGCTGGGCGGCGTGCTTGGCTGGATCATGAAGCGGCAGGGCTGGCCCCGGCCGCCGCTGATCCTGGGCGTGGTGCTGGGCGAGATCGTCGAGCGCTACATGTTCATCTCGGTCCAGGCCTTCGGCGCCAACTTCCTGCTGCGCCCGATCGTGCTGGCGATCCTGGCGCTCACTCTCATCGGCCTGATCCGCCCGTTCCTTAAGGCGCGGAAGGAGAAGCGCCGCATCGACCTGAGTGGCTACGCCTTCCGGCCGGAGAACGTGAACAAGCCCGCCACCTGGTTCGCGGGATTCTTCGTCCTCTTCTTCGGCTACGTGCTGGTGACTTCCTATCAGTGGGACTTCGGCGCCCGCATCGTGCCGCAGATCATGAGCGCCTTCGGATTCGTCTGCGCGCTGGTGCAATTCGGCGCCACGGTGATCGGCCGACAGGTGCCGAGCGGCGCCATCCAGCCTGAAGCGGCCCGGATCATGGACATCGAGAGCAGCTTCGAGGGCCTCGACGACCGCACCATCACCAGGCGGGCCGCGGCCGCCTTCGGCTGGCTCGCCTTCCTGCTGGCGTCGGGGCTGGTGGTCGGCCTGCTGCCCGCCATCTTCTTGTTCATGGTGGGCTACATGCGCTTCGGCTCGGGCGAGCGCTGGCTGCCTTCGCTTGCCGTCGGCGGCGGATTGTTCACCGCCTGCTATCTGCTGTTCCACAAGCTGCTGCATCTGCCCTGGCCGCCGGCCCTCCTCGGCCAGCTGTCGCCGGCGCTCCGCAACCTGACGCATCTCCTGTAACCGGAAGACCATCGATGGACATCAAGGCAACGACACGCTCGCAAGGCCAGGAACACCTGATCACCTCGGGCGGCCAGCCCCTCGCCCTCTGGGCCAAGCCGGCGAGCGGCGTCAGGCGCGGCACCGTGCTCTTCATTCACGGCTCGTCGATGCCGACCCGGCCGACCTTCGATCTCCAGGTCGACGGCATGCCCGAGGCCTCGGTGATGGACTGGTTTGCCACCCGCGGCTTCGACACCTGGACCTTCGACTGCCGCGGATACGGCCGCTCCTACAAAGGCCCGGAGATGGTCGCCTCGATCGCCGAGGGTGCGGAGGATGCCGAGGCGGCAAGCACCTACATCATGGCGAAGGGCTCAGGCCCCCTCCTCGTCTACGGCATCTCGTCCGGCGCGCTGCGCGCCGGTCTGTTCGCCCAGCAGCATCCCGAGCGCGTGGCGCGGCTGGCGCTGGAAGCGCTGGTGTGGACCGGCGAAGGCAGCCCGACGCTCGAGCAGCGCCGGAAGAAGCTGGCCGAATGGCGCGGCAGCACGCGGCGTCCGATCGACCGCGCCTTCCTGATGTCGATCTTCACCCGCGACCATGCCAGCACGGTCGAGGATCGCTTCGTCGAGCCGCTGATCTCCCAGGTCCTGGCGCTGGACGACTCCTCGCCCAACGGCACCTATATCGACATGTGCGCCAACCTGCCGGTGGTCGACCCGGAGAAGATCACGGTGCCGACGCTGATCATGCGGGGGCAGTATGACGGCATCGCCGGCATCGACGACCTGCTGGCCTTCTTCAAGAAATTGCCCGGCGCCGACAAGGCCTTCACGGTGATGCCCGCGGTCTCGCACGGCTCGTTCCGGCAGAAGAACTTCCTCGCCTCCTACCAGATCCTGCACGCCTTCTTCACCCGCCCGGGCCTCGCCTTCAGCGAGTAGCGCTACCAGTTCGGTGGCGACGATCCGAGCTTCGGCGCCGGCCGATCCCAGGCGAAGGTGACGCCGTCGATCGTCAGCGGCGGCCGCAGACGGAGCGCCGGCCCCCAGCCGGTCGCCTCGGGTACGTCGCCGTAGTCGGCAGGGCCGACCCCAACCAGCT
This sequence comes from Alphaproteobacteria bacterium, assembly GCA_964201945.1. GTDB lineage: Bacteria > Pseudomonadota > Alphaproteobacteria > SHVZ01 > SHVZ01 > SHVZ01. The sequence goes on from CAXNIC010000458.1 coordinate 2,133, forward strand.
GCCCGTCCAGATCCGGCACCGGGACCGAGGTCAGCAGGTTCGCCACGCGGGCAAGCGAGGTCCGCGTTTCAGAACCGACGCCGGCCGTCACCCGGCGGGTCAGGCCCCGGATCGCGGCGGCGGCCAGGAGGTAGCCGGCGGCATGGTCGAGCGCCTGCACCGGCAGCGGCTTCGGCCTGTCCGTGCCGAAGCGGCGCATGCCTTCGGCGGCAATGCCGGCGCTCATCTGGACCAGGCTGTCGAAGCCGCGCCGGCCGCGCCACGGACCGGTCCAGCCATAGGCATCCAGCGAGACATCCACCAGGCCAGGAGAGAGCCGTCGCCGCGCCTCGGCGTCCAGCCCCAGGCCCGTAAGCGCGCCCGGCCGGTAGCCATGAACGAGAACGTCGGCCCCGGCGATGAGAGCGGCGAGCCGCTGGCGAGCCTCGGGCAGGCGCAGGTCGAGCCGGGCGCAGCGTTTTCCCAGCGCCACGTCGGGGACGATCGACGGCTCGTCCCACCAGGGCGGATCGATCCGCAGCACATCGGCCCCGAGCCCGGCGAGGAAGCGCGTCGCCACCGGGCCGGCCAGCACCCGGGTCAAGTCGAGGACGCGCACGCCGGAGAGCGGCCGCTCGCGTGAACCCGGTGGAGGTTGGTTGGGCGAGGCGTCCGTGGGCTCGATCCAGAGCAAGGGCTCGGCGGCCACGCTCCGTCCCTGCGGATGATCGGTCCAGGCCGCGAGCGGGCGCATCGCCGCCGCGCACCCGCCCCGCTCGACCACCGCCGTCTCGAGGTCATCCGCCGCCCAGCGGGAGACCGCGGCCGCGACGGCAGGCTTCTCGTTCGCCGTACCGAGAACCGCGAGTGCCGCGTCGCGATGATGGGGAGCGTTGGTGTGGAGCCTGATCCAGCCGTCCTTAGCCGCATAATCGCCGGCGATCGGATCCCAGATCGGCGGCAGCGACCAGCCCTGCGGCTCGAGCGTCCGCGAAAACCAGAGCGAGGCGAGCCGCCGATCGGCCAGCACCTGGGGCAGGTCGCCGAAGCGGACCGACACCAACTCGGCGGCCGCCAGGCCGGCAGCGGCGACCGAGGCGACGGCGAGGTCACTGACGGCGAAGGCCGACGGCAGGTCGCCGGTTCCGCCCAGCCGGACCACGGGCCGGATCGCCTCGTCCCCGCCGAGACCCGCCCAGATTGCCCGCAGGAAGGTGTCGGCGAGGTCCATCAGAACGCGGTCGGCATGGCTCGGCTTGTGGGTGGCGTCCCCAACGGGATTCGAACCCGTGTTACCAACGTGAAAGATGTTAGCACGCGTCCGCCGAAGTTCGCCATAGTTCGTTGAAGTTTATGCGATTTTATTGACTTTTTGAGAGCCGCGCTCCAAGCTCAGACTCAGGTTTTTGCAACAGACCCGTCAGCTTTTTGACGTACGTTTTCGGAGCGGAGCTTGGCTCGGACCGTCCGTGACACGCGTCTCGAAACCAGGACGTCGCGCCTCAAGCTCAAGGCGCGACGGGATCCCTACTGGAAAGGAATCCAGAAGGGCTTGGTCGTCGGCTATCGCAAGGGAGCGAAGGGCGGTACATGGATCGCGCGCGCCTATGACAGCGCGGTCGGCCGCCGGTTCGAGCCGCTCGGCGTCGCCGACGACATC
>CAXNIC010000459.1:0-3760 GCA_964201945.1 Alphaproteobacteria bacterium
CGCCGGGGGCGCTGCGCTACGGGCGCGGGTCCCCCCTATGCACTACGCGGATAAGCCCATTCCTCCCCGCCCAGAGGGGTCGGAATTGGACGCGAAAAGGGGGTCACGGTTGGAAGCGATTTGACAGCCAGTTCGAGGTCCAGCGCGGCCTGCCGGTCCAGCTCCTGGTCAAGCACTTCAAGCAGGACGGCGACAAGTGGCAGATCGAGCCGAAGATCCGCGCGATGGCGAGTTTCCGCGAGTTCAACCTCCTGGGCGACATGGCGCCGCTCGGAACTTTCGACGTGATCTTCTGCCGGAACGTGCTGATCTATTTCGACCAGCCGACCAAGACCCGTGTGCTGGAGCAGGTGGCGCGCCGCCTGCCGGCGGACGGCGTCCTCTTCCTCGGCGGTGCCGAGACCGTGCTCGGCGTCACCGACCGCTTCGAGCCGATGCCGGGCGAGCGCGGCGTCTACCGCCTGATGCCGCCCGGTTCCCCTGTCGCCTCGATGATGCCGCTGCCGATGCCGGCGCTGGCCGCGATGGGTGGGAGGCGATAGCCGGAGGACTCACCCGAACCAAAAGAAAAAGCCCTCCGCGGCGATGCCGGGAGGGCTTTTTTGTCGGGTCGCAGGAAGCGAGGGTCAGCTCGCCTTGGCCTTCACCTCGGCGGGATCGCGCAGCACGTAGCCCCGGCCCCAGACGGTCTCGATGAAGTTGTCGCCATTGGCGGCCTTGGAGATCTTTTTCCGCAGCTTGCAGATGAAGACGTCGATGATCTTCGGCTCGGGCTCGTCCATGCCGCCGTAGAGATGGTTCAGGAACATCTCCTTGGTCAGCGTCGTGCCCTTGCGGAGCGAGAGCAACTCGAGGATGCCGTATTCCTTGCTGGTGAGGTGCACGGGCTTGCCGTCGATCTCGACCGTGTGGGCGCCGAGATTGATGCTGAGGCGCCCGGTCTTCAGAACCGAGGCGGCATGGCCCTTGGATCGGCGCACGATCGCCTGGATGCGGGCGATCAGCTCGCGGCGGTCGAAGGGCTTGGTCAGGTAGTCGTCGGCACCGAATCCCAGCCCCTTGATCTTGTTGTCCATCTCCGAGAGGCCGGAAAGGATCAGGATCGGCGTCGTCACCTTCTGGGCGCGGAGCCGGCGCAGGACCTCGTAGCCGTCGATGTCCGGCAGCATCAGGTCGAGAAGGATGATGTCGTAGTCGTAAAGCTTGCCGACCTCGATGCCGTCCTCGCCGAACTCGCTCGTGTCGACCACGAAGCCGCCGGAACGGAGCATGAGCTCGATGGACCGCGCGGTGGCGGAGTCGTCTTCGACCAGAAGGACACGCATCTCGTTAACCCCCTATCAAGGTTAACCCATCCTATTAACAACTTCCTAAAACTTGGTTAACAGCATCCCCGGCGAGCCTCGATTTTCGATTTCATGGTAGGATGCGCCCGCGAGTCCCCGGCTGCAACGTCGTAACCCGCAGGATCATCAAGACCTGCAAACCCTTGCGGTGATTGGGCTAATGCACGTCAATCCCTTGCGGCAGGCGGTCGACCAGCTGGAAAAGCTGTCGGAGTACCGGCTGTTCGGCCGTGTCGCCTCGATCCTCGGCATGCTGGTCGAGGTCGGTGGCGTCGAACGCCAGCTCTCCATCGGCGACCGCTGCCACCTGCTCGCCCGCGGCGGCCGGCGGGTGCCGTGCGAGGTGGTCGGCTTCCGCAAGGATCGGGCGCTGGTCATGCCCTTCGTTTCCCTCGAAGGGGTCGGCGTCGGCAGCCGGGCCGAGGTCGCCGAATCCGAGCCGGTCGCCTTCCCCGACAAGTCCTGGCTCGGGCGCACCGTCAACGCCATGGGTGAGCCGATCGACGGCTTAGGTCCCCTTGCCAACGGCCGCGTGCCCTATCCGCTCCGCGCCAATCCGCCCCCGGCCCATTCGCGCCGGCGCCTCGGCGGCAAGATCGACCTCGGCGTCCGCGCGCTGAACACCTTCCTCACCGTCGTCGAAGGCCAGCGCATGGGCATCTTCGCGGGATCCGGCGTCGGCAAGTCGGTGACCATGTCGATGATCGCCCGCTACACCTCGGCCGACGTCAACGTCATCGGCCTGGTCGGCGAGCGCGGCCGCGAGGTCCAGGAATTCATCCAGGACATCCTGGGGCCAGAGGGGCTGGCGCGCTCGGTCGTCGTCGTCGCGACCTCGGATGAGTCGCCGCTGATGCGCCGCCAGGCGGCGTATCTCACGCTGACCGTCAGCGAGTTCTTCCGCGACCAGGACATGGAAGTCCTCTGCCTGATCGACTCGATTACCCGCTTCGCCATGGCCCAGCGCGAGATTGGCCTCTCCGCCGGCGAACCGCCGGCCTCCAAGGGCTACACGCCGACCGTCTTCACCGAGCTTCCGCGTCTGCTCGAGCGCGCCGGCCCCGGCACCGGCAAGGGGGCGATCACCGGCCTCTTCGCTGTGCTGGTCGAGGGCGACGATCACAACGAACCGATCGCCGACGCCGTCCGCGGCATCATCGACGGCCACATCGTGCTGGAACGCCAGATCGCCGAGCGCGGCCGCTACCCGGCGATCAACCTGCTGCGTTCGATCTCGCGCGCCATGCCGGGCTGCAACACGCCGGAAGAGAACGCGCTGGTGATGCGGGCGCGCGCGCTGCTCAGCACCTACGAGGACATGGCCGAGCTGATCCGGCTCGGCGCCTATCGCCGCGGCACCGACCCGCAGGTGGACCAGGCCATCGCCTACAACCCGCTGCTCGAAGCCTTTCTCAAGCAGGACAAGGACGAGCGCTGCGATCTCCGCACCGGCTATGCCGAGCTCGCCCAGATCCTGAACAACCCGCCGCCCGTGGCGTGACGTCGCCGTGAAGGATCTCGGCAGCCTCATCCGTCTGGTGCAGTGGCGCGTCGACGAGAAGCGGCGCGTGCTGGCGGATGCTCAGACGGAGGCCGATGCCTGCCGCCAGGCGCTGGTCGACCTTGGGGCCGAACTCAAGCGCGAGCAGGAAGCCGCCCGCGGGTCATTCGAGGCAGGGCAGGGCTATGCCAACTACGCGAAGCTCTTCCTCAGGCGGCGCGAGGTGACGGAAGCTTCGATCCGTGCCGCCGACGCAGAGGTCGAGCGGCTACGGGACGAACTGTCCGGGCTCTTCCTCGAGCTGAAGCAGGCGGAGATCACCCAGGCGAACCGCGAGAAGCGGGAAGCCGAGCGGCTGGCGAAGCTCGAGCAGACCGAGCTCGACGAGATGGGAAGCATGCGCTTCCAGCGCGCGAAGAAGGCCGAGGCGGGCGAAGGCCGCGGCTGAACTTCGGGCAACGGACTACATTTTGAGCAGGTAAGGGGCACGCTTACGATCCGCTTGGGTGGAGCGGCGGGGACTGCTAGCCTCGTCTCACCGGGAAGGGGAGAGCCGTCTCGCAGGCGCAAGAAGGTGCGGCATCCGCCTCCCGTCCATCATCAGGGAGCCAACTTCAATGACAGCGTTTCCCCGGATCTTCGGTACGGCCCTGGCCGTCGCCGCGGCGATCGGGCTCGCGGCCACGCCGGCCGCCGCCCAGAAGGTGCTGCGGGTCGTCCCGCACGCCGACCTCAAGGTGCTCGACCCGACCACCACCACCGCCACCATCACGCTGATGCACGGCGTCCAGATCTACGACTTCCTGTTCAACTGGGACGAGAAGCTGGAAGCCAAGCCGCAGATGATCGGCGACCACAAGGTCTCGGCCGACAGCCTGACCTACACCTTCACGCTTCGTCCCGGCCTCAAGTT
>CAXNIC010000460.1:0-3749 GCA_964201945.1 Alphaproteobacteria bacterium
GGGCGCATCAGCGGCAGGTTGATGCGCCTGAGGATGCGGCCCGGTCCGGCACCGACGACGCGGGCGGCGGCATCGTGGTTCGGGTCCTGCTGGCGGGCGGCGCCGATGCAGTAGAGCATCGTCACCGGCGCGGCGGCGATGCCGCAGATGATGGCGATGCCGACCACCGAATAGAGGTTCCACGGGAGCCGCACGCCGATCGCGTCGCCGACGAAGGCGGTGGCGAGGCCATAGGGGCCATAGGCCAGGATGGCGCCGAAGCCGATGATCTGCGGCGAGATGAACAGCGGCCAGAGCAGCACGCCGAGAAGCCAGCCGCGTCCGGGAAGGTCGGTGCGCCCGACCAGGATGGCGAGCGTGGTGCCGACCACCATCGAGAACGAGACGACGATCAGGCAGAAGATCGCCGTGGTGCCGAAGGTCTGCAGGATCTCGGGGTCGGTGAACAGGCGGGCGAAGTTGCCGAAGGTGAACGCCGCCTCCGGGTAGTAGAGCGGCTTGTCGAGGAACGCCTGGATCAGGGCCGGCAGCAGCGCGATCCCGATCAACGCCGTCGAGACGACGGAGATCGCCGATTGCACGAGCACGCCCGAGCCCTGCCTGACGACACCGCCGGGCGCAGGAGCCGCGACCGCCGGATCGGCCACCTGAGTCACCATACCTCCCCTACGCCGTCGTCTTCTCTTCCCGGGCGATTGCCGGAACGTTGTCCGGCACCCGTCGTCTTCCAGGTCCTTAAGGCTGCCCTTCACGCTCCGCCCGGGCGCGGGCGGCGATCAGCCCCTGCCGGGACGCGGCGACGTGGCGGCGCATCAGCAGCTCGGCAAGGTCGCCGTCGCCGGCCGCCAGCGCGTCGACGATGCGCATGTGCTCGGTGAGGCCGACCTCCACCCGCTCCTTCGAACGGGCGAAGCGCCGGTACTGGGCGCGGAGATAGTTCCAGATCTCGCCGTTCAGCAGCCGCTCGAGCGCACGGTTGCCGGAGATCGCGGCGATCATCTTGTGGAAGTCGTGGATGGTCGGCAGCTGGCGCACGTCGGCGGCGCGGACCTCGCGCAGCGCCTCGGCGCGCCGGACGAGCAGCTGGCGAAGCTCTTCGACCTGCTCAGGAGTGATGATCGTCGCGGCCCGCCGGCAGGCGAGGCCCTCCAGCACTTCGCGGATCTCGTAGAGTTCGTCGATGGTTCGCGGGCCCAACGGCGCCACCCGCATGCCCGAGAACGGCACGCGTTCGATCAGCTGGCGCTCTTCCAGCCGCAGCAGCGCCTCGCGCAGCGGCGCCCGGCTGACGCCGAAGCGCTGCGCCAGGTCGGTCTCGGTCAGGCGCGTGCCGGGCAGGAGCTCGCCCGTGAGGATGGACTGGCCGATGCGCTCGAGCACGCGCTCGGACGCCGGCACATGCTCCTGCGGAGGGGTGTCTTCGAGACTCACCAACCCATAATAGTCGACAATCCATCCCTTTTCATCCGGAAAGGACGACACGAAACATTCTTTTAAAAGCATCTCCGCACATTGACACCGGAACGCCCCTCGGTAATTGTCGACAATCAGATCAGGCGACAGGGAGGGTTCTGCCATGCAGGAAATCCGGTTCGTGTGCGGTTCGGGCGGGCTCGGCGGCGGCAAGGTCGTCGCCAAGGCGCTCGACGAGGCGATGGCGCTGAAACCGCACTTCATCGCCTGCGACGCGGGAACCACCGATTCAGGGCCGTTCTCGCTGGGCAGCGGGCGGTCGAACTACCCCAGGGAAGCGGTCAAGCGCGACCTCGAGATCATCCTGTCGGCGGCCCGGCGCGCCGGCATCCCGGTGCTCATCGGCTCGTCAGGCACCGCCGGCATCGACGCCCAGGTCGACTGGGTCGTCGACATCGCCAACGAGATCGCGACCGAGCACCAGTTCAAGGTGAAGACCGCGGCGATCCATTCCGAGCAGTCGCCGGAATATCTGAAGGGCCTCTACCGCGAATCCCGGATCAAGCCGCTCGACCCGGCGCCGCCTCTCGACGAGGCGCTGCTCGACCGCACCTCGCATGTCGTCGGCATGATGGGCGTCGAGCCGCTCCAGCGGGCGCTTGCCCAGGGCGCCGAGCTGGTCATCGCCGGCCGCTGCAGCGACTCCGCTCTCTTCGCCGCCATGCCGATCATGAAGGGCTTCCCCGAAGGCCTCGCCTGGCATGCCGGCAAGGTCATGGAGTGCGGCACGCAGGTCTGCGAGTCGGCGGGCCGCGGCGTCATCTACGCCAAGCTCACCCAGGAAGATCTGGTGATCCGGCCCTATGGCGAGGGACTGAAATGCACGCCGCAGAGCGTCGCAGCACACTCCTTCTACGAGAACGGCGATCCCTACCTGCATGTCGAGTCGTCGGGCACGCTCGACCTCACCAACTCCACATACGAGGCGGTCGACGAGTACTCGGTCCGCATCAGGCACAGCGGCTTCAAGCACTCGGAAAACTACACCGTGAAGCTCGAGGGCGCGGAGAAGGTGGGATACCAGTCGGTGGTCATCGGCGGCATCCGCGACCCCTTCTTCATCCGCAACTACGACACCTGGATCGAGGACGTGCGGAAGAAGACCACGACCTCGGTCAGCGAGATCCTCAAGCTCGCGGAGAAGGACTACCGCCTCGACTTCCACGCCTATGGCCTGAACGCGGTCATGGGAAAGCTGGAGACGGAGACGAAGCCGCCGCACGAGATCGGCATCGTGCTGAACGTCACCGCCTCGACCCAGGATCTTGCGACCAAGATTGCCGAGATCAGCCGCCAGCCGCTGCTGCACACGCCGATCCCCGAATGGAGCGGCAGCATCACCTCGATCGCCTTCCTGCATAACCCGGTGCCGCTGGATCGCGGCGCCGTCTACCGCTTCTGCCTCAACCACGTCGCCATCCCGAGGACGCAGGAAGAGATGTTCCGCACCCGCGTCCTCGAAATCGGCTGAACGGAGACCGCCCATGACCCAGCTGGCCGAGCTCGCCACGCTCATCCGCAGCAAGAACGCCGGACCGTTCGTGCTGACTTTCGACATCCTGTTCAAGGACGAGAAGAAGTATCGCCGGGTGAAGGACTCCGGCGTCCTCACCCGCGAGCTTTTCGCCAAGCTCTACAAATGCCCGGTCGATATCGTGAAGTTCTTCGTCTGCGATAACGCGCTCGGGTTCAAGTACAGCATCCCCAGGCCGACCTTCCAGGGCGAGGTCGGCGATCCGGACCTCCATGGCGGCCAGCAGAATGCGCCCCTGATGGCGGTCGAGATTCCCTGACACCCAACCAAAGACTCGGGAGGAAACAATGAAGAAGCTTCTTTGCGCATTCTCGCTTGCCGTCTCTCTGCTGCTTTCCGCGAGCGTCCAGGCGCAGACCGTTCCGGCCGGGTATCCGGCCGACTATGCGAAGGTGATCGAAGCGGCGAAGAAGGAGGGCAAGCTCCTCGTCTACTCGAACGTCGCCGTCGGCAACTGGGCGCCGTTCATCGAGCTGTTCAAGCAGCGCTACCCCGGCATCGCAGTCGACACCACCGACTCCGGCAACGAGCTCTGGGAGAAGTACTACGCCGAGAGCCAGACCGGCACGCGGACCGCCGACATCATCCTGGCGACCGCGCCCGACCGCTGGATCGAGATCCATGAGCGCGGCCAGGTCGCCCAGTACGCGTCGCCGGAGAGCCCGGCTCTGCCGAAATGGAGCACGCCGTTCCCGGGCGTCTACTCGGCCTCGGCCGATCCGATGATCATCGCCTTCAACCG
>CAXNIC010000461.1:0-3747 GCA_964201945.1 Alphaproteobacteria bacterium
CCCACGCCCTCCGCTACGCGCAACGCCGGGGGCGCTGCGCTACGGGCGCGGGTCCCCCCTATGCACTACGCGGATAAGCCCATTCCTCCCCGCCCAGAGGGGTCGGAATTGGACGCGAAAAGGGGGTCACGGTTGGAAGCGATTTGACATCTTCACCCTGCGACCGCCCGACCGCCCGATGTCGAGGAAGACGATGCCCCCCTCTTCGCCAATGTCATCAGGACGAAGCTGCGCAATCTCCCCGAGGCGAGCGCCGGTGTGCAGGCCGATGACCGGCCACCACCACCACGCATCACGGACGATGACGCTGCCGGCAGCAACTCGAGACTTGGCTGACTTCCGGCCGCGCCAGATCGGCGACGCGAACAGGGTGGTGATCTGCGCATCGGTCCACGACGCCCGCTCTTCGTTAGCCGCCTTCATGCGCTTGAACCGGAACACGCCGCTGGCCGGATTGTCGGCGCGCCAGCCCTGATCGACCATCCATGCGAACGCCTGAGACATGATCGACATGTGCCGCTTGATCGACTTCGGCGAGATGGGCTCAGCGCCCGCAGCCACGAGATCAGCGAGCGGCTTGCCGGTTAGTGCCCGGCTCTTGCCCCGCAACCGGGGGAGCTTGAGCACAACGTCTCGAAAGGCGGCCATCTCCGGCCGCTCGTAGCTCGCTACTGGCCGATCTCCGGCGTGCTCGACGAACAGACCGAAGGTGTCGCGCGCCTGCTTCTCGCTCTTTTCGTCCCAAGCCTTCGCAGCGCGCTTCTCGGCAGCCAGCTTGTCGACGGCTTCGGTGAAGGGCGGCGACGGCGCTGTGGGCGTCTCGGCCTCGCCCCTCACTGCCGCTGGCATCACCGAGTCATCAGCCGCAAACAGCGGATCGCTTGGCGCGCGGTAGACGCCTTGCAGCCGATCCGCGTAGGTCTCCTGCAAGGCGACCATACCTCGAAGGATCAAGCGCGCCAGCCGCTCACGGCCCTCTGGCGACAGGCTCACGGCTTCCTGGCGCTCTATGTCGGCGACGATAGCGGAGGCCTGCGAAAGATCGTTCGAGGCCAGCTGCTCTCGCATCATCGCGACCTTGGCGGTATTGCGCTGGCGGAGGGCGTGGGACACGTCGCGATCGGCAGGCGACGCCTCGGTTAGAAGCTGCTCGTCGTCCGTCATCTGATCGCGGAGCCATCGGCGCGCGAGCGCGACGGCCTCGGCCATCGTGAGGTCGGGCTTGTCGGTCATGAACTGGAATGCCTGATCGTAGAGGGCGGCGAGGCGGCGAGCTTCGATGACTGCCGGGCGGCCGGCGATGGAGTAGATGCGGCGGACAACCTCGCCCTGATCGCACCTCTCCCGCAAGTGCTTCGGCACCGCGCGGCGGAACAGCAATTCACCACGACGGCGTGATCTGAGAAATGATGGCATGGCGCGCGATGGACCCATCGGTTGGACCTAGACGGGTCGCCGACGCTCGCGACAGATTATCGTTGAATTTCAACAAGATGCTGGCTGGGGGACTAGGATTCGCAGCCATTTTCGCCGGCCCCGGATTTCCTGGGGAAACGCGTGCGACGACAGGGCCGGTGTAACACCCTTGTGCTACAGGACCAAGGGGTTACGGCCTGGCTTGCCTAGGTCACGGATAACCGATGGCCTCAGTTTTCGCGCCGATCGAGGTTTGTCCTGACCGTTCTCGTCCGCTCTCTGATTTTCTCCGCGAACAGGTCGAGCAACGGATAGCCCCCGGCGGACATGGCATCGACCTCCGCGACGGCACTGGCGAGTTCGTGCTCGATGTTCTCCGCCAGGCTTCGGACGCGTCGCAAGGTAAGCGACGGCCCGATGCCGGCCGATTGCGCCATGCGCTGCCAGTGCTTGCCCTGGACCTGGCGCCCGTTCCTCTCGCCGCCAATCGCCTGGGCGTGGTTCTGGGTCACGCGCTCCCACGCAGGACCCGACATGAGGTCGTAGAGCGGTGCCAGCCGCGGGCGCTCGAGCGCATTGAAGGGAAAAAGGATCGAATAGTTCTTCGCGTGAGAGTCGACGTTGCCGACGAGGATGTTGAACGCAACCGCATCCAGGAGCGGACTAACCTGGCCCGGTGCCAGCCGGCGCGCGAGACCGAAGAAATCGACGATCCCGGGGCCCTTCCGTCCGGTCTGGTTATTCTCATACTTCTCTCCAGCCGCACGACCGAGCGCCTGACAGAAATCCTCCTGATGAATGCGACGGACGACACCGTCCTCACGGATCCGGTCATAGCGCTCGACCAGGAGATAGGCTCTTTCCCCAATGCGTCCGGTGGTGACCGGCGCCGCGGAAAGTCCTACGCGGCGCGCGAGGACCATGCAGAGGGCCTCGTTCCAGACGCTGCCGGGTAGCTCGCGCGCATCCGGCTTCAGGATGTGGGTCGAAGCGGCACCGTCGCGGGGGATCGAGATGCGTCCGTCAAGGACGGTGACCGGCAGCTTCTCCTGGACGCCGGCCAGGCTCATCGAGACGCCCTCCTCGCCAACCAGGAATGGCTTAGACGGCAACTCCGCGATGATGCGCCCGAGGGCTGCATCATCCGGCACCGGGACATAGCCGGGCCGCTCGCCCTCGCGCGGCTGGCCGATCGAGAGTGCCCCCGCCGTGTCCCGGCCGATGCGAAGTGCGAGTGCCAGGATATCGTCGCGGGAGATGCCTGTAATGCGGCCGATGACGCGGAGCGGATCGCCTTCCGGCAGGAGGTTCTGTAGCCAGGACAGCAGAACCTCCGGCCCGAAGGATGCCTGCTCGAAAGGCATGGTCAGCGATATCGGAAACGCCTGCGGCGTGACGCGCCAGGCATTGCTGTAGGAGAAGCTCGGGCCGGCCTCGTCGCGACGAATGCGACCGATCTCGAACGTCTCGTAGAAGACCGGGATGTCTTCAGGCTGCCCGCCTGTCATCGCCGCCGCCGCGACGTCGCAGCCGATCCTGGAGGATGAAGGTCATAGGGTTGGACCGTCCCCTGCGACCGGAACACCGTCATCTCCCCGCCCGTCGATGCGACGGTTGGCCCTCCGGGGGGAGCGTATGCCGGCCCTGATGCGGGATGCTGCCCCTCGATGGTGACGTCGCGGGGGGCAGCCGGGTCGCTTCCGGGGCCCGGAACAAGAGCTCGCTCCTCGACTCTATCGACCAGATCGATGCCGACCGCAGCAGCGGCGGCAAGTGCCAGCCCCAGTCGGCATGTCTCCTTCCCGGCTTCGAGGTCGACGACGAAGCGGGACGCCGTGCCGATCGCGAGGGCCAGATCAGCCTGGGTCATGCCGCGTCGACGGCGACGGTCACGGATAGCCGCGCCGAAGCCCCTGGGAGTGCCGAAATCCGGTAGAATTACCGATCGGGAAGTTTCCGATTGCGAGGCTGCCATAGCGCTCATCCTTTTTACCGATCGGGAATATAGAACCGTCGGCCCACCATTTCAACGTAATTGTTCCCGATCGGTAAAATATCTCTTCTGGAACAGCCCGGCACACGAAATACTACCGATCGGTAATTTAACCTCTCCCCTCACCCACCAATCAGCCTCCGCGAGGTGTCGAACCGCCGCGGAAACATCGCTCCAAGCGACATCCAAGGTGTCAAATCGCTTCCAACCGTGACCCCCTTTTCGCGTCCAATTCCGACCCCTCTGGGCGGGGAGGAATGGGCTTATCCGCGTAGTGCATAGGGGGGACCCGCGCCCGTAGCGCAGCGCCCCCGGCGTTGCGCGTAGCGGAGGGCGTG
>CAXNIC010000462.1:0-3735 GCA_964201945.1 Alphaproteobacteria bacterium
ACCATCACCATCAAGCTGCAGTCGACCGCAGACACCGGGTTCTATTACGTCACCAGCAAGAACCCGCGGAAGACCACCGAGAAGATGGAGATGAAGAAGTACGACCCGGTGGCGCGGAAGCACGTCGTCTTCCGCGAAGCCAAGATCAAATAAGCTCGGACCTGGCTCCCAGCTTCTCGGCGCGTTCCCTCAGACTGACCAGATCGGCCGGCGGCGTGACCGCCGCTCCGCTGGCGTCGTCGCTCGACAGCACGACGCGGTTGCGGCCCTGCCGCTTGGCGGCATAGAGCGCCCGGTCGGCGCGAACCAGCAGATCCTCGGCCCGATCCGCCTCGTGACGTGACACCGCGACGCCGACCGAGATCGTGATCGGCAGCGAGATGCCGCCCTTCAGCCGGAAATGCGTCTCGGCGATGCGCAGCCTGAGGCGCTCGGCCACCAGCATCGACAGTTCCGGCGTGATGTCCGGCATCACCACCACGAACTCCTCGCCGCCGTAGCGCGCCACCGTGTCGAAGTTCCGGGTGTAATGGGTCATGCGCTGGGCGAGCTCGGCCAGGACCTCGTCGCCGGCAGCGTGGCCGTGGGTGTCGTTGACCTGCTTGAAGGTGTCGACGTCGATCATCGCCAGCGCCAGCGCCTTGCCACTGGCCAGCGTCCGCTGCATGAGCCCTGAGAGATGGGTCATCAGGTAGTTGCGGTTGTAGAGGCCGGTGAGCTGGTCGGTCAGCGCCATCGACAGGCTCTGCTGGTACGAGGCCCGGAGGCGATCCTGGAAACGCCGGCGGCGGATCTGGGTGCGGACGCGCGCGAGCAGCTCGTTCCGGTCGACCGGCTGCATCAGGTAGTCGTTGACGCCGAGGTCGAGGCTCTTCGCCAGCTTGGCGGTCTGGTCCTCTTCGGCGATCAGCAGGATCGGGGTCTGGCGGGTCTTCTCCTGGGCGCGGAGATGCGAGCAGAGCCGGAGCGCCTCGTCGTCGCCGAGCGCCAGGTCGACGATCACCAGATCGAACTCGTTCGCCGCCGCCAGCCGCTGGCTCTCGGCGATCGTCGCCGCGACCTGGAGCGAATGACCGTCGCGGGCGAGCACTTCCTGCAGGTTGGCGGTCTCGATCGCGCTCGCCTCGCAGATCAGGATGCGGGCGTGGTGATAGCTCTCGCCTTCCGGCGTCGCCGTCGGCGGCACGATGCCAAGCTCGGACGAGGTCTGCTGGCGAAGGCGCCACTCGTCCATCACCATCTTGAGGCGGACCAGCGAGCGGACGCGGGCGAACAGCGCCACGTCGCGGACCGGCTTGGTGAGGAAGTCGTCGGCGCCCGCCTCGAGGCCGCGCACGCGGTCGGAGACATCGGAGAGCGCCGTCACCATCACCACCGGGATGTGGGTGGTCTGCGGATCGGACTTGAGGCGCTTGCACACCTCGAAGCCGTCCATGCCCGGCATCATCACGTCGAGAAGCACGATGTCCGGCGACTCCGCCCGCGCAATCTCGATCGCCTGCGGCCCGCCAGACGCGGTGATGACGTCGAAATACTCGCTGCTCAGCTTCGCTTCGAGCAGCCGGACGTTGGCAGGAATGTCATCGACGACCAGGATGCGGCCGGGCATCGGCGGTCACTGCAGGAAGCGCTGGACCGTCTGCAGGAAGGTCGCGACGGAAATGGGCTTGGCGATGTAGGCCTCGCATCCGCCCTCGCGGATCTTCTCCTCGTCGCCCTTCATCGCGAAGGCGGTGACGGCGATGATCGGGATGGACTTGAGGTTATCGTCCTCCTTGATCCACTTGGTCACCTCGAGCCCGGAAACCTCCGGCAACTGGATGTCCATCAGGATCAAGTCGGGCTTGTGCAGGCGGGCGAGCTTCAGAGCTTCGAGCCCCTCGCGCGTCTGGATGATATTGTAGCCGTTGGCTTCCAGGAGATCGTTGAAGAGCTTCATGTTGAGCTCATTGTCTTCGACGATCATCACGGTCTTTGGCATGGGTGACGGACCTTATCGGACGTCCGGTTCGGGAAGTCACGTCCTGGCAACAGTTTACCCAAGGCAGGGGGAAAAGGAAGCATTGTCTCGGCATCACCACGCGCTTCCCGAGGCGCGCATCGGCATCGATCTCGGCGGCACCAAGATCGAGGGAATCCTGCTCGCCGCCGACGGCGCGGTTCTGGCGCGGCGACGCGTCACCAGCCCCACCGGATCCTACGAGGCGACGGTGGATGCGGTGGTCGATCTGGTCCTCGGCCTCGAGCAGGAATGCGGCCGGGAGGCGACGGTCGGCATCGGCATCCCCGGCGCGGTCTCGCCGGCGACCGGCCTGGTCAAGAACGCCAACTCGACCTGGCTCATCGGCCACCCCTTCGGCGTGGACCTGGAGCGCCGCCTCGCCCGCCCGGTCCGGATCGACAACGACGCCAACTGCTTCGCCGTCTCCGAGGCGACCGACGGCAGCGCCGCCGGTGCCGACCCGGTCTTCGGCGTCATCCTCGGCACCGGGGTTGGCGGCGGGCTGGTGGTCGGCGGCCGTCCGGTGGTCGGCGCCAGCGCGATCGCCGGCGAATGGGGGCACAACCCGCTGCCGCGGCCCAAGGATGACGAGCGCCCGGGGCCTCTCTGCTATTGCGGGCGGCGGGGCTGCATCGAGGCCTTCCTCTCCGGCCCGTCGATGGCGCGCGACCATGAGGAACGGACCGGCGAGCGGCGGACCGCAGCCGAGATCGCCGAACGGTCGGAGGCCGGCGACGAGGCCGCCACCGCTACCCTCGAGCGTCACGCCGAGCGACTGGCCCGCGCGCTCGCCGTCGTCGTCAACATCCTCGACCCGCAGGTGATCGTTCTGGGCGGCGGCCTCTCCAATATCGGGCGGCTCTACCGGCGGCTGCCCGAGCTTCTGGCCCCCCATGTCTTCTCCGACGCGGTCGTCGTCCGCATCGTCCCGCCGAAGCATGGCGACTCGAGCGGCGTGCGCGGCGCCGCCTGGCTGTGGCCGCCGGCAACGGCCGTGAGCCGGCCCGGGTGAGCCGGCTCTGCCGCGACTGCCTGGCGCTCCCGGCCGGGATCAACGGCCGGAACCGCTGC
This sequence comes from Alphaproteobacteria bacterium, assembly GCA_964201945.1. Taxonomy (GTDB): domain Bacteria; phylum Pseudomonadota; class Alphaproteobacteria; order SHVZ01; family SHVZ01; genus SHVZ01. The sequence continues at coordinate 3,074 of CAXNIC010000462.1, forward strand.
GCTGCCTGCGGCTCGCCCCGGCTGATCCAGCATGAGGAGCTCGACCGGCTGTTCATGGCCCATATCGACTGCGACGCCTTCTACGCCAGCGTCGAGAAGCGCGACCGCCCCGATCTCGCCGACAAGCCGGTGATCATCGGCGGCGGCCACCGCGGCGTCGTCTCGGCCGCCTGCTATGTCGCCCGCATCTATGGCGTGCGCTCGGCCATGCCGATGTTCAAGGCGCTGAAAGCCTGCCCCGAGGCGGTGGTGATCCGCCCGGCCATGGAGAAATACGTCAAGGTCGGGCGCGAGGTCCGCGAGATGATGCTGGAGACGACGCCGCTGGTCGAGGCGGTGTCGATCGACGAGGCCTTCCTCGACCTCTCCGGCACCGAGCGCCTGCATGGCGGCGCGCCGGCGCGCACGCTGGCCGCGCTTGCCCTCAAGATCGAGCGCGAAATTCGCGTCACCGTCTCGATCGGACTCAGCGTGAACAAGTTCCTGGCCAAGATCGCCTCCGACCGCGACAAGCCGCGCGGCTTCGCCATCATCGGCGGCGCCGAGGCCAGAGGCTTCCTCGCCGCCCAGCCGGTCGGCCTGATCTACGGCGTCGGCACCGCCACCCGCGAGCGCCTCGCCAAGGACGGCATCACCATGATCGGCCAGCTGCAGGAGCTGCC
>CAXNIC010000463.1:0-3728 GCA_964201945.1 Alphaproteobacteria bacterium
CGTATCGAGCGGCTGATCGGTCATCTGAAGATCAACCGCGCCATCGCCACCCGATACGACAAGCTCGCCAGATCGTTCCTCGATATGCTCCATTTAGCGGCGCTCCGACGCCTCTTGCGTCACGCTACTTTGTAAACACCACCTAGGACGTGATGCCCTTCCGCTGCTTGTACTCGGCGACTGCTTTCTTGAGGTCGGCGAATTCGGTGCAGCCGAAGAAGCAGACCTTGTCGAGCTTGGCGAGGTTCGCCTCGGCGCTCTTCAGGTCGTCCAGCATCAGGAAGAGCTCGCCTTGGTATTCGAGCGCGCCCTTGTGCTCGGGGTCGATCTCCAGCGCCTTGGCATAGTGGGTGCGGGCATCAGGCAGCTTGTTCAACTTGCGATGGGCGTAGCCCAGCTGGTTATAGGCATCGGCGCTCTTCGGATCGGCCGCCACCACCTTCTGCAGGAGCGGGATCGCGTCGGCGTATTTCCACTCCTTGATCAGCTTCTCGGCCTGGGCGTAGTCGGGGTTGGCGAGCGTTCCCGGAGCGGCGCCCGTGCCCATCGCGTGAGCGGCGAGCGGAAGCGCGAGCGCGAGAACGAAGGAGAGAAGACGGAGCATGGCAGACCTCTCTGAGGGTAGGCTCTAGCGAGCCAGCAGCTTGTCGATTTCCTTGGTGATCGTGGCTGAGGTCGGCGACATCGTCGACGGCCAGGCGCCGGCGATGCGGCCGTCGGGGCCGATCAGGTACTTGTAGAAGTTCCAGCGGGGTGCGGCGCCTTCGCCGAGCTCGGAAGCGATCCACTTGTAGAAGGGATGCGCCGAGCCGCCGATCACCGTCTGCTTCTCGGTCATCGGGAAGTCGACACCGTAGGTCACCTCGCAGAAGCCCTTGATCTCGGCCTCGCTGCCGGGCTCCTGGCCGCCGAAATCATTCGACGGCACGCCCAGCACCACCAGGCCCTTGTCGCGGTAGCGTTGCCACAGCTTCACCAGGTCGGCGTATTGCGGGGTGTAGCCGCATTGAGAGGCGGTGTTCACCACCAGCAGCGGCTTGCCGGCGAATGTGGAGAGCGGCAGGTCGTCGCCCTCGATCGACTTGAAGGCGAAGCCGAAGCCGCCATTCGACCCGGCGGCGGCGGGCGGCGACACGGTCATGCCGACGGCGGCCACCAGCATCGTCGCATAGCGCCAGATGTCGGCCAGGCTTTCAGCCATAGCGCTGCTCCTTCCACGGATCGCCGAGATTGTGATAGCCGCGCACTTCCCAGAATCCCGGCGCGTCCTTGTCGATGAACCAGATGTGCCGGACCCACTTGGCCGACTTCCAGAAATAGAGCTTGGGAATGACGATGCGCACCGGGCCGCCATGGTCGCGGCTGATCGGCTCGCCTTCCCATTTGGTCGCAAGCAGCACGTCGTCGTCAAAGTGCTGCAGCGGCACGTTGGTCGAATAGCCGTCGTAGCTCTTGAAGACGATGAACTTCGCCTCCGGCTTCGGACGCACCACCGACAGGAGGTGCTTGCCCGACACGCCTTCCCATTTGTTGTCGTAGCGCGACCAGGCGGTGACGCAATGGATGTCGGAGGTGTGGGTGAAGGCGGGCTGGTTCATCAGATCGTCCCAGCGCCAGGTGACCGGGTTCTCGACCAGGCCGCCGACCTTCATCTCCCATTCCTTCGCCGGCACGTTCGGATGAACCCCGAGGTCCAGCACCGGCCAGTTCTTCACCTCGCGCTGGCCGGGCGGCAGCCGCCGGCGCTGGCGCGACTCGGTGCCGCCGGTCAGGAGCCGGCCCTCGCGGGCCCATTTCTCCTTGGTATCGACCAGCTTCTGCTTGATCTGGCCCGTCGAGTCGGGTGCGTCGTCCGCCATCATCCTGCTCTTACGTGGGAAGCTGCCCTTTAGATTAGGCGCGGCGGGGCTTCAGCGGTAGGGCTCCTCGCTGGCCTGTGAAAACATCAACGTGCCGCCAGGCCGGATTATTCCCTTACCGCCAGCCCAGCAGCCGGCGTTCGGCCAGGGATACCGCCCAGCCGACGGTGAGTCCGAGAGCGGAGAGCACGCAGACTCCGGCCAGCAGGTCCTCGGTGCGCATCAGGTTGCCGGCCGAGAGGATGAAGGCGCCGATGCCGTGCTCGGCCGCGATCATCTCGGCGGCGACGACTAAGATGAGCGCGATCGAGGCGGAGATGCGCACCCCGGCGAGGATGCCCGGAAGCGCCCCCGGCAGGATCACCTTGCAGACGATCGCGGCCATCGGCACATCGAAGCTCTGCGCCATGCGGATCAAGGTGCGCGGTACCTGGTCGACGCCGGAATATGTGGCGATCGCCATCGGGAAGAAGACGCCGAGACCGATGGTGGCATATTTCGACGGCTCGCCGATGCCGAACCACAGGATGAACAGCGGCAAGAGGGCGATCTTCGGGATCGGGAAGAGGGCGGAGACGATCGGGAGGCCCGCAGCCCGCGCATGGGAAACGAGCCCGAGCGCCAGGCCGAAGGCGAGGCCGGCCGACGCGCCCAGCGTGAACCCGACCAGGATACGGGCCAGTGACGCCGAGACGTCGCGGGCGAGCTGACCCGAGAGCGCGAGGCCGGCCAGCGCCTTGGCGATGCCGGCGGGACTCGGCAGGAACACCGGCGAGGCCCAGCCCAGGCTGGATGACGCCTGCCAGATCGCGATGATGGCGACGCCCGCGATCCAGCCGGCATGACGCTTTCGCTGGATGACGAAGCCGCCGCCGCGAAAGCGCTGCCGCTCAGCCATGGGCCGGGACCAGGGTCTCGCGGTCGGCGGCGCGGGCCTCGTCCTGGACCAGCCGCCACAGGCGCTGGCGGAGCGGTGCCAGGCTGGCCGGGTCGCGCTCGCTTCGCGGCACGTCGACCGTGACGATCTCGCGGATGCGGCCGGGGCGGCGGGAGAGCACGCAGACGCGGTCGCCGAGCTGCAGCGCCTCATCCAGGTTATGGGTGACGTAGACCGCGGTGGTGCGATGCCTGACCCAGAGCGCCAGGAACTCCTCCATCAAGAGCTCGCGGGTCTGCGCATCCAGCGACGACAGGGGCTCGTCCAGCAGCAGCACGGCTGGCTTCACCGCCAGAGCACGCGCGATCCCGACCCGCTGGCGCATGCCGCCGGAAAGCTGCTTCGGCAGCACGTCGGCGAACTCGGCCAGTCCCGTGGTCGCCAGCACCTCGGCGATCCGCGCCTTTCGTTCGCTCGCACCCAGCGCATGGTGCTCGAGCGCGAAGGCGACATTGCCGGCGACGCTGCGCCAGGGCAGCAGCGCGAAATCCTGGAAGACATAGGTGAACGGGTTGAGGCACCCGGCCGGCGGCGCGCCCTCGGTCGAGACGGTCCCTTCGCTCGGCTGCAGCAGTCCGCCCATGATGCCGAGCAAGGTCGACTTCCCGCAGCCCGACGGCCCGATCACCGCCAGGATCTCGCCCTCGGCGACGTCGAGCGAGATGCCGTCGAGGACCTCGAGCGGACCGAAGCGATGGCCGACGGACTCGACGATCAGGCGCACGAGCCCCTCACCCCAACCCCTCTCCCGGTGGGAGAGGGGCTGAAATCAACCCTCTCCCACCGGGAGAGGGTGCGAACGAAGTGAGCGGGTGAGGGGGCGTGCATCAATCCAGCGACTGCACGAAGCTCGTGACCACGATCTCCTTGGCGTCCACGGTCTTGTCGGCCTGGCCCTGGGCCTGCCAGTAGGCGACCTGCTTGGCGATGTC
>CAXNIC010000464.1:0-3725 GCA_964201945.1 Alphaproteobacteria bacterium
AGCGTCGCCTCGGTGCCGGACGAGGTGAAGCGCACGCGCTCGGCCGACGGCACCATCTGGTGCACCAGTTCGGCCCAGCGTACCTCCAGCGGATGGCTGGCGCCGTAGTGGCTGCCCTTGGCGACCTGCTCCTGGACCGCCTTGGTCACCTCCGGGTGGTTGTGGCCGAGGATGAGGGCGCCATGGCCGCCGAAATAGTCGACGTAGTCGTTGCCGTCGACGTCCCATTTGTGCGAGCCCTGGGCGCGGTCGACATAGAGGGAGTAGGGCTCGAGGTATCGCGAGTCATGGGTAAGGCCCGAGGGGAAGACCTCGGCGGCCTCGGTCGCCAGCTTGGCCGAGCCCGGGGTCCTCTCCCGGTAGCGCGAGACGATCAGGGAATTGCTCAGCCACTGCGCCGGGGCCTGGTCAGGCATCGCCCACTCCATCGGTTTGTTTCGGATCGGAAAGATCGCGATTGTCTGGCCGGAGGCTAGTGCGTCGGGGCGGACGTGGCAACTCGCCAGCGCGCGAAAAAACGCGTCATTGCGCCTCAGCGCCGGGCACACCGCTCGATTGCAAGCCCTCTGGCGCTTTCGTTCCTATATGCTTGAGGAGAAGCACAAGAGGACAGCATGGCTCAAATCATAGACGGCTTCGAACTCAAGTTCGTAAGCCGGCTCAGGAAGGCGGAGCGTCGCCAGAATGGGCGCCTGATCGACACCATTCCGGTGACATGGGCCAAGACCTGGCGGCAGGCGCCGCTGGTGAAGCCGACGGCCGCTCCGAAGGGGGCGAAGGTGGTTCCCGTGCCGCGGGACATCTTCCTCGAGGTCTGGTACCAGGACGCCGCCGAAATGGAGGCCCGGAAGGGCGACGCGGCGCCGTTCTTCGTCGCGATGGCCACGAGCAGCGAGGTCGCGGGCAAGCCCGACAAGTTCTCCGAGTTTCGGGGCGTCTTCGAGGTGACCGCGACGGGCGAGGCGCTGAGCCCCAACAGCTTGGAATCCAAGGTGATCCGGCGGGCGAAGCCGGTGCCCGAAGCGGCATGAACTAGACGAGCGTGAGGCAAGGCCGGCCGTCGCGGACGGATGCGGCTAAAACGAGACACGGAGCGACATGAGCGGTTTCAAGGAAAAGAGCTTCAGCGACCGGCTGAAGGCTGCAGAAGAGGCGAAGAAGAAGGCGCTGGCGAAATTCAAGGCGAAGCCGGGGCCGGACGATCCCGAGTTCATCGCCCGCCAGGCGAAGCGGGCGGAAATCGAGGCCGCCCGCGAGGTTCGGAACGCCGAGCGCGAAGTGGCGAGACAGGCGGAATTGGCCCGCCAGGCCATCGAGGCGGAGAAGAGGGCGGCCGAGCAGAAGGCGCGCGAGGCGGAAGAGGCCGCACGGAAAGTGGCCCTCGAAGCCGAGCAGAAAGCCGCTCGCGACGCCCGCTACGCCGCCCGCAAAGCGCGGAAATGAGCCATGGCCGGCCGGCGGAGGACGTCGGTGTCTCCGTCTGCCAGGCCTGCGGGGCGTGCTGCGCCTATTCACGCGAATGGCCTCGGTTCTCACTCGAGAGCGACGAGACGCTGGCACTGATTCCGGCTGAGTTCGTCGACAATGCCTCAGGCCGGATGCGCTGCGAGGGTGATCGCTGCTCGGCCCTGCTAGGCAAGGTCGGCGTGTGGACGACGTGCGCGATCTACGACGTGCGGCCGGAGGTCTGCCGGGCCTGCCTGCCGGGCGACGACGCCTGCACGATCGCCAGGACCCACTACGGATATCCGCCGCTCACGGCCCCGGAAGATCGGACGCAGGCCCTTTAAAGCGGCTATAAGATCGAGGTACCGGCTTCGCTTCCTAGTGTGTGAGGCCTCAACAGGGGGATGGACATGGCCAAGGGACAAATGCGCAGCAATCGCGAAGCCAAGAAGCCGAAGCAGACCAAGGTCAAGGCACCGGCCGCCGCGTCGACCTTCTCCTCGGGAAAGAGCGCCGGCGCTCCCGCAGGCAAGAAGAAGTAGGACCGGTCTTTATCCTTTCAGGATCGATCCTAGCACGCCCCTGACGATCTGCCGGCCGATGGCCGAGCCGATCGAGGAGCTGACCGAGCGGACGACGCTCTTCACCGCCGTCTCGGTGATGGTCTGGCGCTGACGGCCCGCGGGCGCGGACCGCGACGGCAGGCGCGCGCCCGGGATGCGTGTCGACGGAGACGGCGGCGGCGCTGACGGCGTCTCGCGCGGCGCGCCCCAGGGATTGGAGAGGCCGATCGCGTCCGCGGCCCGGCCCCAGGGGTTGCTGCTGGGCGGTGGTGCTGCGGGCGCGCTCAGCTGTTCGAAGGCGGATTCGCGGTCTACCGTCTCGTCGTAGCGTGTGCCGACCGGGCTCATCTGGGTCGTCGCCCGGCGCTCGTCCGGCGTGATCGAACCCAGGCGCGAGGCCGGCGGGCGGATCAGCGTGCGCGCTACCGGCGTCGGCGTGCCGCGCTCGTCGAGGACCGAGACCAGTGCCTCGCCGATCGCGAGTTCCGAAATCACCTTCTCGGTGTCGAGGCCGGGGCTCGCCCGGAACGTCTCGGCGACGGCGCGGATGGTCTTCTGGTCCTTCGGCGTGAAGGCGCGGAGCGCGTGCTGGACGCGGTTGCCGAGCTGGCCCAGCACGCTTTCCGGCAGGTCCAGCGGGCTCTGGGTCACGAAGAAGACACCGACACCCTTGGAGCGGATCAGGCGCACCACCTGCTCCACCTTTTCGACCAAGGCCGGGCTCGAATCCTTGAACAGGAGATGCGCCTCGTCGAAGAAGAAGACCAGCTTCGGCTTCTCCAGGTCGCCGGCCTCCGGCAACGCCTCGAACAGCTCGGAGAGCAGCCAGAGCAGGAAGGTGGCGTAGAGCCGCGGACGCTGCATCAGCTGATCGGCGGCCAGCACATTGATGGCGCCGCGTCCCTGAGCATCGGTCAGGAGCAGGTCGTTGAGATCGAGCGCCGGTTCGCCGAAGAAGGCGAGGCCGCCCTGTTCCTCGAGCTGCAGCAGGCCGCGCTGGATGGCGCCGACCGATTGCGCGGAGACCATGCCGTAGGTGGCGCGCAGCGTGTCGGCCTGCTCGGCCACGTGCTGGAGGAGCGCTCTCAGATCCTTGAGATCGAGCAGCAGCAGCCCCTCGTCGTCGGCGAGCTTGAAGGCGAGCGCCAGCACGCCCTCCTGCACCTCGTTGAGGCCCAGCAGGCGGGACAGCAGCAGCGGGCCCAGCTCCGAGATGGTGGCGCGCAGCGGGTGGCCCTGCTTGCCCAGCAGGTCCCAGAACAGCACCGGGAAGGCCATGGGGCGGTAGCCGGCAGGCCCGGTGGTCTTGGCCCGCTCCATCAGCCGGGCATCGCCGCGGCCGGGCTGGCTAAGGCCGGCGAGATCCCCTTTCACGTCGGCGACGAAGACCGGAACGCCGGCGGCTGAGAGGCCCTCGGCCAGGCCCTGGAGGGTGGCGGTCTTGCCGGTGCCGGTGGCGCCGGCGATCAGCCCGTGGCGGTTGGCCATGGCCGGCAGCAGGTGCACCGGCGTCTTCCCACGTCCGATCAGGATCGGTTCGACCATCGACATCCCTCGCTTTCCCCGCCAGCCCCAAAGCGGATATCGTGCGCGCCCAACCGTTTCAAGGAGCATGGCGCATGTCCGGGCGCATCGAAGACAGGCTGAAGGAACTGAAGATCGAGCTGCCGAAGCCGGCGGCGCCCGCAGCCAACTACGTTCCCTACACGATTTCCG
>CAXNIC010000465.1:0-3719 GCA_964201945.1 Alphaproteobacteria bacterium
ACCGCCGCGGCGAAGTGCCGGGGATAGCCCAAGCGGATCATCGCCGGGATGGTGAGCGAGCCCACCGTCACCGTGTTGGCGATCGACGAGCCCGAGATCATGCCGAACAGCGCCGAGCCGAAGATCGAGACCTTGGCCGGGCCGCCGGCATAGCGGCCGGCGACGCAGGAGGCGAGATCGATGAACAGCTTGCCAAGCCCGATCCGCGTCGCCAGCACCCCGAACAGCACATAATGGAAGACGTATGTCGCGACCACGCCGAGCGCGATGCCGTAGATGCCCTGGCTGGTGAGGTAGAGGTGGTTGACGATGTTCGACCAGGTGGCACCGGGATGCTTCATGATCCCGGGCATCGACGGGCCGAAATAGGCGTAAAGCATGATCAGGATGGCGATGATCGGCAGCGGCCAGCCGACTCCGCGCCGCGTCGCCTCCAGCAGCACGACGACCAGCACGGTTCCCATCGCCACGTCGATGAAGAGCGGGTTACCGACGCGGAAGGCGAGATCGGCGAAGATCCACGGCACGTAGAGGCTGGCGACCGCCGACGCCGCCGCGAGCCCCCAGTCGAGAAGCGAGATCCCGCCCGGCCGCCACCAGGCCGAGTCTGCGACCTTGTCCTGGTCCGCCTTTCGCGCGGCGAAGACCAGGAAGATCATGCCGATGACGAAGGCCATGTGGATGCCGCGATGGGTGGTCTCGCGCAGCAGCCCGAAACCGGCGGTGTAGTAATGAATGCCCGACAGCGTCAGCAGCAGCCCGGCGACGATCCAGGCCGTTCCCGGGCGAAGCGGCCGAAACCGCATCTCCGGATCGAATTTCTCCTCGAGCGAGCGGGCCTCAGCCAGCACGGCGGGATCGGCGGTGGACATGGGCGCGCTCATTCAAACGAGAGACGGCGGATAAGGAAGGCCCCTCACCCGCGGCTGCGAGGGAGGGGCCTGTCGATGACGGCTCGAAGGACGACCGGACCTACTTCTTCAGGCCGGCCTCCTTGTAGAATTTCTCGGCACCCGGATGCAGCGGGATGCTGGCGCCGTCGAGCGCGGTCTCCTTGCGGATCGACTTGCCCTTGGCGTGGCCGGCATCGAGCGCGGCCCGGGTCTTGTCGCTCCACAACGCCTTGGTGATCTCGTAGACCACCGCTTCCGGCACCTTGGCCGAGGTGATCCACTGGGCGCCGACGGCCAGCGTCTTCGCCGCGGCCGCACCCTTGTAGGTGTTGGCCGGAATCTCGTCGGCGGAGAAAAAGGCGTATTTCTTGATGATCGCCTCGGCCTGCGGACCGGCGATCGGCACGATATCGATGCCGGGGCCTGCCGCCGCCAGCTCGGTGATGGCGCTGGTCGGATAGCCACCGACGAAGATGAAGGCGTCCATGCCGCCGTCCCGCATCTTCTCCGCCGCCTGGTTCGGCTTGAGATAATCGGCCTTCACGTCCTTCTCGCTGAGGCCCCAGCCCTCGAGGATGATCTTGGCGTCGACCAGCGTGCCCGAGCCCGGCTCGTCGAGCGAGACGCGCTTGCCCTTGAGGTCGGCGACCGACTTGATGTTGGCGCTCTTCGCCGCCACCAGGTGGATGCTCTCGGGATAGAGGTTGGCGAGGAAGCGGAGATCGGCGTTCTTCTCCTTGCCCTCGAACAGCCCGGTGCCGGAATAGGCCCAGTAGGTGACGTCGGCCTGGGCGAAGCCGGACTCGAGCGCGCCCGACTGGATGCCGTTGATGTTGGCGACCGAGCCGTTGGAGGCCTGCGCCGTCAGCACCAGGCGCGGCGGCGCGGAGACGGCATTGGCGATCAGGCCGCCGACCGGATAGTAGGTGCCGGCAGTGCCGCCGGTGCCGATGCGGAAGAAGGCCGGGGCCTGGGCAAAGGCGTCACGGCCGATCAGGGTCGCTGCGGCGGCGCTCGCGGCCGTCAGGGCGAAGTCGCGTCGGGTCAAGCGCATCGATCTCTCCTTGGGAGGGGATTGGGGGTCGAACTGACGCCAGTCTCATCCGCCGTGCCATCCGATTTCAAGTCGGAGACCGAAGATAAATCAGTCGTCAGTTCCCTTCCTGAACGGCGAGAACTCCATCAGCCGCTGGATCTCGCGGGCGACATGGGTGCGCTCGCGTTTCAGCGCGTCGGCGACCGGCTTCGCCAGCCGCGGATCGAAGATGTGGTGCAGGCTGTAGGTCGTGGTCGGGAGGTATCCCCGCTGGATCTTGTGCGGGCCCTGGGCGCCGGCCTCGACCCGCTTCAGACCGCGCTCTATCGCGAAGTCGATGGCGCGGTAGTAGCACGCTTCGAAATGCAGGAACTTGTAGTCCCCGTCGGCACCCCAGTTGCGGCCATAGAGCGTGTCGGTGCCGAGCAGGTTGAGCGCGCCGCAGATCATCTTGCCGCCAACCTCGCCGACGATCATCACCACGCGATCGGCCATGGTCTCGCCGAGGCGGAGGAAGAACGCCTCGTTCAGATAGGCATGCGCCCATTTGCGATCGACGGTGTCGAGATAGTAGCGGTGGAAGGTCCGCCAGTGCCGCTCCTCGATCTCGGATCCGGTGAGCGCACGGACGACGATGCCGCTGTCGGCGACCTCGCGCCGCTCCTTCCTCAGCGTCTTGCGCTTGCGCGATGCCAGCGCCTCGAGGAAATCGTCGAAGCTCTTATAGCCCTCGTTGGTCCAGTGGTACTGGAGCCCGATGCGGCGGATCCAGCCGGCCTCGCCGAGCTCGGTCCACTCCGCCTCGGTCGGGAAGGTGATGTGGACGGAAGAGGCGTGCCGCTTCTCCGCCAGCGCCAGCGACGCGTCGGCAAGCTGCGCCACCAATCCCGGATCGGCACCGGGCTTGAGCAGGAGGCGCCGGCCGGTCGCAGGCGTGAACGGAACCGCGATCTGGAGCTTCGGATAGTAGCGGCCGCCGGCCTGGATATAGGCCTCGGCCCAGCCATGGTCGAAGACGTACTCGCCCTGCGAATGGCTCTTCAGGTAGGCCGGAACGACGCCGAGCACGGCGCCGGCGTCGTCGGCCGCGACCAAGTGCTGGGGCAGCCAGCCGGTATCCGGCGAGCAGCTGCCCGAGATCTCCAGCGCGCTCAGGAAGGCGTGCGACAGGAACGGATTGTCCGCGCCTGCGCACGCATCCCACGCGGCCGCTGGAATCGCAGCGACGCTGTCGACGACGCGGACCGTCACCTGTCCGTCGCCGTCCATGGCGGCTACAGGAGCTCGAAGGTGCCCTCGACCTCGGCGGCGACGCCCAACGGCAGCGCGTTGGTGCCGACGGCGACGCGGGCATGGCGGCCGAGATCGCCGAACACCTGCACCATCAGGTCCGAGGCGCCGTTCACCACCTTCGGCTGGTCCTTGAAGCCGGTGGTGCACTGAACGAATCCCACCAGCTTCAGCACGCGGCCGACCTTGTCGAGGTTGCCGCCGCAGGCGGCCTTGGCCTGGGCGATCAGGTTCAGCCCGCAAAGGCGCGCAGCGGCGGCGCCGTCCTCGATCGAGAGGTCCTGGCCGACCGTGCCGACATATTTGATCTGGCCGTTCAGCACCGGAATCTGCCCGGCGACGAACAGCAGCCGGCCGGAAATCGTGTAGGGAACGTAGTTGGCTGCGGGCGCCGCCGGCTTCGGCAGCTCGATCTTCAGTTCCTTCAGCCTGTCTTCGATGCGCCCGGACATGCGCCATGCTCCTTGAAACGGTTGGGCGCGCACGATATCCGCTTTGGG
>CAXNIC010000466.1:0-3707 GCA_964201945.1 Alphaproteobacteria bacterium
GTCGAGCACCGGCTCCATCAGCTTCGCCAGCGCCGCGGTCGAGAGCGCGACCAGCACCATGAACAGGAGCGCCAGCGCCAGCCAGCCGGCCTCGGGCCGCACGTTCTCGCGGAGCAGCCTCCGGAACAGGGGCCAGCTCTCGCGCCCGACTCTCTTCCGGCGCGGCGTGTCGCTCATGAGCGGGTACATACCCCGAATCTACGGGACAAACCATACAGCCCGGCGCTTGTGGTGGCCGATCCCGCCGACTACACTTCCTGTAATATCCACCCGATATCAGAGACTTGAGAGGAGTTCCCCCGATGACCCAGCGCATCCGGTCGAGCCGCCGCCAGCTGATCCAGGGAGCCGCCGCCGCCGGCCTCGCCGCCACGCTCCCCCTCGGCGCCGCTCGCGCCCAGGCCCCGGCGCTCAAGATCGGCGTCATCCTGCCGCGCTCGGGCTATCTGGCGCCGGCCGGGCAGTCCTGCCAGCGCGGCGTCGATATCGCCCCCCAGGTGCTGTCGGACCTGGGCCACCGGGTCGAGGTCGTCTCGGTCGACTTCGAGTCCAACGTCGACCTCGCCCGCACCCAGGCCGAAAAGCTGATCGCCGACGGCGCCCAGGTGCTGGTCGGCGCCTTCGATTCCGGCGGCACCAGCGCCATCGCCCAGGTCTGCGAGCAGAAGGCGGTGCCGCTGGTGATCAACGTCGCCGCCGCCCCGCAGATCACCGAGCAGGGGTTCAAGTACGTATTCCGCAACTTCCCGACCAGCGTGATGCTGGTGCGGAACGGCCTCTCCCTGATGAAGGAGATGTTCAAGGCGACCAACGTCACGCCGAAGAGCGGCATCTTCATCCATGCCAACGACACCTTCGGCCAGGCCAACCGCGGCGCGATCGACCGGCTGTTCCCGACCCTCGACATGCCGTTCAAGCTGGTCGATTCCATCGCCTACGATCCCAAGGCGCAGGATCTCTCGGTCGAGGTGGCGAAGTGCAAGGCGTCCGGCGCCGATTTCGTCATCGTCACCACCCGCGCCGGCGACGCTATCCGGCTCATCCGCGAGATGGTGAAGCAGCGCTACGAGCCGAAGGGCATCGTCAGCCCGGGCAGCCCCGGCATGTACGACCAGGAATTCTACGACGGCCTCGGCGGCTATTCCGACTACACCATCACCAACCTGCCCTGGCCCAACTTCAACGCGCCGATCACCAAGCGGCTCGGCGATGCCTTCGCCAAGCGCTTCCCGCAGGGGCGCTTCGGCGTCGACGCGTTCAATGTCGGCTTCACCTTCGAGGCGATGCTGGTGGCCGCCGACGCAGCCAAGCGCGCGGGCTCGCGCGATCCCCGCGCCATCGCCGAGGCGCTGCGCTCGACCGACATCGCCGACCACGTGATGACCGGCGGCACCATCACCTTCGATGCCAAGGGCCAGAACAACAACATCGGCTCAGCCACCGTGCAGAACCTGAAAAAGACCCCGACGGTCGTGCTGCCGCGTGAGGCGGCGACGGCGAAGCCGGTCTTCCCGATGCCCGGCTGGCGCGGCCGCTCGGCTTGACTTTGAGAACCCTCCCCCGGCTTTGCCGGGGGAGGGGGTACGACAACGAGCTGTAGCCTTGGCCGTCTACCTCGACATCCTCGCTTCGGGCGTGCTCACCGGCCTCGTCTACGGGCTGATGGCGCTCGGGCTGTCGGTGATCTTCGGCGTGGTGCGCGTCGTCAACTTCGCTCATGGCGAGCTGACGGTGGCGGCGATGTACATGGCCTGGGTGCTGGCCTCCACGCTGGGCGCCGATCCGCTGCTGACGCTTCCGGTGATCGCGGCGGCGCTGTTCGCCGTCGGCTACGCGCTGCAGCGCTTCCTGGTCGAGCCCTTCATCGGTCGGCCGGAGCACGAGCAGTTCATGCTGCTTCTGGCGGTCGCCATCATCGTGCTGAACGGCCTCCTGCTGGTTTTCGGCCCCGATGCAAGGCACGTGAAGGTCGACTACGCCTATGACTCCTTCGAGCTCGGGCCGATGCTGCTGGACACCGTCCGCGTCTATGCGGCGGCGGCGGCGATCGTGCTGGCAGGCGGCCTCTATCTCTTCTTCCGCTTCACCGATCTCGGCACCGCGATCCGTGCCTGCGCCGACAATCTCTTGGGCGCCCAGGTCGTCGGCCTCGACGTCCGCCGGCTCTACGCGCTGACCTTCGGGCTCGGCTGCGCGCTGGTCGGCGCATCCGGCACGCTGCTTGTGCTGATGCGGGACGCGACGCCGCAACTCGCGATCCAGCTGACCCTGATGGCGTTCATCGTGGTCATCATCGGCGGCCTTGGCAGCATGGCCGGCGCGCTTGTCGGCGGCGTGCTCATCGGCGTCTCCGAGGCGCTGGCGGGCTTCCTGCTGACGCCCTCTTTGAAGAGCCTGTTCAGCTATGGCCTTCTGATCCTGGTGCTGCTGCTCAGGCCCGAAGGCCTGATGGGGCGGCGCGCATGAGGGCGCGGCTTCTTCTCGGCGGCCTCTTCGCGCTGCTGGTGCTGGCGCCGCTCGGCGTCGGCGCCTATCCGCTGGCCGTACTGATCTTGATCCTGCACTACGCCTATCTCGGCATCGCCTGGAACGTGATGATGGGCTTCGCCGGCCTGTTGTCGCTGGGCCACGCGCTCTATGTCGGCCTCGGCGCCTATGTGGCCGCCGCACTCTATGCTTCCTTCGGCGTGCCCGCGCTGATCGGCGCAATCCCCGCCGCGATCGTGGCAACCTTGGCGGGGCTCGCCATCGGCGCGCTCGGGTTCCGCTTCCGCGTCAATGGCGTCTACTTCGCTCTGCTCACCATCGCCTTCGCCGAGTTCACCCGCATCCTCTTCGACCACATGGAATGGACCGGCGGCTCCAGCGGCTTCTTCCTGCCGGTCGAGCACGGGCAGGTGAGCCTCGTCGCGCTGCGTGGCCCGCCGGTACTTTTCTACTACGTGGCCTTGGGCCTGGCGGCGGCGGCGTTCCTGCTGGCACGCGGGCTGATGCGCACGCGCCTGGGATACGCCTGGCTCGCCATCCGCGAGGATCCCGAAGCGGCGGCCGCGGCCGGCGTCGACGTGTTCAGGGCGCGGATGGCGGCGGTCGCGGTCTCGAGTGCGCTCACCTCGCTCGGCGGCGTCTTCTACGCCTTCTATTACAACAACATGTATCCCGAGCAGATCTTCTCGATGGCACGCTCGATCGAGATCATCCTGGCGCCGATCATCGGCGGCATGGGCACGCTGTTCGGCCCGGTGCTGGGCTCCTTCGTGTTGACCCTGCTGGGCGAGGGCACGACCGCGCTGCTGGAGCATCTCGGCCTCGCTGCCCCCGGCGCCAAGCAGGTGATCTACGGCGTGGCCCTTCTCGTCATCGTCATGCTGAAGCCGGCCGGCCTCTGGCCCTGGCTGGCGCAGCGCCTCCGGATCGGCCGCGATGGTTGAGCCGCTGCTCACCGTCTCCGGCCTGTCGAAGAGCTTCCGCGGGCTGAAGGCCGTCGCCGATGTGTCGTTCAATGTCGGCGACAGGGAGATCCTGGCGCTGATCGGCCCGAACGGCGCCGGCAAGACCACCTGCTTCAACCTGATCGCCGGCGCTTTGCCGCCGGATGCGGGCGAGGTGACTCTCGCCGGCACGCGCCTCACCGGACTCCGCGCCGATCAGGTCTGTCGCGCCGGCATCGGCCGCACCTTCCAGGTGGTGAAGCCGTTCGCCGGCCT
>CAXNIC010000467.1:0-3688 GCA_964201945.1 Alphaproteobacteria bacterium
TCCGGCCAGGTCAGCTTCTCGCCGGTGTCGACCATCGCCCTGGTGAGGGCAACGGTCTCGGCCTCGTCGAGCGCCAGCATCGTGCAGGCGGTGACGAAGGCCGCGATCTGCGTGTCGGAGTACCGGCCGGCGACGATATCGGTGAGGATCGTCCGGAAGCTGCTCTCCGCGAGGCGGTGTCCGTAGATGCGGCTCCGGACGTGGCTGAGCGAACCGACGGGATCGGCGTGGCGGACGGTGAGCGGCCCGCCTTCGACGACCCCGAGCCGCTCCCACGCCGCCTCGGAAAGCCCCGCCTCGTCGACCGACAGGAAATCGCCGGAGATCTGATAGAGGGTCGCCACGATCTCGCGACCACCGGCCGCGACTATGACCTGCGCGTGCGCTGCGAGCCCTTCGGACCGGCAGACATGGCAGTCGACCCGCATCAGCACCAGCACCTCGTGCTGGGCGTGGAGCCCGAGGCGCCGTGCCCTCAGCGACGGCCGCGCGGCCGTTGCGTTCCCCGGAGGCTCCGGACGGATGATCATTCCGGTCATGCCAGCTCGATCTTCTCCAGGGGCTCCGGAACCTTGCAAGGCCAGCGCAGCTCCTCCTCGATCCGCCGGCGGAGCGCGTCGGAGGCGGCCGGCTCGCCATGGGTGATGAAGGTCATCCGGGGCGCCCGTTCGAATCCGCCGAGCCATCTCAGGATCTCGTCGGCGTCGGCATGGGCGGAGAGCGCGGAGAGATTGGCGACTTCGGCGCGCACCGGAACATGCTCGCCGTGGATCTTGACGCTTGCGGCTCCGCCGATCATGTCCGCCCCCCGGGTACCCGCCGCCTGATAGCCGGCGAACAGGATCATGCTGTTCGGATCCGGGGCGTAGCGCTTGAGGTGATGCAGCACCCTCCCGCCCGTCGCCATTCCGCTCGCCGAGATGATCACCTTCGGCATCGGATTGGCGGTGAGTGCCTTCGAGTCCTCGACATCGCGGACATAGCGCGCCTCGGCGCAGGCAGCCCGGCATTCGTCGGGGGTAAGCCTGTGGTCGTCGGGATGGCGGTGGAGCAGCTGGGTGGCGTCGATCGCCATTGGGCTGTCGAGGAATACGGGCACGTTCGACAGCCGGCCCCGGCGCTTGAGCCGGTCGAAATGGTAGAGGAGCGACTGCGCGCGCCCGACCGCGAAGGCGGGGATGACGACGGTGCCGCCGCGCTTCGTGGTTCTGAGGACGATCTCCGCCAAGGCCTCTTCGGGATCGGTCCGGTCGTGCCGGCGATCGCCGTAGGTCGACTCGACGACCAGATAGTCGGCGTCGCGGATGGTAGCCGGTGCGACCATCACCGGATCGTCGTAGCGGCCGAGATCGCCGGAAAAGACCACCTTGGCTCCCGCCCAGGAGAGCTCGACGATCGAAGCCCCGAGGATGTGTCCGGCCCGGTGCAATCTCACGCTCGCGCCGCCGCCGAGCTCACGTGTGGAATCGAACGCGAGAGGCTCCAGCTGCTCCAGCGCCCGCTCGGCGTCACTGAGCGTGTACAGCGGCAGCGCCGGCTTGTGCTTCGAGAAGCCGTGCCGGTTGGCGAACTCGGCATCCTTCTCCTGGAGAAACCCGCTGTCGGGCAGAAGGATCTCGCAGAGATCGCGTGTCGCCGGCGAGCAATGGATGCGGCCTGCATAGCCGTCGCGGATCAGGGCGGGCAGATAGCCCGAGTGGTCGAGATGCGCGTGCGTGAGCACGACCGATCCGATCGTGGCCGGCTGCACCGGAAGCGGGGTCCAGTTGCGCAGCCGCAGGTTCTTCAGCCCCTGGAAGAGTCCGCAATCGACGAGGATACGGCGTGCGCCGGACTCCACGAGGTACTTCGAGCCGGTAACGGTACCGGCCCCGCCCAAGAACGTCAGATGCACGGCAGCTCCTTGAAGGTCCGGCGGCAGAGACGCCGGTATTTTGCTTTCGTCGCCTATCTCGCCGAGGCTTCGATTGCCTCGATCTCCTCGTCGGAGAGGCCGAAATGGTGGCCAATCTCGTGGACCAGCACGTGCTCGATCAGCTCGGCGAGCGGCACGTCGCCGCGCTCGGCCCATTCGTCCAGGATCGGCCGGCGATACAGATAGACCCGCGACTGCGAGGTAGGTGGGTCGCCGAGGGTACGGTCGGCGAGATCGATGCCGTCATAGAGGCCGGTCAGCTCGAACGGATCCTTGATCCCGAGCGATTCCAGGACCTCCTCATCGGCGAATTCCTGGACATGGAAGACGACATCGCCGACGAGCTGGCGGAACTGGGCCGGCAGGCGCTTGAAGGCGGCCTCGGCGACTTCGGCGAAATCATCAAGGCCGGGTGCGGCGCGGGCGAACCATCCGGTCATCGGAGCGTTTGAACGTTCGGGCATGGCATGTTGCGATATCCCTCGCTAACGTCCGATGCAAGCACCCAATGGAGGCGTCCATGCGGCCGAAGAAGCTGGAAGGCACCGCGCGCGTCAACGCGCTCTCGCTCCTCGACGGCTGGACCGAGGTCGCCGGCCAGGACGCCATCCGGAAGACGTTCAAGTTCGGCGACTTCAGCCGCGCCTTCGCCTTCATGACGCGGGTCGCACTCCGCGCCGAGCAGCTCGATCATCATCCGGAGTGGTCGAACGTCTACGACAAGGTCGAGGTGACGCTCTCGACCCACGATGCCGGCGGCGTCACCGAGCTCGACGTGGCGCTGGCCCGGTTCATCGACGAGGTGGCGAAGCCGGCGTCGCCGAGCTGACGGAGACTACTTCGGCTGCATGCGGAGCGCGCCGTCGAGGCGGATGGTCTCGCCGTTCAGCATCGGGTTGTCGATGATCGCCAGCACCAGCCGGGCATACTCCTCGGGATGGCCGAAGCGGGTGGGGAAGGGCACGCCGGCCGCCAGAGACTCCTGCACCGGCTGCGGCATGTTCAAGAGAAGCGGCGTGCCGAACAGGCCGGGTGCGATGGTGCAGACACGGATGCCGGCACGGGCGAACTCGCGTGCCGCCGGCAGCGTCAGCGCAGCAACGCCGCCTTTGGAGGCGGCATAGGCGGCCTGGCCGATCTGGCCCTCGAAGGCGGCAACCGAGGCGGTGGTGACGACGACGCCGCGCTCGCCATCCTCCAGCGCCGGCAACGCCGAGGCGCCCGCCGCGACGAGGCGCATGATGTTGAAGGTGCCGATCAGGTTGACCTCGATCACCCGGCGGAAATCGGCCAGCGCCAGCGGTCCCTCGCGCCCGACGATGCGGGCGGCCGGTGCGATCCCGGCGCAGGCGACACCGACCCGGGCCGCGCCATGGACTTTCGCCGCGGCCGCGACGGCGGCCTCGGTCGAAGCGGCGTCGGAAACGTCGCAGGCATGCGCCGTGCCGCCGATCTCCTTCGCCACCGACTCGGCCGCATCCTTGTTGACGTCGAAGACCGCGACCTTGGCGCCTGCCGCCGCTAGAGAGCGCGCGGTCGCCGCGCCGAGGCCCGAGCCGCCGCCGGTGACGATCGCCGCGTGTCCGTTGAGTTTCATCGACAGCCCTCCGTGGGTTGGATTTGGAGCCTAGGCGGTGTTTACAAAGTGATTGACGTGTGACTCGAACCTTGATTCAAGGATTCCTCTTGGAGGAGGGATTCGTGAGCCGAGGCGATCTGAGCGAAGCGGAATGGCGGTTGCTGAAAGACCTGTTGCCGGCCGAGCGCGGACGC
>CAXNIC010000468.1:0-3685 GCA_964201945.1 Alphaproteobacteria bacterium
CTGGCAGGAAAGGCAGAGCGGCGGCAGCAGCGCATCCAGCGCCGCCCGCCCCAGCCGCCGCCCGAAACCGAGGATCGCCGCCGTCGCCGTCATGGACGGCAATGGTGGCGGCGGGCGCGGGAGGCTGTCAACGCCGGCGCAGGCCATGCCATAAGGGCGCATGACCGGAACCGTCCCGGAAGGTGCGCGCGTCTTCGACCGCCAGAGGGTGCGCCTCAACCGCGCCCGCGCGGCCGCCGGCTTCGCCAGCGCCGACTTCCTCGTCCGCGAGGTCGCCGATCGCCTCGCCGACCGCCTCGAAGACATCCGCCGGACCTTCCCGCTGGCGCTCGACCTCGGCTGCCACCGCGGCGAGTTCGGGCAGGTGCTCGCCGGCCGTGGCGGCATCGAGCGGTTGATCCAGGCCGATCTCGCGCCCGAGATGGCGGCGCTCGCCGGCGGCTCGGCGATCGCCTGCGACGAGGAGCTGCTGCCCTTCGCCGAGGGAAGCCTGGATGCGGTCTTCTCCTGCTTGAGCCTCCACTGGGTCAACGACCTGCCGGGGGCGTTGATCCAGATCCGCCGCGCCCTCAAGCCGGACGGGCTCTTCCTCGCAGCACTCTTCGGTGGCGAAACGCTGGTCGAGCTGCGCCAGGCCTGGATCGAGGCCGAGAGCGTTATCGAGAATGGCGTGAGCCCCCGCGTCTCGCCTTTCGCCGATCTCCGTGACGCCGCCGGCCTGCTCCAGCGCGCCGGCTTCGCGCTCCCGGTTGCCGATGCCGACCGCCTGACCGTGACATACCCGAACGCGCTGGCCCTGATGCGCGAGCTGAAGGCGATGGGCGAAGCGAACGCGCAGATCGAGCGCCGGCGCTCGCCGACGCGCCGCGACACGCTGGCTGCCGCCGCTGCCCTCTACCAACAGCGCTTCGCCGAGCCGGACGGTCGGGTGCGCGCGACGTTCCAGGTGATCCACGTGATCGGCTGGGCGCCGTCGGCCGACCAGCCGAAGGCGCTGCGGCCCGGCAGCGCCGCGCAGCGGCTCGCGGACGCGCTGGGGACGGAGGAAAAGAAGGCGGGAGAGAAGACGGGGCGGAGCTGAAGCCTAGGGCAGCCCGAGAAGGGCCGAAAGACCTTCCTCGACGCGGCGCATCAGATGCGGCTCGAGGGTTCCGACATGATCACGAAGGCGATGACGACTGACCGCCATGACCTTGTCGACCATGACGTGAGACGTCTCGCGTAGCCCGTTCGATGCCGTGGGTTCGACAGAAACGCGAAGCAGCGGGGCCTCAACGGTGTCGGTCGTCAGCGGACAGATGACGATTCCGTGCAGAATATCATTCAACGCATCCGACTGAACGACAACCGCTGGCCTGGGCTTGCCATAGTCGCCGGGCGCCGCGGCAGTGACGATGTCACCCCGCTTTACTTGTCGGGCCAATCCGCCACCGCTTCCGCGAAGTCGAGCACTTCCTTTTCGCCCTCGCTGGCTGCGATGCGGCGCGCCTGGCGACGTAGCTCTCGGCGGAAGATCGGCGACTGGCGATCAAGCGCCCAGGTCTGCACCTGCCTGAGTCCAGCCGCGCGCTTGCGCGTTCGATAGCGCTTCATGCGCTCGGCTGCTGACATCGCTCTTTTTGCGGTCATGTGAGTATCGTAACAGGTGACGGAAGCCGATGCAAAAGAAGCGGGATCTACGCTACCAGCCCTTCCATCGGTTGCACCGTCCGGCTTTCCGGAAACACCACCCGGCCCAGCGCGTCGGCGGAGAGGCCGAGGTGGTCCTTGAGCAGGGCCTTGGCGACGGCGCGGAGGTCGGTGGTGGGGGCGAGGTCGCGGGTCTCGTAGAGCTGGTGCGAGGCCAGGCCCGGCCATGACCCGAGGACGCGGCCGCCGTTGAGTCGGCCACCGAGGACAAAGGCGATGCCGGCGGTGCCGTGATCGGTGCCAACAGTGCCGTTGACGCTGGCGGTGCGGCCGAACTCGCTGGCGGCGAGAACGACGGTTTCGGCCCAGACCGGACCCATCGCCTCCTTGAGTGCGGCCATGCCGTCGGCGAAGGCGGCGAGCGGCTGCACGATGCGGCCGCGCTGCTGGGCGTGGGTGTCGAAGCCGTTCAGCTCGAGCACGGCGATACGGGGACCGAGCGGCGAGGCCAGCAGCTTACCGGCGGCCTCGGCGGCCACCTTGAAGGCACCGGGGCCGCGGGCCGGCGTGCCGCCCATCGTTCTCTCGCCGATCGCCTGGGCCGACATCGCATGTGCGCCGATGCCTTGCGTGAAGGCAGGTCCCAGCACGCGGTCGTCACGGTAGAGCGAGGCGACCTTGGCGAGGAAGTCCGAGGACGCATCCGGAAGCACCGCCGGCGCCCAGGACGCGACGGGCACGTCGCCTCTCAGCGTCAGCGGCACGGTCTGGCCGATGGCGAGGCCGAGCCGGCGATCGGTCTCCTTCGGCCTGCCGAGAAGCTGGATCGTCCGGTTGAGCCAGCCACCGCCCTTGGCACGCGGATCGGCGGTGCCGTTCTCCAGCAGGTCCTGGCCGTCGAAATGCGAGCGCTGGCGATAGGGCGTCGCCACCGCATGGACGATCGCGAGCTGCTTCTCCCGCCACAGCGCCTCCAGCGGCGCCAGTGCCGGATGCAGCCCGAAGCGGCCGTCGAGATCGAGGACGCCGCCCTCCTGTCCGGGCTCGGCGAGCGCGATGTCGCCGCGAAGCGCGCGATAGTCCGGGTCGGCGTAAGGGACGACGGCGCCGATGCCGTCGAGGCCGCCGCGCAGTACGACGAAGACGAAGCGGCGATCGGTCGCGGCGGCGGCGAGCGCCAGGTTCGGCAGCGGCAGCGCCAGCGCGCCGAGGCCGAGGAGGAGACGGCGGCGGGTCGGGAGCATGGTCATCTCCGCTGGAACTCGGGCGAAGCCAGAAGCAGGGCCAACGCCTCGGTACGGCTGCCGGCGCGGCGGATGGCGGTGCCCGTCTCGTCCGACAGGGCATCGCCGAGCACGGATTCGGCGAGATCTCCCGGCTCCATCTTCACGCGCACCTTCTCGGCGAAGGCGAGGGCGAACTCGACCCGGCGCATCATCGCCTCGGGCGTCGCCCAGGAGGCCGCGTCGTCGGGCCATCCGGCCGGGGACGGCGCGGTCAGCGGCGCCTGTCCCAGCGCCGCCTGGGCCCTGATGATCGGCCCGGCATCCGACTTTGCACCGGTAGCGCGAAGAGCTGCGACCAGGAACTCGCCGGGGCTCCGGACCTTGGCCAGCGGCGCCCGCCAGACCGCTTCCTCGTCGATCACGGCGCGCATGACCATGGCCAGGTCGCCATCGCTGTCGCGGAACGTCCGGGCGATCCGCTCGACCGACTCAGGCGGCGGCTGGTCGGCGATGAAGTGGCGGGCGAGCTTGGTCGCGATGCGGCGCGCGGTCGAGGGATGGCGGGCAAGGGTTTCCAGCGCCTCCCTGGCCTCGCGTTCGCCGCTCTGCGTGTAGCTGCGGCCGAGGAAGGTCTTCGCGCCGGGCTGGTGGATGGCCTCGACATAGAGGAACTCGCCGATGACGCCGTTGCGCAGATTGCCCATGGTCCAGCCAGTCAGCATCTCGGCCAGCGCGCGTACGTCCGCCTGGCCATAGCCGCCGTCGACGCCGAGCGTGTGCAGCTCCAGGATCTCGCGCGCCAGGTTCTCGTTGAGGCCGCGCCCGCGGCG
>CAXNIC010000469.1:0-3674 GCA_964201945.1 Alphaproteobacteria bacterium
CAGGAGGCCGGGCTCCGATGTGCGGGTCGCGAACTTGTTCCAGGGACAGGCTGCCAGGCAATCGTCGCAGCCATAGATGCGGTTGCCAAGCAGGCGCCTGAGATCCCGCGGGATCGGCCCCTTGTGCTCGATCGTCAGGTAAGAGACGCAGCGACGGGCATCGAGGCGATAGGGCGCCGGGAAGGCCGCGGTCGGGCAGGCATCCAGGCAGGCGCGGCAGGCGCCGCAGTTGTCGGCGTGCGGTGCGTCGGGTTCCAGCACCAGATCGGTGAAGACCTCGCCGAGGAACAGCCAGGAGCCGAAGTCGCGGGAGACCAGGTTGGTGTGCTTGCCCTGCCAGCCGATGCCGGCAGCCTCGGCCAGCGGTTTCTCCATCACCGGTGCGGTGTCGACGAAGACCTTCACCTGGCAATCCCGGCTCTCGGCGAGCCAGCGGCCCAGCGTCTTCAGGCGGCTCTTGATCACGTCGTGGTAGTCGCGGCCGCGTGCGTAGACGGAGACGATGCCCGTCCCGGCCTCGCCGAGATGCGCGTTCGGCGCCTCGGGCGAGCCGTAGTTCATGCCCAGCACGATGACGCTCCGGGCGTCGGGCCACAGCGTCTGCGGGTCGCCGCGGCGGTCGGCCTTGGCGGCGAGCCAGCCCATGTCGCCATGCAGGCCCTGACCGAGGTAGCGCGCGAGGTTATCGCGGGCCTCGCCGGACAGCGCGGCGGGCGCGAAGCCGATGGCGTCGAAACCGAGGGCCAGCGCCTTTTCCCGGATCGCGGCCTTCGGATCTTCCATCGCTATCCGCGGCCTCGGTAAGGCTGCACCTCCTGCGGCGGGATCCACAGGCCCTTGGGCTCCGGCCCCGACCGGTAGAAGACGTCGATCGGCATGCCGCCCCGCGGGTACCAGTAGCCGCCGATACGAAGCCATGCCGGCTTCAGCACGGCGCGGAGCCGCTTGGCGATCTCGATCGTGGTCGACTCGTGGAATCCGTTGTGATTGCGAAAGGAGGCCAGATACAGCTTCAGCGCCTTGCTCTCGATCAGCCACGCTTTCGGCACGTAGTCGATCACCAGATGGGCGAAGTCCGGCTGGCCGGTGATCGGGCAGAGGCAGGTGAACTCGGGCGCAGTGAAGCGGACGAGATAGCGCTCGCGCGGATGCGCATTCGGCACCCGGTCCAGCACGGCCTCGTCCGGTGAGGCCGGCGGCGGCGTCGGCCGGCCGAGATAGGTCAGAGATTTGGTCATTCCGGTTCGTCCGGCCGTTGCGGGGCGGCTTCCCAGCGCCGGGCGACCTCTTCGAAGGTGCCTGCCTCGATGGCCCAGCGCAGCTCCACCATCAGGTCCTGATAGTGCTGGAGGTTATGCCAGGTCAACAACATGGGACCCAGCATCTCGTTGGCCTTGAACAGGTGATGCAGATATCCGCGTGAATAACCGCGGCAGGCCGGGCAGCGGCAGAGCCCGTCGAGCGGCCGGTCGGAGACGGCGTGCTCGGCGTTCCGGATGTTGAGCGTGCTGCCGCGGGTGAAGGCCTGGCCGGTGCGGCCGGAGCGGGTGGGCATGACGCAGTCGAACATGTCGACGCCGCGCCGGACCGCGCCGACGATGTCGTCCGGCCGTCCGACGCCCATCAGGTAGCGCGGGCGGTCCTTGGGCAGGCTCGGCACGGTCGCGTCCAGGACATCGAACATCATCGCCTGGCCCTCGCCGACGGCGAGCCCGCCGATGGCGTAGCCGTCGAAGCCGACGGTGGCGAGCGCCGTGACCGAGCGGGCGCGGAGCTTCGGATAGATGCTGCCCTGGACGATGCCGAAGAGGCCGTAGCCGGGACGCTCGACGAAGGATTTGCGGCAACGCTCGGCCCAGCGCATCGAGCGCATCATCGAGTGGTCGGCCTCGTCCTCGGTCGCCGGGAACGGCGTGCACTCGTCCAGCACCATGGTGATGGTGGCGTCCAGCAGATGCTGGATCTCGATCGAGCGCTCGGGCGTGAGCGCGTATTTGGTCCCGTCCAGGTGCGACTTGAAGACCACGCCCTGCTCGTCGATGGTCCGCAACCCCGCCAGCGACATCACCTGGAAACCGCCCGAGTCGGTCAGGATCGGCCCCGGCCAGTTCATGAAGCGATGCAGGCCGCCAAGCGCCGCGACCTGCTCGGCGCCGGGGCGAAGCATCAGGTGATATGTGTTGCCGAGGATGATCTGCGCGCCGGTCGCCGCCACCGACTCCGGATGCATGCCCTTGACCGTGCCGGCGGTTCCGACCGGCATGAAGGCGGGCGTGTCGATCGGCGCATGCGCGGTCTCGATCCGCCCGCGCCGGGCGGCACCATCGGTCGCCAGGACCTCGAAGCCGATGCTCATGCGGCCCTCTTGAGCAGGCAGGCATCGCCATAGGAGTAGAAGCGATAGCGCTCCTGGATCGCATGCGCGTAGGCGGCCTTCATCCGTTCGAGACCGGCAAATGCGGCGACCAGCATGAACAGCGTCGAGCGCGGCAGGTGGAAGTTGGTGAGCATCAGATCCACGATTTTGAAACGGTAGCCCGGGATGATGAAGATGTCGGTGTCGCCGGTGAAGGGCCGAAGCCGTCCGTCCTCGCCGGCCGCCGTTTCCAGCAGGCGGACGCTGGTGGTGCCGACCGCGAGCAGGCGGCCGCCGGCGGCACGGGCGGCGTTCACCCGCTCGGCGACGTCGGCGGTGATCTCGCCCCACTCGGCATGCATCGCGTGGTCGACGGTGTCCTCGGCCTTCACCGGCAGGAAAGTGCCGGCGCCGACATGAAGGGTGACGGTCTGGATCTCGACGCCGCGGGCGGCGAGGGCGTCCTTGAGGACCGGGGTGAAGTGCAGGCCTGCGGTGGGGGCGGCGATGGCGCCTTCGTTCCGGGCGAAGAGCGTCTGGTAGTCAGCGGCATCCGAGGCGGTGTCGCCGCGCTTGATGTAGGGCGGCAGCGGCATGTGGCCATGCTGCCCCAGCAGCGCCATCACCTCGGCGTCGCTCGCCTGGAAATCCAGCATGACCTCGCCGTTCTCGCGCTTCTCGGCGACCAGGACTGTGGCGTCGCCGACAGCCAGCCGGTCTCCCGTCCGGAGTTTCTTCGCCGGACGCGCGAAGGCGAGCCAGCGCCCGGGTGCCAGCCGCTTGTGCAGCAGGGTCTCGATCTTCGCCTCGCCCCGCCGCGCGAACAGGCGGGCGGGGATGACCTTGGTGTCGTTCACCACCAGCACATCCTTGGGCCCGAGCAGCGCCGGAAGCTCGCGCACGATGCGATCCTCGAGCGCGTCGCCGACCACCAGCAGGCGGGCCGCATCGCGCGGCCTCGCCGGATGGTCGGCGATCAGGTCCGGGGGCAGGTCGAAGTCGAAGGCCTCGACCCGCATCAGGCGATCTGGTCGAACGGCCAGACCGGGCGGCGCACCTTCTTGAACATATCGGGCGTGAAGTTCTCCGAGCACAGCGACTTGGAATCGACCAGCACGACCTCGCGCGCGATCGGCTCGAAGGCAGCGCGGAAGTGATGCATCGACTTGACCACGACCGTGTCCTTCCGCGTCGGGTCGATGCCCATCGAGGTGAAGTTGCCGAGATCGTTGCCCTGGCCGTTGTTGGTGATGACGACGACCTCGATGCCGGTGAGCCCGCCGATCCGCAGCACCATGCAGGGGCCGTAGTCGCGGCG
>CAXNIC010000470.1:0-3672 GCA_964201945.1 Alphaproteobacteria bacterium
AACCCGGCGCACTACACCGGCACCTACGCCCACAAGCCGAGCTACGGCATCGTGCCGACGCGCGGCCAGATGCCGCCCGGCATTGTCGGCGCCGGCGATCTTTCGGTGGTCGGCCCGATGGGGCGATCGGCCGAGGATCTGGATCTGGAACTTGGCCTCATCGCCGGGGCCGACGGCGCCGAGGCGACGGCCTGGAAACTCGACCTGCCGCCGCCGCGTGCCGACGGGTTCAAGGGGCTCCGCGTCGGCGTCTGGGCCGACGATCCGCGTTCGCCGATCGATGCCGCCGTCGGCGACCGGCTGCAGGCGGCGGTGGACGCGATGGCCAAGGCTGGCGCCATCATCGACGACAAGGCGCGTCCGGACTTCGACGTCGAGCTGGCGCACACCACTTATCTTCGCCTGCTGCGCGCGACCACGACGGCGCGCCAGCCGAAGGACGTGTTCGAGGGCTATCTCCGGAAGCTCCCGACCCTGACCGAGCGCGACACCGGCTACTACGCGACGGTGGTCCGCGGCGGGACCCTCTACCACCGCGACTGGATCGGCTGGAACGAGACCCGGGCCAAGCTGCGGCGGGCCTGGGCCGCGTTCTTCCAGTCCTGGGACGTGATGATCTGCCCGGTGGCGCCGACCACGGCGTTCCCCCATGACGGCGAGCCCGATCGCGACAAGCGCGTCCTGCCGGTCAACGGCAAGCCGGTCGCCTATTTCAGCCAGATCTTCTGGGCCGGCCTGCCGATCATGCCCTATCTGCCGGCGACGGCCGCTCCGGCCGGCCTCGCGCGGGACGGGCTGCCGACGGGGATCCAGATCATTGGTGCCTTCGGACAGGACCGCACCACGATCGCCGTCTCGCTCTGGCTCGAACGCCTGATCGGCGGCTTCATCCAGCCGCCGGGCTGGGCCTGACCTGGATTTGCGCTGGATCAAGGCGAGGGCCGCGATCCTCTCCTAGCTTTCTGGAATTGCCGCGCCCGAAGGCGAGGCGCTGGGAGGCAGGATGGCCAGGATCGCGATCGTCGTCGGGCATGCCCGCCGGAACAGCTATTGCGAGGCGCTCGGCGGCGCCTATCTGAAGGGCGCGGAATCAGGCGGCCACGAGGCGCGCCTGTTCGTGCTCTCCCACATGAGTTTCGACCCGATCCTGCACGACGGATTCAGCCGCGAGCAGCCGCTGGAACCCGACCTCAAAGCCGCTGCCGAGGCGATCAAAGCGGCCGATCACCTGGTCCTGATCTTTCCGCTCTGGCTTGGAACCCTGCCGGCGATCCTGAAGGGGTTCCTGGAGCGCCTGCTCACACCCGGTTTCGCCACCGAGAAGAGCGATGGCCTGATGGGATTTCGGCCGCTGTTGAAGGGCAAGTCGGCGCGCGTCGTCGTGACGATGGGAATGCCGAGCTTCGTCTATCGCTGGTACTACGGCGGCCACGCCGTGAAGATGCTGAAGCGGAACATCCTGGGATTCGTCGGCTTCGCTCCGGTACGAACGAAGCTGTTCGGGCGGATCGAGGCGGTCTCCGACGAGAAGCGCCGGCAGTGGCTGATGGAGATCGAGGCCCTGGGCTGCGAGGCCGGATAGCCTCAGCCCATGACCGCCAGATAGAAGCCCTGGGTGAGATAGACGGCGGAGATCGTCACGATGATCCGCTGGCTCCAGACCTTGAAGCCGTGGTCGCTCATGCCTTCGAGGATCCGCCGCGACAGCCAGGTGCCGACGATCGCGGTGACCACGGCGACCACCATCACCGCCGGCTCGACGTAGCTCTCGTCGCTGACGACGATGCCGCCGAAATAGATCAGCTTGACGAAGTGGCCGAAGGTCTGGGCGACGGCCTTGGTCGAGACCTGTGCCTTCCGGTCCATGCCGGAGCGGACGAAGAAGGCGTCGAAGATCGGCCCGGAGACGCCCGCGACCAGCTGCAGCACCGTGCAGATGAGGCCGCAGGCCGCCGCGTGGATCGGCTTCAGCAGGTTCAGCATCATGCCTGCCGGCATCGCGAGCGCGGTCAGCGGCGCGAGGCCGATGAAGATCAGGACCACCGCCTTGCTCGGCACGAACTGGATCATCGCGAAGATGCCGAGCGCTGCCACCGCGCCGACGAAGTATCCGGCGAAGACGCGCCAGACGATGTGCGTCCGCCAGAGCCAGGCGCGGGCGCCGTTGGACGCCACCTGGGTAATGCCGTGCAGCACCATCGCTGCCGGCACGGGCAGGAGGATCAGCAGGAGACCCATCAGCACCATGCCGCCGGCCATGCCGAAGAGACCTGACAGGAACGAGGTCGCGATGATCGAGACGGCGAGGCCGATGGCGATGGGCACGCTCAGCATTTCGACGGGTTCCCCAGGCTGGCGCATGCATCCTGATCCCACACCACTTGCCTAGCAAACGCGGATAACTCAGTCTTACCCCTAGGAAAAATGGGGGTAGAGATGCGCCGGTTGCCCTCCCTGAACGGGCTTCGGGCCTTCGAGGCCGCGGCCCGCCACGGCAGCTTCACCGCCGCCGGGGCGGAGCTTGGGGTGAGCCAGGCGGCGGTCAGCCGGCTCGTCCGTCTGCTCGAGGCGCGTCTGGCGGTGCCGTTGTTCGAGCGGCATCCCAACGGGCTTTCGCTTACCTCCCATGGCCGCGCCTTCCAGCCGGGACTCACGTCGGCCTTCGACGCGATCGCGCGCCTGACCGAGCAGGTGACGGCGGCAAGCGGCGGCCCGGTGCTCACGGTCGGCGTCGGCCCGACCTTCGCCATCCGCTGGCTGATCCCGAGGCTGGGCGGCTTCCACCGTGCCCATCCCGGCATCGAGGTTCGGCTGACCACCGGCGGCGCCGTGGTTGCGCTCCGCGACGATTGGACCTGCGG
This sequence comes from Alphaproteobacteria bacterium, assembly GCA_964201945.1. GTDB lineage: Bacteria > Pseudomonadota > Alphaproteobacteria > SHVZ01 > SHVZ01 > SHVZ01. Next base: position 2,862 of record CAXNIC010000470.1, read on the forward strand.
CGTCCAACTCGGCGACGGTGACTGGCCGGGCTATGTCGCCGAGCCGCTGTTCTCGGCCGAGATGTTCCCGGTCTGCACCCCGGCCGTGGCCGGGCGACTCCGCCGACCGGCGGACCTCACGCGCATGACCCTGCTGGATGTGTCCCATTCCCGGGAGGACTGGACCCAGTGGCTCGCCGCTGCGGGGCTCGAAACCCTCTCGGCGCGAGGCCCCAGCTTCGATACCTATTCGATGGCGCTGCAGGCGGCGCTTGACGGGGTCGGTGTCGCCATCGGTCTCAGGCCCTATGTCGTCGACGATCTCGCGGCGAAGCGGCTGGTGGCGCCGTTCCGCCTGGCCGTGCCGAAGCGTCGCGCCTGGTATCTCGCCTATCGCCCTGAGCGAGCCGAGGAGGCCGGGCTCGTCGCCTTCCGCTCCTGGCTCCATGAGATCGCCCGCGGCGGGGCCAATCTGTCCAAGGAACTTGACTGACAGAGTTCTCTGTCATACAGAGTAAATAGCTCTGCGTGGCAGAGCGATGGAGGGCGGGATGCAGCGGCGAGCCGACGAGGTCATTCCAAAGGCGCATCCGGCGCGAGGATTGGCGCGATGACCGCCGCGACCGAGACGCCGGTGGTCCGCCTCCGCGACGTTGCCAAGACCTATCGCGCCGGCGCCGTCGAGGTGAAGGCGGTGAAGGGCGTCAGCCTCGACATCCCTCCCCAGCGCTTCTCGATGATCGTAGGCCCGTCGGGCAGCGGCAAGACGACGCTGCTCAATCTCATCGGCTGCATCGACACGCCGAGCGCCGGCAGCGTCGAGATCGACGGC
>CAXNIC010000471.1:0-3668 GCA_964201945.1 Alphaproteobacteria bacterium
CTGCAGGCCGCCGAGGCGGAGACCGGAACGGCGCTGGCGGAGGGCCTGGACGCGCTCGCGCTCGACGGCGCCGGGGAGGATCGGGTCTTGCGCTCGGCGGTCCTTTGCCTCGAACGGATGGAGACGATCTGCGGCGCGTTGTTCCCCTATGCCGCCGCCGACCTCAGGCACCATGCGGCGGCGGTCAACTTCGAGGCGGGCGACCATGCGATCCCGCAGGACGTCGGCGAGATCGCGCTCGCGCTCAGGGCCGGCAAGGCCGCCTGGGAGGCCTATCCCTATCTGGAGCGACGGTTCGGCGAGCGCGGCCGGCGCTTCACCAGCAGCGACAGCTGCTGGCTGGTGGCGCTGACGCGCATGCCGATCGAGACGGCGACGAAGAACCTCGACTGGCTGCGCACCGTGCTGGCCAGCCGCGGAATCCCGACCGTGATCCTCGAAGGCCATCTCCGCGCCATCGTGCAGCAGCTGGCGCTCGAGTTTCCCGAACAGGTCGACATGCGCGGGCGCTACGATCGTTTCCTCGCGGGCCTCGAGGCGGGGCGCCAGGCGCTCGGCTGGACCGGGGAGACGTCGCTCCTGGTCGCGCAGCTCGGCCAGCGGCTCCAGGCCTGCGAGGGACAGACGGTGGCGTCGGCCGCCGAACTGATCGCCTCGGCCTGGATCGACGAGCGCTGCGGGATCGCGGGATCCCTCGCCTCCGTGCATGGCTGGTTCACCGACACCGAGTGTCAACGGCGGACTAAAAACCAGCCAAGAGGCGGCGCAAAAGTCTGCCAGTTCGTCGCAGCTATTTTTGCCTGTGGGGATGTGATGAGCGCCCTGGCACGCGCACCCACCAGATAGCAGGCGCGTGCCAGGGCGCTTTGGCCCGAAGGGCCAATCCGGATGTTTGGTGTTAGGCCTCGACCTTGGCCTTGCTGGCGCGGCTCTGGCCCAGGCGATAGCTGTCGGCGTTCATCTCGAGAATGCTGACGTGGTGGGTCAGCCGGTCGAGCAGCGCGCCGGTCAGGCGCTCGGAACCGAAGGTTTCGGTCCACTCCTCGAACGGCAGGTTGCTGGTGATCATCGTGGCGCCGCGTTCATAGCGTTGCGAGATCAACTCGAACAGTAACTCGGCTCCGGTCTTGCTGAGCGGCACGAAGCCCAGTTCGTCGATGATCAACAGCTTGTGGCTGGCCAGTTGCTTCTGCAGGCGCAACAGCCGCCGCTCGTCGCGGGCCTCCATCAACTCATGCACCAAGGCCGCGGCGGTGGTGAAGCCGACGGCGAGACCCTTCTGGCAGGCGGCCAGCCCCAGGCCCAGGGCGACATGGGTTTTGCCCGTGCCGCTGGGGCCAAGCGCGATGAGGTTCTCCCGCCGTTCGATCCATTCGCACCGCGCCAGCTCCAGCACCTGGATCTTGTTGAGGCTGGGGATCGCCTTGAAGTCGAAGCTGTCCAGGCTTTTCACCGCCGGGAACTTCGCCGCCTTGATCCGACGCTCGATCATCCGCCGTTCACGGTCGATCATCTCCAGCTCGACCAGCCGGGCGAGGAACTGGACATGGCCCAGTCCCTCGGCGGCGCACTGCCTGGACAGCTTCTCGTATTCCCGCAGGAAGGTCGGCAGCTTCAGCGTCTTGAGGTGATGTGCCAGAAGCAGCTTGGGGACGTCGGTCATGCCGTGGCCTCCGACACCAGGCACATGTAGCTGGCCGCCGAGGTCCTGGCGACATTGGCGCGCGGCAGATAGGGATAGACCTTGAGGTCCAGCTTCGGCGGACGCTTCTCCACCTGGCACAGAACGAGGTGCTTGATGGCGTCAAAACCCACGGCGCCCAGGCGCAACGCATTCTTGACCGCGACGTGGAGATCCGCCAACTCGAAGCCCTCCAACAACCGCAGAACCTGGACGTATTCCCGCCGGCCGGCCTTGATCATCCGCGCTTCCATCAGCCGACGCAGGGTCTGGAACTCCGGGGGCAGATCCCATTTGGCCAGCGGGGCGGCCTGATCCAGCGCGCCGATCTTCTGCTCGATCAGGGGCAGGTAATGGACCGGGTCGAAGACGATGTCCTCCCGGCCGTAGCACCGGGGATGGCGGGCGACGATCTCTCCGCCACAGCCGATCACGACCCGATCGACATAGCCCCGCACCCAGGCGTCGCGATGGCCATAGGCCACGGGCACCGAATAGTCGTTGGTCCGGTAGCGCACCAGCGACTGTGAACTCACCTGGCCTGTCGCCTGTTCGCAAGCATCAAAGGGGGCAGACGGCAGGTCCGCCATCGCCTGCAGATCCCGCTGCAGCCGCTGGCCGATCGTCTCGCCATGGCCGCGCAGAATGTCCGCTTGACGCTTGCGGCATTGCTCCTCCAGCCAGGCGTTGAAATCGTCCCACGACGCAAAACGCGGCAACGGCACCATGAAGTTGCGTCGGGCCCAGCCGACCAGACCCTCGACACTGCCCTTGTCATTACCTCTACCGGGACGGCCATAGCGGTCGCGGATAACGTAATGCGACAGGAACCCGCTAAACAGCCGGGCGCGCTTGCGGGCGCCATCCGGCAGGATGCGCGCCACCAGGCATCGGTCGTTGTCGTAGAGAACCGACAGCGCCACCCGGCCGAAGAACGCAAAAGCGTGAATGTGGCCATCGACCCAGGCCTCGGCCGTCGCCGCCGGATAGGCCCGAATGTAACTCGCATCGCTATGCGGCAGGTCGAGCGCGAAGAAATGCGCTTTCTGCTCGATCCCGCCGATCAACACCAGCGCTTCGCCGAAATCAGCCTGGGCGTGGCCAGGATCGTGGTGCAGCGGGACAAACATCTCCCGCCGCCGGCGCTGCTGCTCGCGCACGTAATCCTTGACGATGGTGTAACCGCCGACGTACCCGTGCTCCTCCCGCAGCCGATCAAAAACCCGCTTGGCCGTGTGACGCTGCTTGCGGTGTTGGCTGACGTCCTCGCCCAGCCACCGGTCGATGATCTCGGTGAACCCGTCCAGCTTCGGACGCTTGATCGGCGACGTCCGCCGGTATCCCGGAGGCACCGAAAAGATCACCATCTTCTTCACGCTCTCGCGTGAAATCCCAAAGTGACGTGCCGCCTCGCGCGCACTCATCCCGTCCCGCAACGCGAGACGAACCTTCAGATACAGTTCCACGGTGAAAATACCCCCGCCCTCCCTGCTGCCAGAAAGGGCATAAGTGGCAGAGTTTTACTCCGCCGGCAGCGGGACTATCCCGCCGCTACCGTGGTAGACTTTCGCACCGCCGTTCTCAGTGCTCGACGGCTATCAGACGACAACTGCCATTACGACGATGCATATGTCGGCCGTCTACGACACGCTGTTCGCCTGGGACGAGAACCTGGAGGCGAAGCCAGACGCGGTCGGCGCATGGTCGGTCACGCCGGACAATCTCAAATACACCTTCACGCTCCGGCCGGGCCTCAAGTTTCACGACGGATCGCCCGTGACGTCCAAGGACGTGGTTGCCTCGACCAAGCGACTGATCGTCCGCGAGACCCTCGGGCGGACGCTAGAGCCGTTCGTCGCCTCGATCGACGCCGTCGACGCCCAGACGCTGACACTGACCCTCAAGGAGCCGTTCGGCTTCACCACCTTCACGCTCTCGGGCATGAACAAGGCCGCCGGCATCATGCGCGAGAAGGAGGCCCTGACCG
>CAXNIC010000472.1:0-3665 GCA_964201945.1 Alphaproteobacteria bacterium
GATGAAGCCGATCCGCATGGTCTCACCGTCGACCACCGTCAGGTTCGGGCGCTTGCGGAGATTGTCCGCCGTGTCCGGCGTGGCATTCCACATCCAGTCGAGACGGCCCGAAAGAAGTTCGGCGACCTGGGTCTGCTCCTCGGCGATCGTGCGCTGCACGATCTTGCCGATGATCGGCGTCCCCTTCGGTCCGCCGGTGATGTAGTTCGGGTTCTTGGTGAGCGTGATCGTGCGGCCCGGCTGGACGTTGCTCGCCGTGTACGGTCCGGTGCCGACCGGCGCTTCCGACATGCCCTTGGTACCGACCTTGGCGTAGTACTCGTGCGGATAGATCGGGATCGCCGCGTTCAGGTACTCCAGCGCGGCCGGGAACGGTGCCTTGAGGTTGATCCGGACGGAATGTTCGCCGAGCTTCTCGGCATTCTTGATCCAGTTGACCATGATCGGGACCGCGACCTTGTTGTCGGGGTTCGAGGTCCAGTTGAGGGTGTAGACGACGTCGTCCGCACTAAAGGCGGCGCCGTTGTGGAACTTGACGCCTTGGCGGAGCTCGAGATCGAGTGTCGTCTCGTTGACCCACTTGTAGGAGGTGGCGAGGAGCGGCTCATACTGGCCGGTGACCGGGTTGCGCTCGACCAGATTGTCCCAGATCAGGCGGCCGACGATCATGCCCTCGCGGACGCCTTGGTTGAAGTAGACGTCGTTGCTCTCGACGACGCGGCTCCAGCCGATGTTGAGAGTGTCGTCCTTCTTTCCAGCCCGGGCCGAGCCCGCCGACAGCGCCACGGCTCCGGCCAGGGCGAGTGCGATCGCCGTCCCACCGCGACGACGGTTAAAGGTCTTGGTCATGGTGCGCCTCTCCCGGCTTGCATTGTCGTTGCTGACGCGTCGATGCTGAACCGGCGTTCGCGAGCGCACGAACCTGCTCGCTGCGCCGAGCGGATATCTGAGGCTATATTGGGGTGCATTCGAACCGCCTGACAAGGGCTAACTGGGGGTTAATTATCGACCTATCAGCAATCATCCTGCGGCCGGCGCGTCGCCGGATCGCCGGGAAACCGGCGGACTACGTTCGCGAGCAAATATCGACACGGGGACATATGATTAGTATCCTATCAACAGGTTCGGGCCGGCCTCCGCTCTCGTCTTCCAACCGATCGGACTGGAATTGACCATGCCAAAGTCCCGGAGCCGCAAGCCCGCCGCCGCGCTAGCGCGTCGGCTGAAGCCCGCCGAGCGGGAACGCCTGATCCTCAACGAGGCCAAGCTCTACTTCTCCGAACGCGGCCTCAACGGCGGCACGGAGGAGTTGGCCAAGCGCCTCGGCGTCACCCAGCCGCTGCTCTTCCGCTACTTCCCAACCAAGATCGCGATGATCGATCGCATCTTCCACGAGATCGAGGACAGCGCCTTCGATCCCGATTGGGTGAGCCAGCTCTCGGACGAGTCGGTTCCACTGGAGGACCGCCTGGTCGCCTTCTATTGCAGCTACTTCGCGCAGGTGATGACCAAGGAGAATTTTCGCCTGTTCCTCTACGGCGGACTCGCCTGGTCGGGGCAACCGACGCATCGCTACTATGGGCAGATGCGCCGCTCGATCTACCCGACCATCGCGCGCGCTCTCAGAGCCAGCTTCCCTCGGGAGGCTCGGGCCAAGGGCCGAGTCACAGACAAGGAGTTGGAGATGGTGCTGACGCTCCACGCCATGATCTATCACCTGGGCGTGCGCCGCTGGGTCTTCAGCATTCCGCTCAAGGGCAAGATCGCCGACGTGATCCGCCTCAAGGTCGCGATCTTCCTTCGCGGCGTCAGCGCCGTGGCGACGGAGCGTTAAAGCCATGGACATCGCCGTCATCGGCAACTCCGCCGTGAACACCGGCTTCGCCGTCGCCGCCGACTTCGCCATGGCCGGCCATTCGGTGCGTGTGGCATCCTGGCCGGGCGCCGAGGCGTCGCTCGAGCCCATCCGCCGGCGCGGCGGCATCGAACTCGCCGGCGATCCCGCCCAGTCGGTCAGCGACAAGCTCGGCCTCGCCAAGCCGGCAGTGAAGGACAGCGTCGCAGCGGCCCTCAGGGGCGCCAGGCTGGTGCTCCTCGACATGCTGGCACCGGAATTTGAAACTCGGTTTTCCGACATCGTCGAGCACCTGGAGCCGGGGCAGATCGTGCACGTCAACATCCACGGCTACTGGCCGGCGCTTCGCCTCGCACCGATCCTGCGTGCCGCCGGTCGTTCGGACGTCACGCTGACCGACTGCCCGGCGCCGACCATCGCATCCAGCTACACCGACGGCGTGGTGACCTTGCAATGGCTTCGCCGCCGCCTGCCGGTCACCACTTTCCCCGCCATCCGCCGGGACCAGGCGCTGGCGGTGTTCAAGGAGGCGCATCCCAGCATCGTGCCTGCGCGCAACGTGCTGGAGACCGGCTTCGCCGGCCTCAACATGATGATCCACGCCGCCATGGCGATCCTGAACATCGGCTGGTTCGACCGGGCCGTGGAAGCCGGCGAGACGGTCTACTTCTATCGCGGCGGCAACACCATCCATTCCGGCAAGATGGCCGAGGCCCAGGATGTCGAGCGGCGCCCGGTCTGCGAGGCCTTCGGCGTCGCTCACCGCCCGCTCGCACAGTATCTCCGTGACTACTACGACGCCGAGGGCGCTTCGATCCACGAGCAGGTCCGGAACTGCGCCTACTACCAGGCGCTGCCGCCCTACCCGACCGATGTGTGGAAACGCTGGATGGCGACCGACGTCGCCCATGCGCATGTGCCATTCGCCGCCCTGGCGGACCTCGCCGGCGTCCCGGTGCCCTTGCACAAATCGATCATCGGGTTGATCAGCGCCGTGCTCGGCCGGGACTTCCGGACCGAAGGCGTGACGCTGGAGCGACTGGGTCTGGCCGGCCTCGACATGGCCGGCATCCAGCGCTACGTCGAGACCGGCAGCGCCTGAGCTCTAGTCGTAAAGGTGGCACTCGACCAGGCCGCCGTCCGGGCGCGCCAGCGGTCGAGGGATCGCCTGCTTGCATACCGGCATGGCGGCCGGGCAGCGCGGATGGAAGGTGCAGCCGGGTGGCGGTGCCAGCGGACTCGGGAAGGCAATGCCGAGGTCGGTCGCCGGCACGCCGAGGCCGGGCTCGGGCGTCAGCACCGAGGCGAGCAGCGCCTTGGTGTAGGGGTGCGCCGGCTGCTGCATGATCGCATCGGTCTCGCCCTCCTCGACGATGCGCCCGAGATGCATCACGGCGACGCGGCTCGCCAGATAGTCGATGACCGAAAGGTTATGGCTGATCAGCAGATAGGTGAGCCCGAGCTCCTGGCGAAGCTCGCGCAGAAGATTCAGGATCTGCGCCTGGACCGAGACGTCCAGCGACGACGTCGGCTCGTCGCAGATCACCACCTCCGGCCGCATGATCAGCGCGCGGGCGATGGCGACACGCTGTCGCTGGCCGCCCGAGAGCTGGCTCGGATAGCTGTGGATGACGCGGCGCGGCAATCCCACCATATCCAGCATCCGCCCGACCTGACCCTCCCACTCGGAAGAGCTGCCGATGCCGTGGACGCGCAGCGGCAGGGAGACGATCGAGCCGATGGACTTCCGCGGGTTCAGTGAAGAGTAAGGATCCTGGAAGACCGTCTGGATCTTCCGGGTGACAGATGC
>CAXNIC010000473.1:0-3657 GCA_964201945.1 Alphaproteobacteria bacterium
CCACGCCCTCCGCTACGCGCAACGCCGGGGGCGCTGCGCTACGGGCGCGGGTCCCCCCTATGCACTACGCGGATAAGCCCATTCCTCCCCGCCCAGAGGGGTCGGAATTGGACGCGAAAAGGGGGTCACGGTTGAAAGCGATTTGACAACCAGCCCGTCGCCGAGCCCGTCGCGCTCGTTGATCACCGCATAGAGCCGGCCGGTGCCGGGCAGCAGCGCGATGCCGACGGCGTTCCTCAAGCCCGATGCATATGTCGCCTGGCCACGCGCGGTACCGTTCGGCCCGTCAAGGCGGAAGGACTGGATGGTGGCGCGCGGCGACTGCTCCTCGCCGATGTTGCCGGCAGAGCCGATGGAGACGAAGAGCTGGCTGCCGTCGGGCGAGACCGCGACGTTGCGGGTCCAGTGGCCGCCGCCCGCGCCGATGGCGCCCTCGTCGGTGACCGGCTCCAGCGAGCCGCGCGGCTTCAGGTCGCCCGCCTGATAGGGCACGCGCCAGACCCGGTCGGTGTCGCCGATGTAGAGATAACCCCCATGGATCGCGAGCCCGTGCGGGCGGTCGAGATCGACGACGAAGGGCTGCACCAGATCGGCGCGGCCGTCGCCGTCGGTGTCGCGCAGCAGTGTGATCTGGTCTTCCGACGGCTCCGCCAGCAGCACGTCGCCGTTCTCGGCGACGATCAGGTGGCGCGGATGCGAGAGCCCGGCGCGATAGAGGCTGACGCGGAATCCGGCCGGCGCCTTCGGCATGACGTCCGGCGGGCGCGAGACGACGCGGGGCGAGTTGGAGACCGAGCGGGTGGCGTAGGGTGCGGGAAGATCGGCCGGCATCAGCCGGATACGCTCGCCGACCTCCGCCGAAGCGGAAGATGCGGCCGCGGCAAGCAGGATGCCGGCGAGGACCGATCTCATGGGTTCAAGCCTGCATCAAGGCGGCGACCCCCGGCAAGGTCTTGCCTTCCAGCCATTCGAGGAAGGCACCGCCGGCGGTCGAGACATAGCTGAACTGTTCCTCGACCCCGGCCGCGGCCAGCGCCGCCACGGTGTCGCCGCCGCCGCCGACCGAATTCAGCTTGCCGGCCTTGGTGAGCTCAGCCGCGGCGCGCGCGACCGCCACCGTCGCCGCATCGAAGGGCTTGGTCTCGAAGGCGCCGAGCGGGCCGTTCCACACCAGGGTCTTGCAGGTGCCGAGGACCTTGATCAGCTCGGCCGCGCTCTTCGGCCCGACATCGAGGATCATCTGGTCTTCCGGCACGAAGTCGATGGCGACCGTGCGGGTGTCGACACCGTCCTTCAGGGCCGAGGCCACCACCGCGTCGACCGGCAGCACGATGCGGCAGTTCCGGGCTTCCGCCTTCTTCAGGATCTCGCGCGCGGTGTCGGCCATGTCGCGCTCGGCCAGCGAGCGACCGATCTCGATGCCCTGCGCGACCAGGAAGGTGTTCGCCATGCCACCTCCGATGGCGAGAACGTCGACCTTGGCCACGAGGTTGCCGAGAAGATCCAGCTTGGTCGAGACCTTGGCACCGCCGACGATGGCGGCCAGCGGCCGCTCAGGGTTATCCAGCGCCTTCGACAGCGCGTCGAGCTCCGCCTGCATCAGGCGGCCCGCCGCCGCCGGCAGCCGCTTCGCCAGCGCCTCGATCGAGGCATGCGCGCGGTGCGCCGCCGAGAAGGCGTCATCCACATAGAGATCGCCAAGCTTCGCCAGCGCATCGGCGAATCCTGAGTCGTTGGCCTCCTCGCCCTTGTGGAAGCGGAGGTTCTCGAGCAGCGCGATCTCGCCGTCCTTCAGGCCCGCGACCACCTGCTCGGCGGCCGCGCCGATGCAGTCGGTGGCGAAGGCGACCGGCTTGCCGACCGCCTTGGCCAGATCCGGCACCAGATGCTTCAACGAATTCGCCTCGTCCGGTCCGCCCTTCGGCCGGCCGAAATGCGAGAGCACGACCACCCGCGCCCCCTTCCCCATCAGCTCGGCCAGCGTCGGCACCAGGCGGTCGATGCGGGTCGTGTCCGTCACCCTGCCGTCCTTGACCGGCACGTTGAGATCGGCGCGCACGAGCACGCGCTTCGATTTCACGGAGAGATCGTCGAGGGTCTTGAAGCGAGGCATGGAGGGTCCATCCGGATAGAGCGAGAGAACTGGATCGCCCCCACCCTGCCCTCCCCCGCGCTGCGCACGAGGGAGGGTTCCAAAAAATCGAACCCCCTCCCTCGGCGAAGCCGGGGGAGGGATGGGGTGGGGGCGTTTGTCGATCGCGTGATAGCCGATCAACCGGCCCCCCGCCAGCCGATACCTGACAGGACGGTGGCAGGGCCCAGCGTCTATGCTCGGCACCCGTGGCGAGCCCCTATGCCGAACTTCTCCGCGACCCGCCGTTCCGCCGATTCTGGGCCGGCCTGCTGGTCTCGGCCACCGGCGACGAGCTGACCAAGGTGGCGCTGGTCTGGTTCGTCTACGAGCAGACCGGATCGGCGGCGGCGCTCGGCATCCTCATGCTCTGCCTCACCGGGCCGATCGTCATCGGCGGCTTCGTCGCCGGCTGGCTGCTGGACCGCTTCGACCGCCGCCTGGTGATGACCGTCGACAACGTCGTGCGCGGTCTGGCGCTGGCCCTGGTGCCGGCGCTGCATCTGCTGGGCTGGCTCGAGGTCTGGCATGTGTATGTCGCAGCCTCCGTCTACGGCCTGCTGCTGATGATCTCGCTCGCCGGCACGCCGACGATGATCCTGGCGCTGGTGCCGAAGGAGCATCTGGCGACCGCGAACGCGCTGGAGAGCCTGGCTTACTCGCTGGCCGGGGTCGCCGGGCCGGTGCTGGCCGGGCTGCTCATCGCAACCATCGGTGCGCCGGCGACGGTGATGCTGGACGTGGTCTCCTACCTGCTCTTCGCCGCCGTCCTCTTCCGCCTCAAGCTGTCGCTGCCGGCGCCGGTGAAGCGGGCCTCGGCGCCGATCGGCGATGCCGTAAGCCTTCTCTTCGGCAATCCGATCCTGATCGCCACCACCTTCATGTTCCTGATCTACAACATCGGCACCGGCAGCGTGCCGGTGTGGTTGCCCATCCATGTCGAGACCAATCTCGACGGCGGGCCTGAACTCTACGGCACCTTGCTCAGCGTCATCTTCCTAGGACAGATCGGCGCGACGCTCGCGGTCGGCCAGATCGGCAACCGCGTCCCGCTCGGCCTCGGCATCGCACTCGCGCAAACGCTCTCCGGTGCCGTGCTGCTGCTTGTGATCCTGGCACCGGATGCGCTGATCACCGGCGCCATCTTCTTCCTCTGGGGCATCGCCGCCGCACCGCTGACGCCCTGGGCGCAGACGCTGCGCATGGCGATCATCCCCGAAGCGATGCGCGGCCGCGCCTTCGCGCTCTTGCGGATGCTGATGCAGTCCGGCCGCCCCGTCGGCGGCGCCCTCGCCGGATTCCTTCTCCCAGCGATCGGCATCGCCGCGACCGTGGGTCTGGTCGGCGCGATGACGACGGCCGCCGGCGCCGCCGGGCTGCTGACGAAGCCGCTGAGGGAAGCGGGAAAGCCGAAATAGCTACTTATACGGATCCGCCGCGTCCCGGAGTCCGTCGCCGAGGAAGTTGAACGCCAGCACGGTGATGATCACCGGCACCACCGGGATCATCAGCCAGGGGTAGAGCGC
>CAXNIC010000474.1:0-3655 GCA_964201945.1 Alphaproteobacteria bacterium
GTCAGGTCGCGGCCGAACATCTCGGCGGCCTTCAGCCCGTGCAGGCGGTAGAGGTAGTCGCCGTCCTCGAGCCGCTCGAGGACCATCAGGAGCCCGAGCGCCTGCGGCTGGTCGAGCGGGTCGAAGGCGCGCTTCGCCGGCAGCCGCGCCTGCCCGCGCTTTTCCTCCCAATAGCGGCGGAGATCGTGAATCAAGGGACTCGCGACCATATCGGAAGTGATCTCTGTGGTTTCCCAGTGCCGGATGCCGGCCAGCTCCTGAGTCAACTCATGAAACAATGCGCAAACCCTCTCCCAAGAGCGCCGGCGGAGGGTCGGCACCTCACCGACGGTGACGGAAGATGGTTTACTTCTGGTTAACGGCGAGTGCTGCGTTCCGGCGAGACTCAGACCTTGAAGCGCGGATCGAACCAGTCGCGAAGCGAGTCGCCGAAAAGGTTGAAGGCGAAGACCGCGAAGCTGATGGCAAGGCCGGGGAACAGGATCATCCACGGCGCCTCGCGGTAGAAGTCCGACGCGTTGCCGGACAGCATCAGCCCCCAGGCCGGGGTCGGCTCGGTGACGCCGAGGCCGAGGAAGGATAGCGAGGCCTCGAGCAGGATCGCCTGGGCGATGTAGGCGGTGAGCATGATCAGATAGGGAGCGGCGACGTTCGGCGCCATGTGGCGGAAGATGATGCGGGCGTGGCTGTAGCCCGCGGCCCGGGCGGCATCGACATAGGGCATCTCGCGGACCGAAAGCGCGGCGGCGCGGATCACCCGCTCGACCTTGGGGAAGATCGGGATGGCGATGGCGATGATCAGGTTGGCATCGACGCCGCCGATGATGAACTTGCCCAGCATCGCCACCACGACCAGCGCCAGCACGATGATGGGGAAGGACAGCACCACGTCGATGAAGCCCTGCACCACCAGGTCGATCTTGCCGCCGAAATAGGCCGAGGCGACGCCGATGGCCGCCCCCAGCGTGCAGCCGACGAATGACGAGAGGAAGCCGATGACCAGCGCGGTGCGGGCGCCGTAGATGGCCCGGGTCAGGATGTCGCGGCCGAAGGCGTCGGTGCCGAAGGGATGCTCGAGGCTGGGCGGCGCCAGCATGGCGCCGAAGTCGATTGCGACCGGATTGTAGGGCGCGACCCAGGGGGCGAAGATCCCGGCGCCGACCATCACCAGGATGACGACGAAGGCGATGGCGCCCAGCGGCTGGGCGACGGTGAAGGCGATCACCGGGTGGCGCCGCTTCGGCAGCGCGTAGGTGATGAGAGGCGTCGCGGTCATCGGTAGCGGATCCTGGGATCGAGCGCGGCGTAGAGCACGTCGATGATCAGATTGACCAGGATGAAGATCACCGAGAGCAGCATCACCATGGTCTGGATCAGGGTGAAGTCGTTCCGGGATACGGCCTGGACGAACAGCTTGCCGATGCCGTTCAGGTTGAACACCTGCTCGGTGACGACCAGGCCGCCGATCAGGAAGGCGAATTCGAGGCCGATGACGGTGATTGCCGGAAGCATGGCGTTCCGCATGGCGTGGCGGGAAACGACCAGACGCTCGTAGACGCCCTTGGCGCGAGCGGTGCGGATATAGTCTTCCTTCATCACCTCGACGATCGAGGAGCGCACCATGCGGGCGACCACCGCGGCATAGCGGTATCCCACCGCCAGCGCCGGCCAGATCAGCTGCGATAGGTTGGCGATCGGATCGACGTAGAGGGGCGTGTAGGTGATCGGCGGCAGCCAGTTGAAGAAGCTGAGGAGCGACAGGATCACCAGCATGCCGAGCCAGAACGACGGCACGGCAAGGCCCGCAATCGTGAATAATCGAATCCCGTAATCGATCGGCGTGTCGTGGAAGAGCGCGGACAGCGTGCCCAGAGGGACGGCGATCAGGACGGCGATGATCGAGGCCATGATCGCCACCTGCAGCGACAGCTCGATGCGGGCGCCGATCTCCTCCGACACCGGCCGGTCGGTCCACATCGACCGGCCGAAATCCATCGTCGCCATGCCGGCCATCCAGTCGCCGAACTGGGCCAGGAGCGGCTTGTCGAGGCCCATGCGCTTGCGTTCGAACTCCAGGGTCTCCGCGGAGACGGTGCCGCCGTCGCCCCGGAGCTTGACCTCGACGATGTCGCCGGGAACGACGCGGAGCAGGAAGAAGACGAGGACGGCGACGCCGAACAGCGTCGGCACCATCATCAGCACACGGTTGGCGAGATAGGTGAGCATGGGCCTAGCGGCCCCCGCCGTCATGCGGGCACTGGGCGGGGGCCATTGGCATCCGGGCTACTGGTTCAGCCAGACGTTGACCAGGTCCTGGCCGAGATTGTGGCTCGGCGACATCTGCCAGCCCATGACCACCTTGTTGGTCGGCACGATGCGGTGCCACCAGAGGAGCGGCACCTGGTAGGCTTGGTTCAGGAGGCGCGACTCGAACTGGCGGATGAAGCCGACCCGCTCGGCGTCACTCACCGCGCGGTTCTGCTTCTCGTAGAGCGTATCGAGCTCGCGGTCGATGGCACGTGAGCGGTTCTCCGGCGCCTTGTCGAAGGAGACGTACTTGGCCAGCGCCAGGCTGGGCTCGTCCATGAACAGGTTGGAGAAGTCGACCGCCACGCTGTAGTTGCCGGAATTGAGGGCGGCGAGGTAGGGCGAGGTCTCCATCTGCTTGTGTTCGACCTCGACGCCGATCTGGCGCCACTGGTCGATGACGAAGATGCCGGCGGGCGTATAGGGCTGGGCGATGGTGCGGTTGACCAGCTCGAACTTCAGATTGGGAACGCCCGCTTCGGCCAGCAGCTTCTTGGCCTCGGCTCGGTTGGCGGCGACGTCTTTGCCGAAGCCCGGGAACTTCACGATATCGGCTTCAGGCGTCGCCAGCGGCGAGCCCGGGCGCAGTACGCCGCCGACCTGGCGCAGCGTCGAGGTGCGCGACAGTCCCTGGCTTCCGCCCCAGCGATCGAGCGCCAGCGACAGCGCCTTCCGGACGCGGACGTCGTCGAACGGCTTCTTCTCGGTGTTGAAGGCGATCAGGATGTTGAGCACCCAGCTCGACTCCTCGATGCGGATCTTGTCGCCCATCGCCTGGACCAGGCGATCGCGTTCGGCCGGAGAGACCGAGCGGAACTCGCCCATCACCTGGCCGCCCTGGATCGCATTCAGCATGGCAGCGGGCTGCAGGATGAACACGCCCTTGAATCCGTCGAGATAGGGACGGTTCGGAAGGAAATACTTGTCGTTGCGGACGCCGGCGACGTGGCTGCCCTTGACATGCTCGGTGAAGCGGAAGGCGCCCGTGCCCATGACCGCCTTGGTCGGGAACTGCGGGTCGTCCTTCAGCTTGGCGGCCGAGTAGACGCAGTTCCATGGACTAGCGAAGTGCTCGAGCATCGCCGGGTTCACGGCCGACAGCTTGAAGACCACCGTGTTCGCGTCCGGCGTGTCGATCGAGGCGATGTCGGAGAAGGTCGCTTTCCGGGTCGAGACGACGCCGGTCGGCGGGTTGCGCAGCCGATCGTAGGTCGCCTTGATGTCGGCCGAGCTGAACGGCGAGCCGTCATGCCAGGTGACGTTGCTGCGGAGCTTGAAGGTGTAGGTCTTCTTGTCGTCCGAGATCGTCCAGCTCTCGGCGAGATCTCCCGTCACCTTCGGATAGTTG
>CAXNIC010000475.1:0-3649 GCA_964201945.1 Alphaproteobacteria bacterium
GTGCAGATGGGTACCGCCTTCCTCACCTGCGAGGAGGCCGGGATACCCGACGCCTACAAGCAGGCGATCCTCGCCACGAGCGCGCACGAGACCCGCATCACCCGCGCCTTCTCGGGCCGCCCGGCCCGCGGCATCGTCAATCGCGTGATGACGGAGATCGGCGATCAGGACGTGCCGGGCTTCCCGCTCCAGAACGCGCTCACCCGGCCGCTCCGGACCGAGGCGGGGAAGCGGGGGCTGACCGAGTTCTTGTCGCTCTGGGCCGGGCAGGGGCTTGGTCTCGCGCGCCGGCAATCGGCGGCGGCGCTGATGAAGCGGCTGGTCGCGGAGACCGAAGCGACGGTCCGGCGGCTCGCGGCCTCTTAGGCGTTGGCAGGTCGCCGGAAGATCGCCTCGGCGGCGCCGATGGTCGAGACGATGGTGTGGCCGACCGCGCCGCCGTCGTCGAAGATGCGATGCGCGATCGCCGACTTCAGCGCCACGACATGGGTCGACAGGAAGCGGACCAGCCGGTCGGAGATGTCGTAGGCGCCGGACGTGTAGTGGTGCAGCGATGTAGCGATCGCCGCCATCAGCGTGAAGCCGGCGGTGGCCGTGTCGACCGATATGGTATGGGCCGAGCGATGCATGCGCTTCAGCGTGCTGCCGTTCGCGCCGTTGGCGAGCGCGTCGTTGTCCGCCTGCAAGATGGTGTGCTGCTGCGTCACCTTGGTCAGCAGGCGGTCCTGCAGCGCCGGGATGTTGTGCATGGCACGGGCGAGGTGCGGGCGCAGGATGAAGTCCCGGAACATGTCGTTGCCGGAACCCGAGAGGCGGAGCTTGAGGTAGTCGAAGATGACGACGATGGTCTCCGAGCCAAGCACGTAGTTGCCAGGCTCGTCGACGATCTGGACCGCGACCGACTTCGCTACCCGCCGGTCGGCCTTGACCGGCCGCTTCGACACGCGGCGATCGGGACCGACATAGGACGGGCTGATGATGAAGTTCGGATAGGCGGTGGTCGCCTCCTGGATCATCAGCGTGAGGCGGCCCGAGTTGAACGGCTTCGGCAGCAGGAAGCGCGCGCCGGCATGCATCGCCGCCTTGGTGCTCTCGGGCGTGAAGCCGCCCGACATCAGGATGATCGGCAGGTTCGGCCGGTGGCTCTTCTCGTCGGTGCGGATCCAACGGGCCAGCCTGAGGCCGGGCTCGTCCGGCAGGTCCGCCTCCACGAACGCCAAATCGAAGATCCCGGCATCGCCGGAGATCATGGTGCGGGCTTCATCGGCGTTGGCGACCTGGATGACTTCGGCGGCGCGTCGCGCCGTCACCGTCTGCTTGATCAGCTGGCTTGCGACCTGATTGGGGTCGGTCACCAGCACGCGGAGCGCCGTGGTCATGCGAAGGGCCTGCGAGTTCTTGCGGGCAGCATTGGATTTATTCTAAATCCAATCACGAGGAGACGCGCCATTATGAACCGATAGTCGGAGACGGTGAAAACTGATTCGATCAACACTGGCTCGACTGCTCGCTCTATTTCGTAGGTTTCTGCGTTATTGATTTGATTTTGCGGCAGAAATTCACGCGCGAAAATACTGTCGATAGGGAAATCCTGTCAATCGAAAGCACATTCGCGGATTGCCTCATTTTTCACCTTCCACGGCCCCGCCGTGGCATTAAGCGGTCCTCACCCGCGCCTGGAGCCGATGATGGACCGCATCGATCTTCGTTCTGACACCGTGACCCTGCCGTCGCCGGCGATGCGGCGTGCCATGGCGGAGGCGCCGGTTGGCGACGACCAGTACGGCGAGGACCCGTCGATCAACCGGCTGCAGGAGCGCGTCGCCGCGCTCCTCGGCAAGGAAGACGCCCTCTTCGTTCCCAGCGGCACCATGGCGAACCAGGTGGCGCTGCAGGTGCTGACGCGGCCCGGCGAAGAGGTGGTGGTGGGCTGGGAGAGCCACATCGTCTGGCACGAGGCCGGCGCCTCCGGCGCCAATGCCGGGGTGCAATTCGCCGTCGTCGGCCAGGGCGGGCTGTTCACCGCCGCCGAGTTCGAGACGGCGACGAAGCCGAAGGGACATCACGTCTTCCCGTCGACCTCGGCGGTCGTCATCGAGAACACGCATAACCGCGGCGGCGGCGTGATCTTCCCGCAGACCGACGTCGTCGCCATCTGCGAGGCGGCGCGGAAGCGAGGCATCTCCAGCTATCTCGATGGCGCCCGCATCTTCAACGTGGCGGCCGCGACCAACGCCTCGCTGGCCGAGCTCTGCCAGCCCTTCGATCTGGTGGGCGTGGCGCTCTCCAAGGGCCTCGGCTGTCCCGTCGGCAGCATGCTGGCCGGCCGCAAGGCCGACATCGCGCGGGCGAACCGCCACCGGCGCATGTTTGGCGGCGGCATGCGCCAGGCCGGCATCCTGGCGGCGGCCGGCCTCTACGCCCTCGACCACAACCTCTCGCGGATGCCCGACGACCACGCCAATGCCCGCGCACTGGCGGAGAAGGTCGCGGGCGCCAAGGGCGTCATCATCGACATGAAGACGGTGCAGACCAACATCGTGATCTTCCGCACCGGGCCTGGCGCTCCCGACGCGGCGACGGTGGTGGCGAAGGCCCGCGAGCAGGGCGTCATGGTCAATGCCTTCGCCGAGCGCACGGTCAGGGCGACCGCCCATCTCGACGTGACGCGCGAGCAATGCGTGAAGGCCGGCGAGGTGCTGGCGCGGATCGTCGCCGGCGGCTGACGATGGAGCGTGCGCTCCTGCTGTCGCTGCTGCTGGCCTTCGCGCCGCTGCTGACGACACGGGCGGTCGGCGACGAGCGTGCCGACCAGGCGCTGATCGTTGCGGCGGGGAAAGGCGATCTCGCGGAGGTCGAGCGTTTGATCGCGTCGGGCGCCGACGTGGCGGCGCGCGACGGCCGCCGGCGGACGGCTCTGCTGGCCGCGACCCACGGCAATCACGTCGGCGCGGCGAAGGCCCTGATCCAGGCCGGCGCCGACGTGAACGCCAAGGACGACATCCAGGACAGCCCCTACCTCTACGCCGGCGCCAGCGGCCACCTCGAGATCCTGAAGCTGACCCTGGCGCACGGCGCCGATCTCAAGAGCACCAACCGCTATGGCGGCACCGCCCTGATCCCGGCCTGCGAGCGGGGACATGTCGAGACCGTGAAGGCGCTGATCGAGGCCGGGGTCGCCGTCGACCACGTCAACCGCCTGGGCTGGACCGGTCTGCTGGAGGCGATCATCCTTTCCGACGGCGGGCCTCGGCATGTCGAGATCGTCCGCCTGCTGATCGCGGCCAAGGCCGATGTGAATCTCGCCGACAAGGATGGGGTCAGGCCGCTGGCCCATGCCCGCCAGCGCGGCCATCGCGAGACCGAGCGCCTGCTGCTGGCGGCCGGAGGGGCCTACTAACGGCCCCTTGCCATGTCGTACGATGATACGACAAAGTACTCTCAACGGTAGAAGCCCGCCGGATAAGGCGGCACACACCTTGAGGGAGGCCAAGATGAAAAGACGCTACGTTCTGGCGGCGATCGCCGTCGCGACCTTCGCATTCGCAGGTCCGGCCGCGGCCCAGACCAAGCTCAAATTCGCGCATGTCTACGAGACCAACGAGCCCTACCACACCGAGGCGGTGTGGGCGGCCGGCGAGATCGCCAA
>CAXNIC010000476.1:0-3646 GCA_964201945.1 Alphaproteobacteria bacterium
TGAATGCGTCCGGGAACAACCCCTCCAGCGCACCGACATTCTTTGCGACGAAGTCGGCACTCTTGGTATTCGGATCGTTCGGGTCCAACTTCTTCATGCTCATTTCCAACTCGTGCGAACAGGAGTAGCCCTGAAGGCGCTGAATCACGCTGCTTCCAGGTGCAGGATTTCGGCGGCGACATAGGCTTGAAAATCTGCCGAGGAAGTAAAGCAGCGAAAGCCCGCTCCGCTTGCAAGCACGAGAGTGTCTGCATTCTCATTCAGCAATACCGCGACAGGAGCACTCAGACCCGCCTGAAGACCCTCGGGCCAGGCAAGGTCGAAGAGGGCCCTGTGTGCGCCTGTAACAGGGTCGGAGAAGTCGAAACCGATCTGCCCGCGTGGCAGGCCCTGGCTTTCAACCCAGGCGTTGAGCGCCTCCAGTTCCACCTCCTCGACCTCGCTGGTGACGCCGCCAATGGCCTGCGCTTCGGCTTCGACCACCGGAGCCGCCATGCCCATCCAGCGCGCGTCGCCATGAAGCAATTCCTCGAAACGCCGGTTCGCTTCGGCCGCCAGCAGCGTCTTGCGGGCTTCGAGAAAGTCCAGGTAGCGCTCGGCCTTCCAGAGCGCGGGGTCGGCCGGTATCCACTGGGACGCCAGCGCCCCTGGGTGCTTCGCCTCGATCTCCGGGAAGTAGACCTCGGGCAGCCGGTCGCTGATGGTGAGATTGGTATCCTTTGTCAGGAAGCAGAAATTCGCCAAGGCGTTCACATCCGCCCGCCGATGCTTCCGCTTGTAGAGCTGGGCCTTGGGAAAGACGTGATGAACCTCCAGCCGGCTCATCTTTCCGAGCAGGCTTGCCTTGAGCGGCAGGCCGGTGCCCCAGTCCCGCGCCTCGCCCATGCGCGTGAGCATGTAGAGTACCGGATAGAAGCGGGCGCCGAGGCTCCAGCCCGTGAAGTGGCCGGCTTCGACCCGAAGCCCGCCATGCCACAAGCGAAGCTGCTCAAGCAGAGTGTCGAGGCCACCATTGGGACCTTCGAGCGCCGCCAGGTCCTGATCGATGACGGTCTCGGTCGACCCGGAGAACCGCCCCCACATGCCGGCCTGGGCGAACCAGAACAGGAGCTTGTCGCGCTCCTTGACGTCCAACGCACTATTGCTCTTGTCCAAATAACGGACCATCACGGGTACGCCGAAGCGACCGAAAAAGACCTGGTCATGATCGAGCCCAAGCCGACCTGCGATCAGATTCAGGGAGGCATCGATATGCTTGCTTGCGCGCTTCAGCCCATCCTCGATGTCGAGGGCGCCTTTGTCATGGAGGTAGCTGAACTTGGCCTCCCCGGTGAGAACGGTGTTCACCGAGCGAAGCAGCCAGTCAAGGTTGAACTGATACCCCGCGCCGGTCCATTCCTTCAGCTTCGCCTTCATCGAGTCCCGGGCTTCCGGCCATTCGGCGCAGATCTTGGCGAGCGCCAGGTCGCCCTTCGACAGCTTGGTCCCGCCGCTGTTCACGCGATTGAAGATGTCGACCACGACGTCTAGGGTCTTGTCCTGGCCGGTCACCTCCTCGATGTGCAGATCGATCTCCGTCACACCCAGCAGGGCGCCGAGGCGACCGACATAGGCACCGACATTCGCTGCATGGGTGGGGTTTGCGGAAAGCTGGGCGATCAGCGCCCCCAGGCCGGCATTTCCCGCCTTCATCAGGCTGGTGACGTCGATCCACAAAGGATCATCCTGCATCTTCACGGGCTGGTAGAAGGCGAACGTCTCAGTCCCCAGGTGGAAGCGAAGGCCGCTGAAGGCCTGTGCGTTGCCGTCGAAGAATTTCGGCGGATGCCCCCGCACCACCCCGTAAAGGGACGTCATCCTTTGCTGGCCATCGAGGAGGAGCTTGACGATACCCGCAGCAAGAGGACCGTCCCCACGGTGAGCCGCCGTCTTCGCTTCGGTCGCCCACACCAGCAGGCCGCCCACCGGGTGCCGACGATAGAGGGAGTCAAACAGCCCGCGAACCTGGTCCCGATTCCATACATAGCCACGCTGAAATTCGGGAAGGGCCATATGCCCGCTGTCGATATGGTCCAGGACCGTCGATATTTTCATGCGCCATCCCCCAGCATCAACTTCCGGCTCCGGTCGATCGCCGTTTCGATCGCCTTGATCTTCTGGTTCAAATCCACACGTTGGCCAATCTGCTTCATCCGCGCCGCCTGCGCCCGTAGCTGAACCGATTCCCGTAAGAGCCGAGCATGATCTTCCAGCGCCGTCCGGCGGCGGTCGATGTACCCGGTTTCATCCCGGACCTCGTAACTTCCTGACAGCCGCGCCGCCAGCAATGCCTCGATCCGCGCGAGCCATCCGTCGTAGACAGTCGACAGGTCGCGGCAGGGCTGACCGCCAAGCGGAAGGCTCGCCATGAACGCTCGTTCCGGTTCGCTCAGTCCATCCGGCCAAAGCCCGCCGACCGCAACGACGCGCTCGATCACTACCTTTCCCGCCTCGTTCTGGGCGTGGCGCTTGTGTGCCACCGAAACCGTAACTCCACCTTCGTCTAGCGTGATCAGAAGGACTGGATAAGGGATCGCGCGATGGATCAACTCGATCAGGCGTCCCGCTTTGGCGCCGGGCCGGAACGGGCAGCCGATGACGGCGATCTCAAGATACTCCCGGACATCATCGGCAAAGGCCGGGACGCCGATCGTGGTCGGCTTGCAGGCCGCGAGCCATCGCAGTTCGTCGATGCCGTCTTGAATCGCCCGCTTGTCGGCCGACGTCGGCGCGCCCTGTTCGACCAGCAGCTTCTTCGGCACCCGTGCGTCGACCCGGGCCTTAGTGGGCAGCCCAAGAGCATCAACTATCGCGAGGATGGCCGGATCGGCAGTCACGCTGCCCCGTCCGTCGTGCCGGGAAGGACAACCAGGAACGCTACGGCCTCGAAGTCATTGATCCCGGCGAACTCTCCCTTCATGGCGTGGGTTCCGCCGGGCGTAAACAGGCTGGCGACCGCACGTTCTTCCTTCTTGCCGACGATCGACGCGACGGCGCGGGCGAGCAGCTTCTGATAAGGCTCCATGTCTCGGCCGAAGCGGGTCGCCCTATCGAACCGGGCGCAGGCTTCGGCGTCGGGTAGATCGCGCCCGAGGTTGAGCTTCTTCAGGCAGTCCAGGACCTGCTTCGCCTGAGTGTAGGGTAGCTTGATCTCGCCGTCGTCGCCGACATGGACGACGTAATGCGGGCTCAAGGGGTAGCCCGGCTCCGGCAACTTCAACGCGGAATCTCCAACCGCGCGCAGGCAGAAGATTACGCCCGGCTGAATACTGCCATCGCTGCTCGACCCTTCGACACTCGGCGCCGATGTGACCGCGTAGGTGCCGAGCGGCAGCGCTTCGAGACTCTCCTTGTGCTCGCGCAGATAGCCGGAAAGGTCGATCCGAAAATCGTTTAGCGTGAGATCGGCGATGGACACGCCGCTCGAAAGATCTTCGAGATCGATCACCGCATCCTGCAGCTTCTGAAGCTGGGCGCGGCGATACTCCAGATCGTTCATCTGGTTGCCGGCCTGGAACTCGATGACGTTCTCCTCGCCCGTCGCGGATACATCCAGCAGCACCATGCGCCCGCTGACACGCGATTCGAGATCGAGGTACTCGTCCAA
>CAXNIC010000477.1:0-3642 GCA_964201945.1 Alphaproteobacteria bacterium
TCTCAACCTCGATCCCTGGGCGATGCGGCCCGAGACGCTGGCCGGCACCGTCGCCGCAGTCGAGGCCGGCGCCGAGCTGGTGATCTGCGAAGGCGTCATGGGCCTCTTCGACGGCATCGGTGCCGCGGGCGACGGCTCGACCGCGACGCGGGCCGAGCTCACCGGCGGGCCGGTGGTCGTCGTGCTCGACGTGCGCGGGCAGTCGGCGACGGCGGCGGCGGTGCTGGCCGGCCTCGCGCGTCATCGCCCCGGCCTTCGCGTCGCCGGCGTCATCCTCAACCGCGTCGGCTCGCCCTTGCATGGCGAGACCATCGCCGAGGCCTGCCGCCGGGCATTGCCGGAGGTCGCCGTGCTGGGCGCGATCTCGAGATCCGTGGGGCTCGAGCGGCCGGAGCGGCATCTGGGACTGGTGCAGGCGCGCGAGCAGGCCGACCTCATCGCCTTCCTCGACCGTGCCGCCGACGCGGTGGCGGGTGCGATCGATCTTCGGGCGCTGATCCAGCTCGCTCGCCACGCGATGCTCGGCGCCGCGCCGCCGCCTTCGCCGCTGGCGCCGCTCGGCCAGCGCATCGCGGTCGCCGACGATCTCGCCTTCGCCTTCGCCTACCCGGCGATGCTGGACGGCTGGCGGCGCGCCGGCGCCGAGGTGATCCCGTTCTCGCCGCTGGCGGGCGAGGCGCCGTCGGGAGATGCCGACGCCGTCTTCCTGCCCGGCGGATATCCGGAGCTGCATGCCGGGCGGCTGGCGGCGGCCGGCGGCTGGCGGGACGGCCTCGCCGCGGCGGCCGCACGCGGAGCGGCGATCTATGGCGAGTGCGGTGGCTACATGGCGCTCGGCCGCGGACTCGTCGATGCGGCCGGCGCACGCCACCCGATGGCCGGGCTGCTGCGGGTCGAGACCTCCTTCGCCAAGCGGAAGCTGCATCTGGGATATCGCCGGATCCGCGCCCGCGAGGCGACCCCGCTCGGGCCTGCCGGCGCGCGCTTTCGGGGGCACGAGTTCCACTACGCGACCGTGGCGGATGAGGCGCCGGGGACGGCGCTGTTCGACGCCCAGGACGCGATCGGCCGAGCGATCGGCCCTGCCGGCCGCCGAGAGGGGACGGTTTTCGGCTCCTTCCTGCACCTGATCGACCGGGCCTGAGACGGGGCGTCACGAGGCCGGGCCGTTTACGATTGCTTAACCATGACAGATGGAAACTGCTGAAGGCGTGATCGACCTTTCGTTCGTCCCCATGCTACGTTCCGATAGTATTTATCCTGAGTTCAACACATTGAGCGCTACCGCCCCTCTGGCCGGGCTTGCCCTGTCGCCGATCGTGCGTGCGATGGTCGAATTGCATCGGGAGGCGGCGATCGCGATCGCCGCCGCCGGCCGCATCCTCGCCGCCAATGCCCGCGCGATCGTCGAGATGGGGGCGGTCGGCGGCGGCAGCCTGTTCGACCTCGCCGCCGAGGAACCGGCCGAGATCTGGGACCTGCTGAAGCGCGTCTTCGCCGGCCCGCCGCCGGTGCCGGTGGGACTGGCGCTTCGCCGGAACGGGCGCCGGGAGGAACGCATCCTCCGCGGCGCCTTCGTCGGCGTCCATGGCGGCCGCGAGGTGGCACTGCTGGTGATGTCGAGCGCGCTGGCCGACGCCCCCTGGGACCAGGAGGCGCTGCGCGAGAAGGCGGCCGAGCTCTCGCGCCTCAACCTGCAGCTGGTCGAGGCCAAGCAGCGGGCGGAAGAGGCCAACCACAGCAAGACCGAGTTCCTGGCGCGCGTCAGCCACGAGCTGCGCACGCCGCTGAACGCCATCATCGGCTTCTCAGAGCTGATGACCTCGGGCATGTTCGGCCCGATCGCGCCCGACCGCTATGCCGCCTATGTCCGCGACATCCTGGTCAGCGGTCGTCATCTGCTCGACCTGGTCAACGACGTGCTCGATCTGTCCAAGGTCGAGGCCGGCAAGATGACCTTGCGCGAGCAGTCGCTGGATCTCGGCCAGCTCGCCGAGCAGATCCTCCGCCTGATCGAACGCGCCGCGACCGAGAAGGAACTCAAGCTCGAGGTCGAGCTCACCCCCGGCCTGCCGCAGCTCTACGCCGACCCCCGCGCGGTCAAGCAGATGCTGCTCAACCTGCTCTCCACCGCGGTCAAGTTCACGCTTCCCGGCGGCCGCGTCCGCCTGGTGATGGCGGAAGAGGACGGCCGCATCACCATCGCCGTCGACGACACCGGCATCGGCATCGCCGAGGCCAACATCGCCAACTGCTTCCAGCCCTTCGACCAGGTCGACAACGTGCTGACCCGCCGCTTCGAAGGCTCCGGCCTCGGGCTCGCCATCACCAAGGCCCTGGTCGAGCTGCATGCGGGCGAGATCCGGCTGACCTCGACCGTCGGTGTCGGCACCAAGGTGAAGCTGACCTTCCCGGCGGATCGCTCGCGCGCGCCCTCGGCCGCGGACTGACTCCGCCTCAGTCGTCGTGCCGGCGTCGCTCGCTCGCCGGAATCCGGCGCACGATGAAGACGTAGGCGAGCAGCGTCGAGATTCCCGCGAGGCAGACGAAGCTGGCAAGCGCGCGCGGCGTGCCGTCGAAGGCGATCGCGACGCCCATGCCGACCGAGGCGCTGGTCAAGGACTGGAAGAAGCCCATCAGCGACGAGGCGGCGCCCGCCGCATGCGGGAACGGCGTCAGCGCGCCGGCGATCGCCTGTGGCCCGCTGAGTGCGAAGCAGGCCATGTAGAGCATCATCGGCCCGATCAGCGTCACCACATGGGCGATGCCGGCCCAGGCGAAGCCCGCCAGCAGCACGCCGGAGGTGGCGACGCCGATGACGCCGTATTGCAAGGTGCGGTCGAGGCCGAGCCGCATCACGATCCGGCCCGAGATGGTGTAGCCGATGATGTTGCCCAGCATGATGGTGCCGAAGACGAAGCCGAAATACTCGGTCGGAATCGCCAGCACCTGGATGACGACGAAGGACACGCCGGAGAGATAGGCGCCGAGCCCGCCGAACAGCGCGCAATTGACCAGCATGTAGCCGACGAAGGTCCGGCTCTGCAGCAGATGGGTGAAGGTCTGCAGCAATCGTGCGGGCCGGATCGCGTCCTCGTCCTTGCTGCGGATCGACTCGCCTAAGAACAGCGAGACGAAGACGACGAGCGCCACTCCGTAGCATGTCACGAAGATGAAGCTCGCCCGCCAGCCGTAGTTCGCCTGCAGCACGCCGCCGATGATCGGTGCCAGGATGGGGCCGAGGCTGAGCACCATGCCCATCAGCGCCAGCATGCGCGCGGCAGCCTCGCGCTCGTGCAGGTCGCGCACCATGGCGCGTGCCAGCACCGGTGCGCAAATCGAGCCGAACACCTGGAAGAACCTGGCCCAGATCAGCTCCTCGATCGAGTCCGCGAGCAGGCAGCCGACCGAGGCCGCGACATAGAGCGAGAGCCCGGCGATCAAGAGCGGCCGCCGGCCGAAGCGGTCGGAGAGCGGGCCGTAGAACAGCTGCGCGATGGCGCCGCCGAAGAAGGCCGCGCTCAACGTCAGCTGCACCATCGCCATGTCGACGCCGAAGTCGTCGCGGATCGCCGGCATCGATGGAAGGTAAGTGTCGGTGGTGAACGGGCCGACGGCGGTGAGCGCGCCGAGAAGCAGGAT
>CAXNIC010000478.1:0-3636 GCA_964201945.1 Alphaproteobacteria bacterium
CCGCGCAACGACCCGACGCTGATGTTCGCCTCCGCCGGCATGGTTCAGTTCAAGAACCTGTTCACCGGCGTCGAGAAGCGCAACTACGTGCGCGCCGCCACGGCGCAGAAATGCATGCGCGCCGGCGGCAAGCACAACGACCTGGAGAATGTCGGCTACACCGCTCGCCACTGCACCTTCTTCGAGATGCTGGGCAATTTCTCCTTCGGCGACTACTTCAAGGAGCGCGCGATCGAGCTCGCCTGGGGCTTCGTCACCAAGGATCTCGGCCTGCCCAAGGACAAGCTGCTGGTCACCGTCTATCACGAGGACGAGGACGCGGCCGACCTCTGGAAGAAGATCGCCGGCTTCTCAGACGACAAGATCATCCGCATCGCGACGTCCGACAATTTCTGGTCGGCCGGCGATACCGGGCCTTGCGGTCCGTGCTCGGAGATCTTCTTCGACCAGGGCGACAAGGTGTGGGGCGGCCCCCCGGGCTCGGCCGAGCAGGACGGCGACCGGTTCCTCGAGTTCTGGAACCTCGTCTTCATGCAGTACGAGCAGTTGGAGCCCGGCAAGCGGGTGCCGCTGCCGCGTCCGTCGATCGACACCGGCATGGGCCTCGAGCGCATCGCCTCCCTGCTGCAGGGCAAGCAGGACGTCTATGATACCGACGTGCTCAGGTCGCTGGTGCTGGCCTCGGCCGAGGCGACCGGCGTGGCGCCCGACGGCGAGCAGCGTGCCTCGCACAAGGTCATCGCCGACCATATCCGCGCGTCCAGCTTCCTGATCGCCGACGGCGTCATGCCGTCGAACGAAGGCCGCGGCTACGTGCTTCGCCGCATCATGCGGCGCGGCATGCGCCATGCTCACCTTTTGGGCACGAAGGAGCCGCTGCTGTGGAAGCTGGTGCCGGTCCTGGTCCAGCAGATGGGCCTGGCCTATCCGGAGCTCGGCCGCGCCCAGACCTTGATCCAGGAGACGATCAAGCTGGAGGAGACGCGCTTTCGCCAGATGCTCGACCGTGGGCTGCGTCTGCTGGGCGACGAGACCCGGAAGATCGGCCAGGGCGGCACGCTGCCGGGCGAGGTCGCGTTCAAGCTCTACGACACCTTCGGCTTCCCGGTCGACCTCACCGCCGACATCCTGCGCGGCCAGAACCTGAGCCTCGATCAGGCCGGCTTCGACGTGGCGATGGAGCGCCAGCGCGCGGCGGCGCGGGCGGCGTGGTCGGGCTCGGGCGAGGCGGCGACCGACCGCATCTGGTTCGAGACCCGTGAGAAGACCGGCGCCACTGACTTCCTGGGCTACGCCACCGACAAGGCCGAGGCCCGCATCGACGCGCTGGTGGTCGGCGGCAAGCCGGTGACGGAGGTTGCCTCCGGCGAGGTCGCCATCATCCTCAACCAGACGCCGTTCTACGGCGAGTCCGGCGGCCAGATGGGCGATACCGGCGCCATCGTCACGTCGTCCGGCGCGCAGATCGAAGTGACCGACACGGCGAAGCGGGTCGGCGACCTGCATGTCCATCTCGGCAAGGTGATGAAGGGGCCGCTCAAGGTCGGCGACACGGTGGTGGCCGAGATCGACGCCGAGCGTCGCCGGCGCCTCCGCGCCAACCATTCGGCGACCCACCTGCTGCACGAGGCGCTGCGCCGGAAGCTTGGCGAGCATGTGACCCAGAAGGGCTCGCTGGTGGCCCCCGACCGGCTCCGCTTCGATTTCAGCCATCCCCGCGCCATCGAGGCGGCCGACCTGTCGTCGATCGAGACCGAGGTCAACGCCCGCATCCGCCTCAACCGGCCGGTCGGCACCACGCTGATGACACCCGACGACGCGGTCGCGGCCGGGGCCATGGCGCTGTTCGGCGAGAAATACGGCGACGAGGTCCGGGTCGTCGCCATGGGCGCGGGCGAGGACGAGAAATTCTCGGTCGAGCTCTGCGGCGGGACCCACGTCGAGCGCACCGGCGACATCGGCCTGTTCAAGGTCGTCTCCGAAGGCGCGGTCGCGGCCGGCATCCGCCGCATCGAGGCGGCGACAGGTGCCGGTGCGCTCGCCTATGTGGCGGAGGAGGAGAAGCTGCTGCAGGCGGCGGCGACGGCGGCGCGATCGGCGCCGGCCGAGCTTCCGGCGCGCGTCGCCCAGCTGGTCGAGGACAAGCGGAAGCTGGAGCGCGATCTCGCAGAGGCGCGGAAGGCGCTGGCGATGGGCGGCGGCGGCGGTGGGGCCGGTGCCAACCGGAGGGACGTCAAGTTCGGAGACTCGACTATCACCTTGAGCGCACACAAGCCCGACGGCGTCGCCGCGCGCGACCTGAAGAGCATGGTCGATGCCTTGAAGAAGGAGATCGGCTCAGGCGTGGTGGTGCTGGTCGGCCGTGAGGACGGCAAGGCCTCGCTGGTGGTCGGCGTCACCGACGACCTGACCAAGTCGGTCAGCGCCGTCGACCTGGTGAAGGCCGGTGCGCTGGCGCTCGGCGGCAAGGGCGGCGGCGGGCGGCCGGACATGGCCCAGGCCGGCGGTCCCGATGCGAGCAAGGCCGACGACGCCATCGCCGCGATCGAGGCGGCGCTGGCCCGCCAGGCCGCGTAGCCGCCATGACCCAAAGCGTCGTCGGCGTGCTGCTTGCCGGCGGCCAGTCGCGACGCATGGGCGGCGGTGACAAGAACCTGCGCCTGCTGGGCGGGCGGCCCATCCTCGACCGGGTGATCGAGAGGCTCCGGCCCCAGGTCGGCCGCCTGATCCTGAACGCCAATGGCGATCCGGAGCGGTTCGCCCGGACCGGCCTTCCCGTCGTGGCGGATTCGGTCGAGGGGTTCGTCGGCCCGCTGGCCGGCGTGCTCGCCGGGCTCGACTGGGCGGCGGCGAACATGCCGGCGGCCATGTGGATCGTCACGGCCGCGACCGATGCGCCGTTCCTGCCGGCGGATCTGGTTGCGCGCCTCGTCGTCGCGACCGAGGAGGGGGCCGAACTCGTCTGCGCCGCCTCGCACGGTCAGCCGCATCCGGTGATCGGCCTCTGGGCGGTCCGCCTCAGGGAGGATCTGCGCCGCGCCGTGGTCGAGGAGGGGGTGCGGAAGGTCGATGCCTGGACGGCTCGCCACCGGCTCGCCGTGGTCGACTTCCCGGCTGATCCTGTCGACCCGTTCTTCAACGTCAACACGCCTGAGGATCTGGCCGCGGCCGAGCGGCTGGTCTCCGGCTAGCTGCCCTCGCAGCTCGGCGGCAGCTCGCCGACCTTCGGCATCAGGACCTCGGCCGATTCGGCGCAAGCCCTTGGATTCTGGGCGCAATAGCCGAAGGCGGCGGTGTTGCCGGCGGCCGCGGCATTGGCGAGCCCGCTCGGCATGTAGTGCAGGACCGAGAGGGCCCCTAAGCGCTTGAAGGCGGCGACGGCGACCTCGGCCTGGCAGCGGGCATCGTCGCTGATGCCGGGAAGCTGGCTGATCACCGGTTCGACCTTCTTCGCCGGCGCACCGCGCTGTTTCTCCTTGGCCTTCTTGTCCTTGTCGCTGGCCTTGTCTGTAAAATCGCGCGCAATAGTGACCCCCTGAGGGGCGGTTTTCGCGTCCAATTCTGACCCCCTCTAACGCTGTGTGTCAGCGTCCCTTCCTTTTGCCGGGAAGGGTGTTGGGGGATGGTCGGCGTGGA
>CAXNIC010000479.1:0-3615 GCA_964201945.1 Alphaproteobacteria bacterium
CCGCAGGTCGACGAGGTCGTCTTCCCCGACGGCAAGCGCCTGATCGTGCTGGCCAAGGGCCGCCTGGTGAATCTCGGCTGCGCCACCGGCCATCCGAGCTTCGTCATGAGCGCGTCGTTCACCAACCAGGTGCTGGCGCAGATCGAGCTCTACACCAACCCCGGCAAGTACCAGCGCCAGGTCTATGTGCTGCCGAAGCACCTGGACGAGAAGGTCGCCCTCCTGCATCTCGCCAAGGTCGGCGCCAAGCTGACCAAGCTGTCGGAGAAGCAGGCGGAGTATCTCGGCGTCGCCGACACAGGCCCGTTCAAGCCCGACAGCTACCGCTACTAGCCTAACCGGAAGCCCAGAGCCGATGGCCGGCGGCCCCTTCGAGTACCTGCTCGTCGGGGCCGTCGTCGTCTTGATCATCGCTCTGATGATCGTCGTCCTTTCCAGCCGCCGGCGGGTGGCGACGACCGAGGCCGAGACCGCCGGTCTCGCCACCGCCGTCGCCGAAGCCTCGGACGGCCTTCTCCTCTGGACCGATGATCCGTCGACGGCGCGGCTCTCGCGTTCGCTGGCCCGCCAGCTGCGCTGCGATGAGACCGCCGGCGTCGAGGCCTTCCTCTCTCGTCTCTCCGAGACCGACCGGACCGAGCTCGGCGCCGCCTTTCGCCGGCTCTCCGGCGAGGGCACGGCCATCGACCGCCGGGTGCGCGAGCCCGACGGCCGTATCTGGCGGGTGATCGCCGAGCGTGCCTTGGCGGCACGTGGCGGCGGCAGCTGCTTTGCCTGGATCCGCGACGTCACCGCCGCCGAGCGCACGGAGGAGGAACGGGCCTCGGTGCAGGCGAGCCTGGATGCCCGGGACGCCATGCTGGAGCGCCTGCCGGTACCGGTCTGGCACCGGAAGCCCGGCAGCCTCGATCTCGGATACCAGAACCGCGCCGCCCGCGAGATCTTCGGCGAGGGCGGACCGGATGATCGCGTCGGCCGGGGCTTGGCCCAGCGCGCCCAGCGTTCCGGCGGCGAGCAGACCGAAAGCACCAGCGTCGTCGTCGGCGGGCGCCGCCGGCTGGTCGAGGTGGTCGAAGCGCCGGGTGCCGAGGACGCCGTCGTCGGCCATGCCCGCGACGTGACCCAGCTGGCCGAGACCCAGGACGAGCTCGCCCGCCATGTCGCCGCCCATGGCGAGGTGCTGCAGAAGCTGACCACGGCGATCGCCATCTACGGCCGCGACAAGCGCCTCAAGCTGTTCAACACCGCCTTCGTCGAGCTCTGGCAGCTCGACCGCCGCTGGCTCGCGACCGAGCCCGATCTCTCGGCCGTGCTCGAGCTGCTTCGCCAGCGCCGGCGCCTGCCGGAATACGCCGACTTCGCCCAGGCCAAGCGCCAATGGCTGCAGCTGTTCACCGGGCTGATCGACCCGGTCGAGGAATTCCTGCACCTGCCGGATGGCCGCACCATCCGCCAGACGGTCTCGCCCCACCCGCAAGGCGGCCTCCTCTTCGTCTTCGAGGACGTCTCGGACCGGATCGCGATCGAACGCTCCTACAACACGCTGATCGCAGTCCAGCGCGAGACCCTCGACAGCTTAGGCGAGGCGATCGCTGCCTTCTCCGGCGATGGCCGGCTGCAGCTCTCCAACCCCGCCTTCGCGCGGCTATGGGCGCTGGACGATCCGTTCCTCACGCAGAAACCGCATCTGAACGAGGTCGGCCGCCGCATCCGCGAGCTGGTGCCGGCCGCCGCCGGCGTCGCCGGCCTGGAGCTGGCCGAGAGCACGCGGACGCACGCGACGGGGCGCATCGACCGGCTGGACGGCAGCGTGCTGGACTTCGCGCGGGTGGCGCTGCCCGACGGCGCCACGCTGCTGATCTACCAGGACGTGACCGACACGCTCCGCGTCGAACGTGCGCTGCGCGATCGCAACGAGGCGCTGGAGACCGCCGACCGCCTGAAGAGCGAGTTCATCGCCAACGTCTCCTACGAGCTCCGGACGCCGCTCAACGCCATCGCCGGCTTCGCCCAGATGCTGACCGACCAGTATTTCGGCACGCTGAACGAACGCCAGCTCGATCACGCGCGCTCGATCATCACCGCCTCTGACCGGCTGATGACGCTGATCAACGACATTCTCGACCTCTCCTCGATCGAGGCGGGATACCTGGTCCTGGACCCGGGGCCGGTCGATGTCGATGCCCTGCTGCATCAGGTGATGGACTTGACGCACGAGATGGTCCGCAGCCGCCATCTCGCCATCTCGATCGACTGCCCTCAGGACATCGGCATGGTCACGGGCGACGAGCGGCGGCTGAAGCAGGCACTGATCAACCTGGTCTCCAACTCCGGAAAGTTCACGCCGAAGGGCGGCCGCATCCTGCTCACCGCCCGCCGCGAGGAAGGCCGCCTGGTGCTGGCCGTCGCCGACACCGGCATCGGCATCGAGCGCGAGCGCCAGGCCGGCCTGTTCGAGCCCTTCGCCCGCGCCGCCTCGAGCCAGTCCCAGGCCGGCCCCGGTCTCGGCCTCGTGCTGGTCCGCCGGCTCATCGAGCTCCATGGCGGCAAGGTCGAGCTCGACTCCGAGCCCGGCGCCGGAACGACGGTGAGGCTGCAGCTGCCGGGCTGAGGGCTCAGGCCGCCGGCACGCCCTGGGTGGTCGAGTATTCGAAGTGGAAGACCTCGCCCGGATAGACCAGCGCGCGGATCGCGTGCGCCGCCGCCGCCGCCTCGGCGAAGCCCGAGAGGATCAGCTTCAGCTTGCCGGGATACTGCGCCACGTCGCCGATGGCGAAGATGCCGGGCTCGCTGGTCTCACAAGTGGACGGCTGCACCTCGATCTGGCCCTTCTGCAGCTTCAGGCCCCACTCAGCGATGGGGCCTAGGTTCATCGAGAGCCCGAAGAACGGCAGCAGCGCATCGCAGGCGAGCGCGCGCTCGGCACCGTCGAGGGTGGAGACGATCACATGGCTGAGCTGCCCGTTCGCGCCTTCGAGGCCCTTCAGCTGATAGGGCACCACCAGCTCGATCTTGCCGGCATCGGCCAGCGCCTTGAGCCGGGCCTCGCTCTCGGGCGCCGCCCGGAACTTCGGCCGCCGGTGCACCACCATCGTCTGCGCGGCCACCTCAGAGAGCGACAGCGCCCAGTCGACGGCGGAGTCGCCGCCGCCGGCGATGACGATGCGCTTGCCGCGGAAGTCCTCGCGCCGCTTCACCAGGTAATGGACGCTGGTCCCCTCATAGGCCTCGATTCCGGCGAGCGGCGGGCGGTTGGGCCCGAAGGCGCCGACGCCGGCGGCGACGATCACCGCCTTGGCCTCGATCTCGCGGCCGCCGGCGAGACCCAGCACGAAGCCGCCCTCGGCGCGGGTCAGAGTCACCACCTGCTGGCCGAGATGATAGGTCGGCTGGAACGGCGCCGCCTGCTCGGCCAGCTTGTCGACCAGCACCTGGGCATCGATGCGCGGATGGCCGGGGATGTCGAAGATCGGCTTCTCCGGATAGAGGGCGGCACATTGCCCGCCCAGCATGTCGAGAGCGTCGATGACATGGGTCTTCACCTTCACCATGCCGCATTCGAACACGGCGAAGAGGCCGACGGGGCCGGCGCCGATGATGGCGACGTCGGTCTTG
>CAXNIC010000480.1:0-3614 GCA_964201945.1 Alphaproteobacteria bacterium
CGCTCTCGGCAAGCCGGTCTGGATGCTGCCGACCTATGTTCCGGACTGGCGCTGGCTTCTCGGGCGCGAGGACACGCCCTGGTATCCGACGATGCGGCTCTACCGGCAGGCCGAGGATCGCCGCTGGCCGCCGGTGATCGCGCGCATCGTCCGCGACCTCGCCGCTGCGGCCTCCTCGGCGTGACCACGCCAGCTATCACCTGGCGCAGGCATCTCGCCACGGAGCCGGGTGACGCTCATGGCGCGCTTCAATACGCGGGCCTGTCGCTGGCCGCCGGCAACGGCGACCCGGCGGCCCTCTGGCTGGCCGCGGCGACGGCCATCCGACCGCGTGCCCCCGAGCTCTTTCAGCCTCTGCATGTGCTCGGGCGGGCCTATTTGTCCGCCGGAGCGATTGAACTCGCGGCGCGGGCTTTCCGGCGTGCGTTGATCGCCCATGAGACGGACTGGCCGACCTGGAACGACTACGGCGTGCTGCAGGACCGGATGTCCCGGCTTGGCGAGGCACGGCGTGCCTTTCGTTCGGCGATCGCCGTGTTCCCAGGCGCGGAGACCGCGCTGTCGAATCTCGCCGATCTCCGGTTCAGAGACGGAGCCTATGTCGAGGCCGAACAGCTGGCTCTTCGAGCCTCCGGGACCGCGGAAGCCTTGGCCGTCGCCGGAAACGCAGCGCTTCGATCCGGTCGTCCGGCGGCGGCGCATCGGTGCTTTCGGCGGTCTCTCGCGCTCTCGCCCCAGATCCTGGCGTCGCTCGTCGGTGCAGGTGTGGCCGCCATGGCGGAAGACGACGTCGTTGCCGCAGGGCCTTGGCTGCATCGGGCGCGGACGCTCGATCCGAACGACGTCCCTCTCAACAACAACCTGGCCACCTGGCACCTGGTCCAGGGCGACTATCCGCGCGGCTTCGCGCTCTACGAATGGCGCTGGCGCCGCCCGGAGGCCGAGGCGCGACGGGCGGAGCGCCCGGAATGGAACGGCGAGTCGTTGAACGGCCGCCGGATCCTGCTCTACCCGGAGCAGGGATTGGGCGACGTGCTGCAGATGGCGCGGTACGTGCCGCTGCTGGCCGGCCTTGGCGCCACTGTCGTCATTGAATGCCCCGCGCCCCTGGTCCGCCTTCTCGGGAGCCTTTCCGGCGCACCGCGACTTATCAGTCCCGGAGAGGCGGTCGATGCAGATTTCCAGGTGCCGCTGATGAGCCTGCCGCGTCTCTTCCGGACGACGGTCGAGACCATCCCGGGCAACGGTCCCTATCTCGTCGCCGATGCCGCGCTGATGGCGGCGACGGCGCCGCTCGTCGCCGGATCCGGCCGGCGCATCGGCCTCGTCTGGCAAGGCAATCCCCGCCAAGTCGATGAGCCGCATCGCTCGATACCGCTCGCCGCCCTGGCCGCTCTGGTCGCTCTTCCGGGCGCGACGTTCTACGGTCTCCAGCGCGACCATGGCCGCGACCAGCTGACGAACTTCGCCGGCCGCGACCGCATCGTCGACCTCGGGCCGCGGCTGGACGACCTCGCGACGACTGCCGCCGTCCTTACCCATCTCGATCTGGTGATCACGACCTGCACGGCCGTCGCCCATCTTGCCGGCGCGCTCGGCCGGCCGGTGTGGGTCCTGCTGAAGCGCGGCGCCGACTGGCGCTGGATGTTGGACCGCCCGGATAGCCCATGGTATCCGACCGCGCGGCTGATCAGACAGCGTCGGCCGGGCGACTGGCGCGACGTCGCGGAGCGGGTGACCACAATGGCTGAGGCTTGGATCGGATGACCGGGAGAAGCGTGGCTCCGAGTCCTGAGCAGGTCGCCGCCGCGTGGTCCAGGGCCGCCAAGCTGGTGGAGGCGGGGCGTCCTGCCGAAGCCGAGGCCGATCTCCGTCGTTCGCTCGCGCGCCTCGGCGACGATCCCGAACTCCAGCATCTTCTCGGCGTGACGCTGCTGCGGCAAGCGCGACCCGCCGAAGCGCATGACGTGCTCGTCCAGGCATCGGCGCGCCTGGTTCCGCGCACGGACGTCCTGATGAATCTCGGCAACGCCCTCCTCGATCTCGGCCGGCCGACCGAAGCGCTGAAGCCGCTGTCGGAAGCCGCGCGCCTTTCGCCCGGACTCTGGCAGCCCGCGTATTTTCTCGGCCTTGCCGCAGAACGCACGAGCGATCACGCACGCGCCGCGGATGCGTTCAGGCGCGTGATCAGGCTCGATGCGGCAATCGGCGATGCGCATCTCAGGCTGATGACCGCGCTTAGGCTCGGCGAGCGCTTCGCCGAAGCGGCGGCTGCCGCGCGCGCGGCCCTCGCATTGCGACCCGACGACGCCCCTATCCGGCACGACCTCGCCATGCTGCTCGCACTCTCCGGCGATCCGGTGGCGGCCTTGTCCGAAGTGGACGAGGTGCTACGCCGTTCGCCCGGCTTCCCCGAAGCGCTCAATACGCGCGGGAACGTGCTGGGTGACCTGAAGCGTCCGGAGGATGCGGTTGCCTCCTATCGCCGCGCGCTCGTCGTCGCGCCGGATCTCGCCGATGCGCACTACAACCTTGCGAACCTGGACAGCCGCGTCGAGGCCCATGCCGCTGCCTGCCGGCGCTACCGGTCCGCGCTCGCGCTGGCGCCGGAGCATTTCAACGCCCGCAACAATATGGCGGCGGCGCTCATGTCATGGGGCCGGATCGATGACGCGATCTCCGCCTATGACGCCTGCCTGAAGCAGGTGCCGGGTTGGCCGGACGCGATGTTCAACCGCGGCATGGCGCTCCTGCTCAAGGGTGACATGGCCGGCGGGCTCGAAGGCTACGAGCAGCGCTGGCAGGTGAGGGCTTTCGCCGGCGTCAGGCGCAGTTTCCCGCAGCCCTTGTGGGACGGCACGTCGTTCGCCGGACGCCGCCTGCTCCTGCATGCGGAGCAGGGGGCGGGCGACACGATCCAGTTCGCGCGCTATGTGCCGCTCATCTGCGAGCGAGGCGGCGAGGTCCTGCTCGAGAGCCCGGGGAGCCTGGCCCGGCTGCTTTCGACGCTCGAAGGCGGCGCCCAGATCATCAGGCCGGGCGAAACCATTCCGCCCTTCGACCTGCATCTTCCCTTGGGCAGCGCCATGCGGGCGCTTGGGACCGAGGTTGCCTCGATCCCGGCCGAAGTTCCTTATCTCCGGGCCGATCCCGCCGACCGGGCCCGCTGGCGCGAGCGCTTCGGCGGGGGCGGCCTCAAGGTTGGCGTCACCTGGCAGGGAAATCCGGACCAAGGATCGGAGCCGCATCGCTCAATCCCCCTGCAGTTGCTGAGACCGGTGCTCGAGACGCAGGGTTGTCGCTTCTTCGCGCTTCAGAAGGAGTTCGGCCGCGAGCAGATGGCGGAACTCCCCTCTGGCCTGCTCACCGATGTCGGCCCGGCGCTCACCGACTTCGCCGAGACGGCTGCGGCGATCGCCGAGCTCGACCTCGTCATCACCACCTGCACCTCGGTCGCCCATCTGGCCGGGGCGCTGGGCAAGCCGACCTGGGTGCTGCTGCGCGCCGCCCCCGACTGGCGTTGGCTGCTCGGACGGGAGGACAGCCCCTGGTATCCGAGCGCACGCCTCTGGCGGCAGCCGTCCTCAGGCGATTGGCCGTCCGTCGTCACCCGC
>CAXNIC010000481.1:0-3611 GCA_964201945.1 Alphaproteobacteria bacterium
GCATCCCGGCCTCGTCGAGTGCCACCTTCACGCCTCGTTCCAGGTGTTTCGCGGATCGCTACCCGACCAGCTGGTCGAGACCGATGCGTTCGACACCTTCGAGAGCGTCTTCTTCAACACCGTCAACGACGAGGAGGAATACCTCGCCCGCCTCCGCAAGCTCCACAGCGATAAATTCTTCGAATATCTTAACCTCTACCGGAAGGACTGGCAGAAGCGGGAGAAGGTTTGAGCACGCTCGTTCTCGTTGGGGAAGCTTCCAAGAAAGGCCGCCCTTATCTCAAAACGGTGCTCGACTCCGCGTGGACCGTCGTCGATTTCGACGCCGCAGCCCCCGAGCGCCTCACCGCCGTCGCCGCCATCGGCATGCCCGCGGGCCTGCGCTGGAAGGAGCAGCTTCCGGCGCTGAAGTTCCTCCAGCTCTCCAGCGCGGGCTTGGACGGCCTCGACTTCGCGCTGCTGCCCTCTGGCTGCCGGGTCAGCAACGTCTACGAGCACGAGGCCTCGATCGCGGAATATGTTTTCACCGCCCTTTTTGAATTGGAGAACCAAGGCTGGATTTCTCGCGCGCAGAACGGTTTCAAGAAGGGAGAGTGGCTGCACTTAGACCGCATCGGCCATCCGCCGCGGCCCACCGTCTGCGGCAAGCGCATAGGCATCATCGGCTATGGCCACATCGGCCGCCGCTGCGCCGAGATTGCGACCGCGCTGAACATGAAGGTGACCGTCCACACGCGCACCAAGCCCGCCGACAAGGTCGAGCTGGCCGCGACCGTGGAAGATCTGGCGAAGATCTCCGACTATCTCCTCGTAGCCTGCCCGGAGACCCCGGAGACCAGAGCACTCGTCGGGGAGAATGCGCTGAGCCTCCTTCCGGCCAACGCCATCGTCATCAACATCGCGCGCGGCCCCGTCATCGAGGAGCAGGCGCTGTTCGAGGCGCTCTCCACGAAGAGGATCGGCGGCGCCATCCTGGACGTCTGGTATCAGTACCCGTCCTCTGCCGCCGAGCTGCGGCACGGAAGCCGGTTCGCCTTCCACGAGCTGGACAACGTGTTCCTGACGCCGCACCTTTCGGCCCATACGCCCGAGATGGTCGAGCGCCGCTGGACCTTCATGGCGGCCAACCTCAACCGCTTCCTGAAGAATCAGCCCCTGCTCAACCCGGTGGCGGACGCGGGCGTCAAGGCATGAAGCCCCGGATCGCGGTCATCATCCCGGCCCGGCTTAATTCCAAACGCTACCCCGGTAAGGTGCTGGCGAAAATCTTCGGTCTGCCGATGCTCGAGCACGTGCGCCGGCGCGTCCTGCTCTGCCCCGGCGTTGACGAGGTCGTGGTCGCGACCTGCGATCCCGAGATCATCGCCTCGGTCCGGAGCTTCGGCGGCAAGACCATCAAGACCTCCGACGCGCATCACTCGGGCACCGACCGCATCGCCGAGGCCTGCGCTAAGATCGACTGCACGCATGTCGTCGACGTGCAGGGCGACGAGATCCTGTTCGTGCCCGGCTACCTGGCGCGCATGATCAAGGCGATCAAGTCCGATCCCGAGGTCCCGTTCTGGAACGCGACGGCGCCGATCGAGAAGGCCGACGAGCTCGACCGGCCCTCAATCGTCAAATGCGCCGTGTCGGGCAAGGGCCGCATCCTGTTCTGCTTTCGCCGCTCGCCC
The DNA here is from genome assembly GCA_964201945.1 of Alphaproteobacteria bacterium. Lineage (GTDB taxonomy): Bacteria > Pseudomonadota > Alphaproteobacteria > SHVZ01 > SHVZ01 > SHVZ01. The sequence continues at coordinate 1,674 of CAXNIC010000481.1, forward strand.
TGCTTCGGAAAGATCGGCGTCGGCGACGGAAGCCCTGTCCGTCGGATCATGGGCCTGAGCGCCTTCCGCAAGCCGTTCCTGAGGCTGATCTCACGGACGAAGCCCACGCCCATCGAGCTGAGCGAGTCCATCGAGCAGTTGCGGATACTCGAGAGCGGATTTGGGCTGCGCTCGTTGGAGCTTGAGCGGGGCTATCCCTCGGTCAACGTGCCGGCCGAGGCGAAGCTCGCCGTGAAGATATTGCGGTCCGACCCGCTCCAGAAAAAAATCCTCGCCGCCGTCCTCGCCGCGCGCCGGTAGCCGGGTGAGGCTCGAGCCTGCTCAGAAGAGGGCGCTCCTGTGGGCGGCGCTTGCCGCCGGCTGGATTTCCCTGGAGCCTTGGAGCCTCGGCCCATACTCCCAGGTGCTCATCCATGACAACTCGGACATCACGATTCCGGTGTGGCTGGCGCTGTCGAAGCACTTCTTTTCCGGAGCGCGCCGTTGGATGCCCGGGCTGGCTTACGGCGTCGACCGGCTTTCCAACGATCTTCCGCTCGATCAGCCCGCGCTGTGGTTGTTCGCGGCGCTGGCTGGCTGGCCTAGTCTGCGACGGCGTTCCCGCATTCATTCCTGGCGGCGTTCGGCCTGCATCGTCTTTGCGCGGACCGTCTGAAGCTGTCCGAGGATACGGCCGCCCTCGCCGACGCGCCCGGAGCTCTTTATCTGGCGCAGGCGTATGTTTTTAAAAACGCGTGGGGCTACGCGCTTCTGCCCGGGGTGCTCTGGGGATTGGAGGCTGCCGCGGCGAGGTCGCGCGGGGCTTTCGGGCGCGGTCTGGGGGGCTGTCTACGGGCTGTGTTCATCGGCGCCGCTCACGCTTCCTTTTGGCTTGGCGGCCGTTCCGGTTTGGCTGCGGGTGCGGCGGCACTTCGACGCGCGCTCCTTTGCGCTGCCCACAGAACATCTGGTCGCGCTGGCCGCCGAAGGGGTGATCGGCAGACTGCACCCGGTGGCCTATTCCTTCGTAGGTGCCTGCGCGCAGACGCCGCTGACCAAACGCATCGCGCCCCGTTGGGTGGAGATGTGGAAAGCGGCGGGGATCGACGGCGCTGTACTGGTGCCCGTCTGACCGGTCTGTCATGTGTCCGCGGGACACGTTGCGCGGGTGGCGGAAGAGGCGGGGATCGCGACGGTTATTATTGCGGCGGAGACTTTCCGGGATCGGCTGGAGGCACTAAAAGTGCCGCGCCTGCTCTCCACGCCCTTCTGGATGGGGCGTCCGCTGGGCCGGGCGGGAGATGGGGAGACCCAGCGCAGGACATTGTTGGCCGCGCTGGAGCCGCTGGTCACGATTTGATGGAAACGGCAAACCTGAGAGCGGAAGCCGGGCATGATCGGTTATTGCATAATTTGGGTGTCACTGCTGAGCCGATCCCGGAACTGGAGTACGACCAGACATTGAGGTGGTAGTCCTGCGCTGTCGAAATCGCACATGCGGCGGAGCGCGGATTGGTGTGGATCAGGCGCTGGCGTGGTGCGGTGAGTGATGTGGTCTGCCAAGTCGGGATTGCAGGCATTGTGCATTTTTCGCTTGTTCCGCGCATCAAATCTCTCCAAAAACCAAACAAAAGCGGTCTTTGGCCTGAAGTTAATGGTTGGTGGGGCTTAGCACAAAGTGGTGCTTGACGAGAGTGGGTTCAGCGCGTACTCTGTCGGTGTGGAATAGGGATTGAATTTCCTATTCGTTTTACCTTCGCGAGCTCAAAATACAGTTACGGACAGAGTCACGAAACACGCACTCAAACACAAAGTTGGGTCATTTAAGACATGTACTTTTTTAGACCGAGGGAGCGATGCAATGCAGAATTGCGCTCCAGGAATTGACCTCCATGTAGCATCGATAATGAGAAGTAAATACGGGCAACACCCTGAATATCACACATCGTTAGATGATCT
>CAXNIC010000482.1:0-3608 GCA_964201945.1 Alphaproteobacteria bacterium
CACGCCCTCCGCTACGCGCAACGCCGGGGGCGCTGCGCTACGGGCGCGGGTCCCCCCTATGCACTACGCGGATAAGCCCATTCCTCCCCGCCCAGAGGGGTCGGAATTGGACGCGAAAAGGGGGTCACGGTTGGAAGCGATTTGACAGCTGAGACTTGACCCGCGCCGGCCCCGCTGGGGGGGCGGGGTGGGTCAAACCCAGCGAGCTGGGGGGACCGCATCGCTTGGGGGGATTCGTGTTTTCTCGAATATCGGATAGGGGGTCAGAGACGCCCAACTGGAGCAATCCGACGCGCTCATTCGCATCTGCAGCCAGAAGGAATCGAGCGAAGTACAGCCCGTTACCCCTGCGTTACCCCGCAAGGGGGAGTGTCTTCGTCTATCAGATCTAACTCATTGAAAAGATTGGCTCCCGGGGAGGGATTCGAACCCCCGACCAAGCGGTTAACAGCCGCTTGCTCTACCGCTGAGCTACCCGGGAAAGGTTCCTAGCGAACGCGCGGGCTTATAGCAGCGGCGCGGGGACCCGCAAAACCCTATTTTCGGCGGGATCAGGTCCTGGGCTTGGCCTTGTGGGCGACGATCGCCTCCGCCAGGTCCCGATAGTTCTCGCAGCGCCCGCAGAGCCGCCCCAGCTGGTCGAGATTGGTCTCGGCGCGGGCGAGGTCGCCGAGCTCGAGGAACAGCTCGCCCTGGTATTCGAGGGCGCCGAGATGCTTGGGATCGAGCCGGAGCGCCTCGGCATAGTAGATCAGCGCCTTGTCGCGCTGGCCGAGCTTGCGATGGCTGTAGCCGAGGTTGTTGAAGGCATCGGCGTTCCGCGAGTCGTTGCCGACGACGTCGACCAGCAGCGGAATCGCCGCGGCATAGCGGCCGGCCTTCACCTCGACCATGGCGCGGCGATAGACCGGGTCGACGGTCGCACTTGGCGTGGTCGTCGTTCTGGGATCGGCGCCGCCGTCATTGGCCGTCGCGGGCGACGCGAGCAGCAGGCAGCCGGCGAGCAGGGCGAGGCGCGGGAAGGCGTGACGCATGGCAGGGTCCTCCTGCCCGACATTAACGCGGGGCAGCGCCAACCTATTCCCTGCGGATCGTCGGAAGGTGGAGGCCCGGGGCGGAATCGAACCGCCGTGGACGGATTTGCAATCCGCTGCCTGGCCACTTGGCTACCGGGCCGCCGATCTCGACGCCAAGCGGCGTCCGAGCGGGCGCCGGACAATAGGTGGGGGCCCCAAGAGGGTCAAGCGGCCGAAGTTGTCTCGGTTCCTGTGCATCGGTATAACTGTCACCGACTTCATGCTGCATTGCGAAAGCGTCCACGGATCCCCCAGCCATGATCGACTTCTCCGCAGCCCGGCGCCATATGATCGACGGTCAGCTGCGCCCGACCCGCGTGACCTCCGCGCCGTTGCTGGACGCGATGGCGATGCTGCCGCGCGAGCGCTTCGTGCCGGCCTCGGTCCGCGGCATCGCCTATGTCGATGAGGATCTGCCGATCGGCGGCGGCCGGTTCCTGATGGAGCCGCTGGTGCTGGCCCGCCTGATCCAGGCGGCGGCCCCCGGTCCGGACGACACCGTCCTCGATGTGGGTGCCGCAACCGGGTATTCGAGCGCGGTCCTGGCCAAGCTGGCCGCCTCGGTGGTCGCGATCGAGGACGACAAGACGCTGGCCGATCAGGCGGCGGAAACTCTGAAGGCGCTCGGGATCGAGAACGTCCAGGCAGTCGCCGGGCCGCTGAACGAAGGCCATGCGAAGCGGGCGCCTTATGGCGTGATCCTCATCAATGGCGCCGTCGAGCACATCCCGGATGCTCTGGTTGCTCAGCTGGGCGAGGGCGGACGGCTCGCAGCCGTGATTGGTACCGGTCCGGTCGGCCGTGCCACCCTCCTGACCAAGCGGCGCGGTGTGGCCTCGCCGCGCATCCTGTTCGATGCCGGCGTCTCGCCGCTGAAAGGCTTCACCAAGGAAGCCGGATTCGTCTTCTAGGCAGGCAGGGGCACAGGACGGGCTTCTCGCGGCCGTGGTATATGAACTCCCTTCGATACCGGATCATAAAATGTACAGACCGATCAGTATGATGTCCCTGCGGTCGGCCCTCGTGGCCGCGCTGCTGGCGTCCGTCAGCCCGCTCGCCGCTTCCGCCGAGACGCTGGAGGAGGCGCTCGTCCAGGCCTACACCACCAACCCGACGCTGAACGCCCGCCGCGCCTCGCTCCGCGCCGTGGACGAGAACGTGCCCCAGGCGGTTGCCGGCTGGCGGCCGACGGTCAGGCTCACCGGGGCGCTGGGCAAGCGCGATGTCGAGACCGAGCAGTCCGGCCGCACCACGGTCGACGAGCGCCGGACGCCGGGGTCGGCCGCCGTCACCCTGACGCAGCCGCTCTACCAGGGCGGCCGCACGGTCGCGGGCACACAGCGAGCCGAGGCACAGATCCAAGCCGAACGCGCCCGCCTGATGGCTTCCGAGCAGACGGTCTTCCTCAGCGTGGCGACCTTCTACGCCAACGTCTTGCGCGACCAGGCCACGGTAGAGCTTCGCGCCAACAACGAGCAGCGGCTCCGCCGCCAGCTCGAGGCCACCCGCGACCGCTTCCGGGTCGGCGAGGTGACGCGGACGGACGTCGCCCAGGCGGAATCGCGCCTCTCCCGGTCCACCGCCGACCGCATCCTGGCGGAAGGCAACCTGACGGCCTCCCGCGCTTCGTATGAGCGTTTCGTCGGCAAGCCGCCGGAGACGCTGGTCGAGCCCACTCTTCAGGTCAATCTGCCGAATGGCGCCAGGGACGCGGCGGCCACCGCCGCCAACAACAACCCGAACATCGTCGCCGCCCAGTTCGAGGAGGCGGCGCAACGGCTCCGCATCAAGGAAACCCAGGGCGAACTCCTCCCGGACCTCAGCCTGGTCGTCGACTACACCCGCACCAACGACGCCAGCGCCCGCGACCAGAAGACCTGGGCCTATGGCGCGCAAGCGCAGGTGACCATGCCGCTCTACGAGGCCGGCAGCGTCACCAGCCGCGTCCGCCAGGCCCGCGAGACCGCGACCCAGCGGCGGATCGAGATCGAGGATTCGCGCCGGCAGGCGATTTCCGACGCCACCAGCTCGTTCGAGTTGCTGGAGACCGCCAAGGCCGGCCTCGCTTCGCTCGAGCAGGAAATCCGAGCAGCGACCATCGCGCTCGAAGGCGTCCAGCAGGAAGCCAATGTCGGCTCGCGGACGGTTCTCGACGTGCTCGACTCCGAGCAGGAACTCCTCGATGCCCAGGTCCGGCAGGTGATAGCCAAGCGCGACGCCATGGTCGCGACCTATCAGGTTCTCTCAGCCATAGGTCGTCTGACCGCCAAGGATCTCGGGCTCCAGGTTCAACTTTACGACTACGATGCCAACTATCAGCGCGTCCGCAACAAGTGGTGGGACTTGCCCGACGCCCTTCGGTGACTTCGGCAAAAGTGTTATAGCGTTCGGCAAGCCTTTGATTTAGGCTGGCCTGCCGGCTGTTCTCGACTGGAACCGATGAGCGATCCGAAGACCCAAGAACCGTCAATGGAGGAGATTCTTGCGTCTATCAGACGCATCATCTCCGAAGACGGCACCCCCGACGACCAG
>CAXNIC010000483.1:0-3586 GCA_964201945.1 Alphaproteobacteria bacterium
CCCTCGGATGAAGAGGAATTCATGAACCCGCTGCAGCGGGAGTACTTCCGCCAGAAGCTGCTGCGCTGGCGCGAAGAGTTGCTGCGGGAAGCCAACATCACCTTGCGTCACCTGACCGAGGAGAACCTGCAGCAGCCGGACATGGCCGATCGCGCCTCGCTCGAGACCGACCATGCGATCGAGCTCCGGACCCGCGATCGCGAGCGCAAGCTGATCTCGAAGATCGACGAGGCGCTGCAGCGCATAATCGACGGCACCTACGGCTACTGCGAGGAGACCGACGAGCCGATCTCGCTTCGCCGGCTGGAGGCACGTCCGATCGCGACCCTCAGCCTGGAAGCGCAGGAACGCCACGAACGGCTCGAGCGTACTCACCGCGACGACTGACGACCCGCACCGGCACGATCGGGTTCGGCTGTTGAAATCGGGTAGAGTTCGGGTCTCCCAAGCTCCGGGGGTCTCTCGGTGATCGCGGCCTTCCATCGACACGCAATCCAGTTCGTCCGGTTTCGCCTCTCTGCTGCGGTCGGCGCGGCGGTTCCGGATCGGCGTCGGCGTTGACGACGAGGCCGCCGGCCGAAGCGACGGGCGAACTGAAGGCCGGCTTCAAGGCAGGGACTCTCGGGCGCGTCAACGCGGCTGGATCCCATCCTCTCCGTTCGGCCATCGCCCTCGATCCCGGATCGGTCTTCGATCAGGCGAGCCTTGCCGCGATGGAACCGCGCGCCGGCGCCTCGTTGCGGTGGATGCGGCGTATCGAGGTGCAAACCGGCGTCCCGCTGCACGACCTCGTCCTCCTGGCTGGAAACGAGCTCGCCGGTTTCGGCCGAGCGGCCGACAGCGCACAGCTCTTGCGGGCAGCCATCGTCTGGTCCCCCGACACCTTCATCTTTCATGCTGTCCGCTGCGAGCTGGAGATTCATGCCAGCTCCGGGCTGGAGGCCCTCATCAGTGCCGCCCGCGCCGAGGCGCTCGACCCGGGACGGGAAGACATCCGGCTTCTCTACTCCCGGGCTCTCGGCATCGCCGGCGAATACGAGGTGGTCCTGGCGACGCTGGGTGCATCCACGGACAGCGGCAATCCGGAGATCCAGGACATCCTCGGGCGGGCGTTCACCGCCTTGAAGGACGTCGCCGGCGCGGCTCGCCACTATCGGCGCCGGGTGAGCCTGGCGCCGGGCGGAGCCGTGCGCGGCGGGAGTCCGAGGCTGGTCGATGTGATGCGGACGTTCAACGGACTCGAGACGGGCGATCGCAGGCTCGATCTGACGCCGCGCCGCTTCGTCGTCCGCGAGCCATATTACGGCGCGCTCCACTACGGCGACGGCGTCGACTTCGTCCTCGAAGGCGCCGGCCTTCGTGCCTTTGCGGACTCGGCCGTGGTCGATCGAGACGATCGATACTATTACGAGCGGATCGTGCCCTCCTCGCCCAGCTCGGTGGACGCCGCGCGCTATACGATCTTCGCGAGGGCAAACAGCCGCGTCCTCCTGGTCATGCCGGAGGTCGCCCGGCACGTCGACACGCCGATCGTTCTGCTGGGTCCGACGGGAAACTTCGGGCACCTCACATGCGACGTCACCTCGAAGCTCAAGGTGCTGACCGACCATGGCCATCGGTTGAGCGACTACCGCTTCATGGTGAGCGAGTGCTCCACCTTCGCCTTCGAATGGTTCGAGCGGCTCGGGATCGCGCGAGGCCAGATCCTGGTCGAGCCGGCTCCGGAATCGATCGGCTTCGATCGCCTCGTGGTCCCCTCCATGACCCACATGTTCCAGTATCCCGATCCTGCCTACGTCGAATGGCTTCAGGATCGCCTGTCGATCCCCGAGGCACCGTCGCCCCGGGCGGGATCGGTCCTGCTGATCTCGCGCGCGCGGGCGCAGACGCGACGGATCGTCAACGAAGACGCGCTCGTCGACGACCTCAGCGATCTAGGGCTCGCCAGGATCTATCCGGAGACCATGAGTCTTGACGAGCAGATTGCCGCGTTCGCGGGATGCCGGCTGCTGGTGACGACTCTGGGAGCCGGTAGCATGAGCTGCCTCATGCTGCCTCGGGGAAGCGGGGTCGTCGAAATCGGCCTGGACCTGATGGCGACCACCCAGATCCATCTGGTGGCGACGGGTGCCGGTCTGAAGCACGCGAGAATAGGCAGTAGGATCATGGGACGGTCGGGCAGGACGTCCTGGGACTACGACATCTCCGTCGATCCGGACGCGTTGCGAGCCGCGATCCTGTCGGTCATCTGAGGCGGGCTCGGCCGTGAAAAGCGAAGGGCCGGTGCCTTTCGGCACCGGCCCTTTTCCGTTGCGGCCGGCGGGGTGGGGGAAACCGGCCAGCTCCGGATCGGGTTCTGCGGTTAGAAGGGCAGGAGGATGTCGAGCATCTGCGAGCCGTAGCGGGGCTGCTGGACGTCGGTGATGTGGCCGCGGCCGCCGTAGGAGATCCGCGCCTCGGCCATCTTCTCGTAGCTGATGGTGTTGAGCGTGGTGATGTCTTCCTGGCGGATGACGCCGGCGATCTGCAGCTCGCGCACCTCGTAGTTGACGCGGACTTCCTGGCGGCCGATGACGACCAGGTTGCCGTTCGGCAGCACCTGCGTGATGGTCGCGGCGATCTTCAGCTTGATCTCTTCGCTGCGGTCGATCGCGCCCTTGCCTTCGTTGGAGAGCGCCGAGGTCGTGTCGACCAGCGTCGTGTTGGCCGAGCCCGGCAGGATGCGGTTGATCGGATCCTGCAGGCCGAACAGCGAGCCGAGGGAGGCGTTGTCCGAATTGGTGCGGCTGCGGGTCGTGGTGTTCTCGTACTTCGCCTCGTCGTTGATCTCGATGAGGACGGTCAGGATGTCGCCGACCCGGTTCGCCCGCTGGTCCTTGAAGAACCCGCGAGATCCCGCGGCCCACAGCGAGGAGGGCTGGCGCTCGGCGGTCATCGGCGCCGGCATCGGCATGCTGACCGGCTTGTATCCGGTCGCCGCCTGCGGGTTGGCGATGTCGGTCATCTTCGGCGCTTCGCCGATGCTCGACATGCGGTCGAGGGCGGAGCAGCCGGCGAGGGCGATGACGGCGAGGCCGAGGGAGGCGAGGCGGGCGATACGCATGGGTTTCTGCCTTCTAGGATCGGTTCGAGTGTCGGGTTAGCGCTGGACGACCGGGCGATTGGAAGCGGCGGCGGTGACCATGGAGCCGATGACCACTGTCACCTCGCCATGGCCGGAGACGCGGCCCTCGACCGTGCGGTTGCTCTTGGGGTTCTGCACGCGGATGGTCTGGCCTTCGACGCCGTCGTCGAGGGCCTTGCCCTGGACGGTGAGGGTCATGGTCTTGGTGCGCATGATCATCGTCACGCTCTCGTTGCGCTGGACCAGGGTGAAGAGACCGACGTCCGACTGGCGGATCGGCTGGCCGGCCTGCAGCGGGCGCTTCGGGGTGCGGCCGAGCACGTCTTCGAGCAGGGTCGCGTGGTTGGCGAGCGCCGGTCCGGAACGCATCTTGACCCAGGTCAGGTCGGCAGTGCGGATGATCTCGCTCGGCATCATCCGGCGGTTGAGAACCGGCACATCGAGCATGACATGTGCCCGGCC
>CAXNIC010000484.1:0-3583 GCA_964201945.1 Alphaproteobacteria bacterium
CCATGCCGCTTCGAAGATCACCCAACGGCGCCGGTCACACCCGTCCACAGCCTGGTCGCGATCGACCGGAACAGGTGGTCGCGATCAATCGGAACGCCTGGTCGCAATCAATCGGAACCGGTGGTCGCAATCAGCCGGTACGCGCAATCAACCGGGCGCTCGGCGACGTGCGCCTGCCGGCGATGCCCGAGGTGCCGGACCTGCAGACCATCGGCTTCTGCAACCTCCGCTGCCCCTACTGCCCAACCCACGGCACCGACGAGGACCATGCGGTCTACCAGGCCAAGTCCTGGACCATGTCAGACGACCTGATCCGCAAGATCGCGCACGACGCCTTCCCTTACGCCCGCCAGATCTCCCTCTCCGCCGCCGGCGAGAACCTGCTGGCCCGCAACACCGAGATCGCCGCCGAGCAGGCTCATGCCTATGGCTGCAACCTGTTCATCAACACCAACGGCACGGTGATCGCGAAGAAGCGGCTCCGTCATCTCTGGGGTGCCACCCATCTCCGCGTGTCCTTGGACGGCGCCACGCCTGCGACCTTCGAGGCGCTGCGTCTCGGCGCGCAATTCGGCAAGGTCATGCGCAACGTCCGCGTCCTGACCCGCACCGGCGAGCTGCTGCCACGCCCGCTCCGGCTGCAGATGGCGATCAACTTCTGCTTCCTTGCCAGCAATCTCCGCGACTTGCCGCTGATGGTCGACCTCGCCCGCTTCCTCGGCATCTCGCGTATCAACGGCATCGCCGTCGAGACCACGCGGCCGTCCCTTCTCGACGAGCCCTATGCCCAATATCCCGGCGCCTACCGCTACCATCTCGATCGCATGAACCAGCGGGCGGCCGAGCTCGGCATCCGGATCGCCATGCCGACCCCGACCGATGCGGCGCCCGACCCGAGCCAACGCCCGACCGGCACGCGCCTCGCGCTCCCCTATCTCGACGACGCCTATTACGCCGGGTTGCCGCCGATCGAGACCCTGGTCGATCTCACCGACCTGGACGAGGAAGCCCTCGACCTCGCCGAGGACGCGGTGGCGACGGCACTGGAACGCATGCAGGGGCCGCTGAACCAGGAGGCCGGCGAGGCGGTCAAGCGTGCCGAGGACCTACGAGCCCGGCAGATGGACGACCTCGGCCGCGCCTACGCCTCGCTGACGCCGGCGGAGCATGCGCGCCTCGGCGGTCTCAAGGACTCGGAAGCCCTGGTGAAGGACTGCTCCTATCTCCACCGGTTCCTCTATTTCTATCCGGACGGGGGCCTGCGTCCGTGCTGCTACGAGTTCGTTCCCGAGATCGGCACGCTGAAGGACGGCTCGATCCGCGAGGCCTTCAACGGCCCGAAGCTCGCAACCCTGGCGCGACGCTTCGTCGGCGACGATCCCGACCCCTCCTGCGCCGGCTGTCCGAAATGGAACCGCGTGCCCGAGCAGGCGATCTTCCCGCTCGATCCGTCCCGCCGCGACAAGGTTCCCGCCGACTAGTTTGCTCAGCCGCGGGCGCGGATGGCGAACTCCTCCTCGGGCGAGCGCACCAGCTGGTGGCGGCCGACCAGGGCAAAGTAGACGATGCCCAGCACGTACCAGATCGCCGCGCCGATCACGCCCTCGCGATAGGCGGCGTCCGAGAGCTGGAAGCCCAGCGTCACCACGGCGATGACGAGGGTCAACGCCGCACCCGGAATGCCGAGCGGGCTGACATAGGGCCGGTGGATGTTGGGCAGCTTCAGCCTGAGCAGGATGAACGAGAGCGCCTGCATCAGGTAGGAGATCATGGCGCCGAAGACCGCCATGTTGAGCAGCGTGCCGCCGATGAAGGCGCCGCCCGTCTCCGCGCCGGCCGCATACCAGGTGACCAGCAGCACGCCGAGACCGAGAAGCCCGCCCGAAACCAGCGCCACATGCGGGGTCTTCCGGGTGCCGTGGGTCACCGACAGCGCTGTCGGGAAATAGCCCGCCCGCGACAGCGAGTAGATCTGGCGGCCATAGGCGAAGATGATCGTATGGAAGCTGGCGATCAGGCCGAGCACGGCAAAGACCGAGAGCAGCTTGCCGATCTCCTCGCCGTAGATCGTGCGGAAACCATCCAGCAGCGGCTCTGCCGATGCCTTCAGGCCGTCGGCGCCGGGGGCCACGCCGCTGTTGAGGAAGAGCGTCAGGAAGGCGCAGAGGATCAGCGTCATGATGCCGAAGATCAGGCCCTTCGGCATGTGCTCCTGGGGCTCGTGCACCTCTTCGGCCGCCAGCGGCAGCTCCTCGATCGCCAGGTAGAACCAGACCGCGAAGGGCAGCGCTGCCAGCACGCCCGACCAGCCGAAGGGAAGCCAGGCGCTGTTGCCGGCGGTCGGTTGGATGTTCAGCGCGTTGGCGAGGCTGAAATGCGGCACCGCGCTGATCCAGAAGAACAGCAGCACGCCGAGCGCCGCCAGCGTCACCGCCATCGAGATGCGAAACGAGAGCGCCACACCGAAGACGTTGAGGCCGATGAACAGCGCATAGGCTCCGACCCACCAGAGCGGCTGCATCGCCGGTGGCGTTCCGAAGATCGCGCCGAGATATGAGGACAGGAAGAAGACGATCACCGCCGGCGCCAGCACGTATTCCATGTTCTCGGCGAGGCCGGTGACGAAGCCGCCCCACGGCCCCATGGCGCTGCGAGCGAAGGAATAGGCCCCGCCCGTGTGCGGCATCGCCGGCGACATCTCTGCCAGGCTGAAGATCAGCCCGAGATACATGACGGTGATGACCAGGGCGGCGACGAACAGCCCACCGAAGCCGCCGACGGCGAGGCCTAAGTTCCAGCCGGAGAAGTCGCCGGAGATGACGGCGCCGACGCCGAGCGCCCAGAGCGACCAGAAGCGGGCATGGCGCTTCAGGCCACGCTTCTCGAAATAGCCGGGGACGGCCTCGGCATAGGTCACGCCCTTCGAGTCCGACATGGGATCCCCCGATCGCCTGCGTTCGTCCCGAAAGATACCAGCCGCCCTCCCCCCTGGCGAGGAAGGGCAGCGGCAGCGTCAGACCGGCCTGGCGACGATCTTGTAGGCGAAGCTGTCCGGATCGGTGCCGTCGAGCGCCGTGCCCTCTGCCTCGGCTTCCGGATACATGAAGAAGTTGATCGCCGTGCTCCCGCCCGGCGGCAGGCGGAAGTCGCGGGCGACGTTGAAGCCCATCCAGTTCATCTCCCAGGCGCCGAACAGCTTCTGGCGGAGCGCCACGATCTTCGGATCGCCGAGAGCCAGATTCTCCTCGAGCACGGCCTTCCTGACATCCGCCGGATCGACCGGGACCCATCCGAGGCCGGCGGCGTAGAACTCGGCCCGGCAATGCTGGGCCTTGGAGATGTCGCCGCTGCGTCCGAGGCTCTTGAAGGTGGCGGAGTCGGCGGTGCGGACGCCGAACATCTCGCGGGCCGGAATGCCGGCCCCGCGCGCGAGGCCGACGAACAGCGAGTTGATGTCGGCGCATTTGCCGCCGAGATTGCCGCTCTCCAGCATGTACTTGATGTCGCCGATGCCGCAGCCCTTGGTCTTGGGATCGCGGAAGGTGTTCTCGACGATCCAGTCGTAGATCGCCCGCGCCTTCTC
>CAXNIC010000485.1:0-3534 GCA_964201945.1 Alphaproteobacteria bacterium
CCCTTCGCGGTCTGGACCGCGTCCTGGCCGGTCATCGCATCGGCGACCAGCAGCGTCTCGTGCGGCTTGGCGAGATCGCGGACGGCCGCCACCTCGGCCATCAGCTCCTCGTCGATGGTGAGCCGGCCGGCGGTGTCCAGGATCAGGAGGTCGAAGCCCTCGCGGCGGGCGCGATCGAGCGCACGGGCGGTGATCGCCAGCGGCGCTTCGCCCGGAACGATGTCGAGGGCGGCGACCTCGGCCTGGGCTGCCAGCTGCTTCAGCTGCTCCATGGCGGCCGGACGATAGATGTCGAGAGAGGCGACCAGGACCTTCCGCTTGTCGCGGCGCTGGATGCGGCGGGCGAGCTTGGCCGTGGTCGTGGTCTTGCCCGAGCCCTGCAATCCCACCATCAGGTAGACCGCCGGCGGCACCACCTCGGTCGCGAGCCCGGCGTCGCCGCCGAGGGTCTCGACCAGGTGGTCGTGGACGATCTTGACCACCATCTGGCCGGGAGTGACCGAGCGCAGCACCTCCTGGCCGACCGCCTTATCGCGGACGCCGTCGATGAAGGCCTTGACCACCGGAAGCGCCACGTCGGCCTCCAGCAGCGCGACCCGCACCTCCCGCAGTGCCGCGGTCACGTCGGCCTCCGAAAGCGCGCCCCGGCGCTTCAGCCGATCGAAGACCTGCCCCAGCCGATTGGTCAGCCCGTCGAACACGTCCGCTCTTCAGCTCCCTACGCAAACGCCAAAACAAGATCGCGCCCGTGCGCGATACTCGCGGACGGACGGAGCTCCGGGGTCACCCGGAACCGGCAAGCAAATGCTGCCGTGGATTGGGCGGGGACCCTATGCGCCGAGGCCGGCGCTGTCAAGGATACGACCCTACTACCGGTCGCGAATTTCGTTGTCTTCTTCGTCGGTTCCCACTAATTCCTATAGATGGGCGGGACCGTCGAGACGGTCGGAGGCCGGAGCTTGAATGCTGGACGGATTGAAGAAGCTTCTCGGGATGAACGAAGGCCAGTCCGGCAAGGGCGGGGCGGGCAAGCGCGTCACTCCGAAAGGCGAGACCACCGTGATCGTCGATGGCAAGCGCTACAATCTGAAGACGATTGGCCAGGACGGAATCACCTTCGGGCCGGCTAGCCGCGACATGAGTCCGGGCAAGCGCATGCGCGCCGACATCATCATCCAGGACGGGGCCATCAACCTCCGCGCCGAAGCGGTGGTGACGGTCTCGAAAGTCGAAGGGACGTCCGTCGACGTCAAATTCTACTACCTGGCGCCCCAGGATAAGAAGCAGGTCCAAGAGTATTTGGCACGCTACAGTTAGTAGGCGTGGAGGCCTCCTCCCCCCGGCTGTTGCGAAACTGTGGATTATTTGTGCTAAGTGCCGGGAATTGCTTAAGGATTTCTCGGCTTTCTGCTTGACTTTTAGGCGCCTCTTTCCAGACTTAGGTAAGTGATTCGCATCCTGTGATGACCGCGGATCGAGCATTTCGCCTAAGAGGCGGGTGGGACCCATGTTCAAGCAGATCAAGAATTTCTTCACCGAAGATGCAGGCGTAAACCGGCGCAAGGCACCGCGCGTCGACGCACGCGGAGAGGCCAGCGTCACCGTCGATGGCAAGAGCTATCGCATGAAGAACTGGTCGACCGAGGGCATCCTCGTCGGCCCGTACAATGGCGGGCTCATCGCCAAGCAGCGCTCGCGCGTGTCGATCAAGCTGAAGGACGACAAGTTCGACATCGACTTCGATGCCGACGTGCTGGTGATGCGGGTCAACGACGAAGGCCTCGCCTGCCGCTTCTTCCTTCTGCATCCGAGCCAAAAGAAGCAGATCCAGGAGTATCTGGACTACTACAAGGGCAACTGACGCTCTGCCGGTGCGGGCCTCGCGCCCGCCCGGAGGCTGCATGGACAGGGCGCCGTCGACCGGCCTATAAGCGGCGGCCATGGCGATTTCATTCCGCAAGATGCACGGACTCGGCAACGACTTCGTCGTGATCGACGCGCGTGCCCGGCCGCTCGCCCTCGACGCGGCGCTGGCGAAGCGGATCGCCGACCGGCGGACCGGCATCGGCTGCGACCAGCTCATCGTCATCGAGCCCGCCAAGGCCAGCCTCGCCGACGCCTTCATGCGTATCCGCAATGCCGATGGCGGCGAGGTCGAGGCCTGCGGCAATGCGACGCGCTGCGTTGCCAGCCTGCTGATGGCCGAGAAGGGCCAGGACCACGTGGTGATCGAGACCGTGGTCGGGCTCCTCGATGCCGAGGCCGCGGCCGGCGGCCGCATCGCCGTCGACATGGGCCCGGCCCAGCTCGACTGGCGCGACATCCCCATCTCCGAGGCGATCGACACGCTGCATCTCGGCATCGCGCTCGGCCAGCTTTCCGATCCCGTCGGCGTCGGCATGGGCAACCCGCACGCGGTCTTCTTCGTCCCGAACGCGGACGCCGTCGACATCGCCGCTCTCGGCCCGCCTCTCGAGCATCACAAGCTGTTTCCGGCGCGCGCCAACATCGAGGTTGCGCAGATCCTGTCGCCGACGCGCATCCGCATGCGGGTGTGGGAACGCGGCGCCGGCATCACCCGGGCCTGCGGCACCGGCGCCTGCGCCACCCTGGTCGCCGCCGTCCGCCGAGGCCTGACCGAGCGGAAGGCCAGCGTCGTCCTCGACGGCGGCGAGCTCGAGATCGAGTGGATGCGGGACGGCCATGTGATGATGACCGGACCGGTCGCGACATCCTTCACCGGCACTCTCGACGCTCAGCTGGCGGCTTAGGACCGATGGCCAGCCTCGACGTCCTCACCTTCGGCTGCCGGCTCAATGCGTATGAGTCGGAAGTGATGCGCGGCCTCGCTGGCGCCGCCGGGCTCGAGGACGCGGTCATCATCAACACCTGCGCGGTGACGGCCGAGGCCGAGCGCCAGGCGCGCCAGGCGATCCGGAAGGCCAGGCGCGAGCGCCCGACGGCCCGCATCGTCGTCACCGGCTGCGCCGCCCAGATCGATCCCGCCCGCTTCGCCGCCATGCCCGAGGTCGATCAGGTGATCGGCAATGCCGAGAAGCTGACGGTCGAGGGCTTCGTTCCGGCCGAGGCGCGCGTCCGCGTCAACGACATCCAGAGCGTGCGCGAGACCGCGCATCACCTGATCGAGAGCTTCGATGGCAAGGCCCGCGCCGTCGTCCAGGTGCAGCAGGGCTGCGATCATCGCTGCACCTTCTGCGTGATCCCGCTCGGGCGCGGCCCCAGCCGGTCGGTCCCGATCGGCGTGGTCGCCCAGCAGACGCGGACCCTGGTCGAGGCCGGATATCCCGAGATCGTGCTCTCCGGCGTCGACGTCACCTCCTATGGATCCGATCTGCCGGGCAAGCCATCGCTCGGCCAGATGATTCGCCGCGTCCTGGCGCTGGTGCCGGAGCTGAAGCGGCTCCGCCTCTCCTCCCTCGACCCGGTCGAGATCGACGAGGATCTCTGGCGCCTGTTGGCCGAGGAGCCGCGGCTGATGCCGCATCTGCATCTCAGCCTGCAGGCCGGCGACGA
>CAXNIC010000486.1:0-3526 GCA_964201945.1 Alphaproteobacteria bacterium
CTGACGCGTGGCGAGATGGTCAAGATCTCGTCCTTCGGCACCTTCTCCGTGCGCCAGAAGGGCCAGCGCGTCGGCCGCAATCCGAAGACCGGGCAGGAGGTGCCGATCCTTCCCCGGCGGGTCCTCGTCTTCCGTGCCTCCCACGTGCTGAAGGGCCACATCAACAGCGCGCTGGCGTCGTCCTCGTCCTCCTCCTCCGGACCGTCGGACTAGAGCCGGGACGGGTGGGGGCATAGGGAATGACCGGCGAGCTCGAGGTTGCGGCGTCCAGGCGCCACTCAAAATCCGCCAGCGCCTTCAGGACCATCAGCGAGGTGGCCGAAGACCTGGATGTGCCCTCGCATGTGCTCCGGTTCTGGGAGACCAAGTTCAACCAGATCCGCCCGCTGAAGCGGGGCGGCGGGCGGCGCTACTACCGGCCCGAAGACGTCGAGCTGCTTCGGCGGATCCGCCAGCTTCTCTACCGCGACGGCTACACCATCAAGGGCGTGCAGCGGCTCCTGCGCGACCGGTCTTCGGACGGCGCCGGCGAGGCCGAGCCCGCGATGGCCGCTCCCCCGCCGGCGGCACCGCCTCCGCCGCCCCCGCGCGCGCAGCCGGCCCCGGCGGTCTCGGCGTCCAAGGGCATGCCGCCCCGCGACCTGGCGGCGGTCGCCGACGAGCTGACCGAGCTGAAGCGCCTCCTGATGCGGGCCCGCAGCCGCGGCTGACGCCTTGTGCGTTTCTCGTGCGCTGGTAAAGCAACCCGTCCGTCGAGCCTGCGTTCTCCCTAGAGACATTCTAGAGAGGGAGGCGCGGCATGGCGGCGAAGAAGGCGACCCCGGTTCGGCGGAAGAGCGGCGAGGCCGCCGGCGGCGAGACCCACCAGACCGCGACGGGCGCCGAGCGCCTGACCACCAATCACGGCGCGGTCATCAGCGATAACCAGAACTCGCTTCGCGTCGGCGACCGCGGCCCGACCCTGCTGGAGGACTTC
Organism: Alphaproteobacteria bacterium; assembly: GCA_964201945.1. Classification (GTDB taxonomy): domain Bacteria; phylum Pseudomonadota; class Alphaproteobacteria; order SHVZ01; family SHVZ01; genus SHVZ01. Next base: position 977 of record CAXNIC010000486.1, read on the forward strand.
GTCCTCCGCGAGAAGATCACCCATTTCGACCATGAGCGGATCCCCGAGCGCATCGTCCATGCGCGCGGATCGGGTGCCCACGGCTATTTCCAGGCCTACGAGGCGCTGAGCGACCTCACCCGGGCGGCGTTCCTGCAGAACCCCAAGGAGAAGACCCGGGTCTTCGTCCGCTTCTCCACCGTCGCCGGCGGCGCCGGCTCGCCCGACACCGTCCGCGACGTCCGCGGATTCGCGGTCAAGTTCTACACGAGCGAGGGCAACTTCGATCTCGTCGGCAACAACATCCCGGTCTTCTTCATCCAGGATGCGATGAAGTTCCCCGACCTGGTGCATTCGGTGAAGATGGAGCCGGACCGGGGTTTCCCCCAGGCCGCCTCCGCCCACGACACCTTCTGGGACTTCGCCTCGCTGATGCCGGAGACCACCCACATGCTGATGTGGGCGATGTCGGACCGGGGCATCCCGCGCTCCTATCGGATGATGGAGGGCTTCGGCGTCCACACCTTCCGTATGATCAACGCCGCCGGCAAATCGACCTTCGTCAAGTTCCACTGGCGGCCGACCATCGGCTCGTCGTCGCTGATCTGGGACGAGGCGGTGAAGCTGGTCGGCGCCGACTTCGACTTCCACCGCCGCGACCTCTGGAACGCCATCGCCGGGGGCGACTTCCCTGAGTTCGAGCTGGCGGTCCAGGCCTTCGACCAGAAGACCGCCGACGGCTTCGGCTTCGACATCCTGGATCCGACCAAGCTGATCCCCGAGGAGATCGTGCCGCTCCGGAAGCTCGGCAAGATGACCCTCGACCGCAACCCCGACAACTTCTTCGCCGAGACCGAGCAGGTCGCCTTCCATCCAGGCCACATCGTGCCCGGCATCGACGTCACCAACGATCCCCTGCTGCAGGGCCGGCTCTTCTCCTATGTCGACACTCAGCTCAGCCGCCTCGGCGGGCCGAACTTCCAGGAGATCCCGATCAACAAGCCGGTCTGCCCGATGCGCAATTTCCAGCGCGACGGCATCATGCGGATGGCGGTGCCCAAGGGACGGGTGAGCTACGAGCCCAACAGCCTGGACCCGTCCGGTCCGCGCGAGGACCCCAGGGCCGGCTTCGTCAGCCATCCCGAGCCGCTCGACGGCGAGAAGATGCGGGCGCGGTCGCCGAGCTCCGCCGACCACTACACCCAGGCGCGGCTCTTCTGGCTGTCGATGACGGCGCCTGAGCAGACCCACATCGTCGGCGCCTTCGCCTTCGAGCTCGGCAAGGTCGAGACCCTGGCGATCCGCAAGCGCATGCTGGGTCGCCTCGACCTGGTCCACAAGGATCTCGGGCGCGCCGTCGCCGAGGCGCTGGGCATGCCCGGCGAGGCCGAGACGCTGGAGCCGGCGGTCGAGCCCCGGACGATGAAGCCGTCGCCGGCGCTCAGCCTGATCGCCAAGTTCCCGGAGACGCTGAAGGGCCGGAAGCTCGGCATCCTGGTGACCGACGGCAGCGAGGCGGCCCTGATCCGATCCGTGGCCAAGGCCGCCAAGGCCGAAGGGGCACAGCTCGCGATCGTGGCGCCGAAGGCCGGCGGGATCACGGCGGACGACGGCTCGAAGATCCCGGCCGACCACGCGCTCTCGGCCGGTCCCTCGATCCTCTTCGACGCCGTGGTCGTGGCGCCGTCGGAGAAGGGCGTCGCCGCACTGGCGCGGGAGGCCGCCGCTGTCGACTGGCTGAGGGATGCCTTCGGCCATCTCAAGGTCATCGGCCATGTCCCGGCCGCCGCCCCGCTGTTCCAGAAGGCCGGCGTGGCGATGAACGCGGACGAAGGCACCGTCGGCCTCTCGTCCAAGTCAGGCGGCCTCAAGACCTTCATCGCCTCCGCCAGGACGCACCGCATCTGGGCGCGCGAGCCGAAGGTGCGCACACCGGGGTAAGACGCCGTTCAGCCGGCGGCCGCTGAATCTTCTGGTGTGCCGCCGGGCCGTCTTTCTATTGTTGCGCAAGGCACTTCCTTAGGGAGAGAACGGCATGCGCAAGCTTATGGGCGGGTTGGTCGGAGCGGCGGTGGCCGCGGGCGTCGGAGCCGCCGTCGCGGCGACGCCGGCGGACACGCTGGTGATCGCCTGGGCGCTGGACGACGTGATCACGCTCGATCCCGCCCAGATCGGCGAGGTCAATTCCGACGAGTTTATGGGCAATGTCTGCGATTCGCTGCTGACCACCGCCTATGACGATCCCAGCAAGCTGCAGCCTCACCTGGCCGAGAGCTGGAGCCGGTCGGCCGACGGCCTCACCTATACCTTCAAGATCAGGCAGGGGCTGAAGCATCCCTCCGGCAACCCGGTGACCGCCGAGGATGCCGCCTGGTCGATGCGGCGCATCATCTGGCTCAACTTCGGCAATGCCGCGAGCCTGACGCAATGGGGCTTCAACAAGGAAAACATCGAGAAGGGCATCCGGGCGGTCGACGCCTCGACCCTGGCGGTGACCTTCGACAAGCCCTATCCGGAATCGCTGATCCTGCCGGCGATCTTCACCGGCCGCACCGCCTTCGCCCTCGACAA
>CAXNIC010000487.1:0-3495 GCA_964201945.1 Alphaproteobacteria bacterium
CGAGGCCGAGACCGTTGCCCTCACCAGGGCGATGGTCGACACCGGCGAGAAGCTGACCTGGCCGGAGCGGCCGGTCGTCGACAAGCACAGTGTCGGCGGCCTCCCCGGAAATCGCACGACACCGATCATCGTCGCCATCGTCGCGGCGCACGGCCTGACCATGCCGAAGACGTCGTCGCGCGCAATCACCTCGCCGGCGGGAACGGCGGATACGATGGAGACCCTGGCGCCGATCGACCTCGGCATCGAGGACATAAGGCGGGTGGTCCGCGAGGAATCCGGCTGCATCGTCTGGGGCGGTGCCGTGAGCCTCAGCCCCGCGGACGACATCCTGATCCGGGTCGAGCGCGCGCTCGATCTGGATGCCGAAGGTCAGCTCGTCGCCTCCGTTCTGTCGAAGAAGATCGCAGCGGGATCCTCGCATCTGGTCCTCGACATCCCGGTAGGCCCGACGGCAAAGGTTCGGAGCGCCGATGCGGCGCAGGCCCTGTCTCAAAGGCTTCTCGCCGTCGCCGGCGTGTTCGGCCTCCACGTCCGGATCATCCTCTCCGACGGCAGAGCGCCGGTCGGCCGCGGCATCGGGCCGGCGCTCGAGGCGCGCGACGTCCTGGCCGTGCTGCAGAACGCACCCGATGCCCCGGACGACCTGAGGCGACGGGCCTGCACGCTTGCCGGCGCGCTTCTCGAGCTCGGGGGCCGGGCCGCCGAGGGGAGCGGAGAGCGCATGGCCGAAGCCACGCTCGCCGACGGCCGCGCCTGGACGAAGTTCCAGCGCATCTGCGAGGCCCAGGGCGGGATGCGGGTCCCGCCGGTCGCGGGCCACCGCCGAGCGATGCTGTCGGAACGATCGGGCATGGTCGTCGATCTGAACAACCGGAAGCTGGCCAAGCTGGCCAAGCTCGCCGGCGCCCCCGACGACAAGGCCGCGGGCATCGAGATGCATGTCAGGCTCGGCACGACCGTTCGCGCCGGCGACCCGCTATGCACGGTCCACGCGGAGTCGCGGGCGGAGCTGGACTACGCCTTCGAATACGCGTCCGCCAATCCGGACTGCATCGGGATCGCGGAACCATGAACCGGCCGATGGTCATCGCGATGCCGGGGACCGAGGCACTCGCCGCCGCCATCGCCACAGCCATCTCCGGCGAACTGACGGCGATCGAAACCCGGCGCTTCCCCGACGGCGAGGTCTATCTGCGGCTTCAAGCGGATCCGAAGGGGCGGCGGACGGTCATCGTCGCCACCCTCGACCGGCCGGACGGCAAGCTGCTGACAGCCCTGTTCGCGGCCGGCGCCGCACGGGACCTGGGCGCGACGCGGGTCGGCCTGGTGGCGCCCTATCTTCCCTACATGCGGCAGGACAAGCGCTTCAAGGACGGCGAGGCGGTGACGTCGGTCCATTTCGCGGACATGATCTCCGCTGCGTTCGACTGGCTCGCAACCGTCGATCCGCATCTGCACCGCTACCGCTCGCTCGGCGAGGTCTACCGGATTCCGGCGATCGCCCTCCAGGCAGCGCCCCTGCTCTCGGCCTGGATCAGGCAGAACGTCGCCCGTCCCCTTCTGGTCGGCCCCGATGCCGAGAGCGAGCAATGGGTCGCCGCGGTCGCGGCGCGGGCAGAGGCGCCGCATGTGGTTCTCGGCAAGGAACGCTTCGGCGACCGCGACGTCCGCATCAGCGTGCCCGATCTCTCACGATGGGCGGGCCATACCCCCGTCCTGGTCGACGACATCGTCTCCTCCGCCCGGACGATGATCGAGGCCAGCCGCCACCTGATCGCCGCTGGTTTCCCGCGCCCGGTCTGCGTCGCCGTCCATGCCCTCTTCGCCGAGGACGCCTTCCCGGCGCTCGCGAAGGTCGCCGATCGCATCGCCACGACGACCACGGTCCGGCACGAGACCAACGCCATCGACGTGGCCCCCCTGTTCGGCAGCTCCCTCCTCGACCTGCTGCAGGACCGGAGCGTCCGCGGCTCATGAGCTCTCCCGGCGGACGCCCGCCTCCGGCCCTGCGGCGCGTCCTCGGCACACCGCTTCTGGTGCTGTACGGAATCGGCGTCATCGTCGGCGCCGGGATCTACGTCCTGGTCGGCGCCGTCATCGGCGAAGCGGGGAGCCTGGCGCCCTGGTCCTTCGTCCTGGCCGGCATCCTCGCCGGCCTGACGGGACTGTCCTACGCCGAGCTGGCCGTCAGATTTCCCGAGGCCGCCGGCGCTGCCGCCTACGTCAAGGAAGCCTTCGGATCTGACCGGCTGTCGCGGCTGGCCGGCTTCGCCGTGGTCGTCGTGGTCGTGGTCAGCACCGCCTCGATCGCGCGCGGCAGCATCGGCTACGTCCAGGTCTTCGCGTCCGTGCCGGGTTCGCTGATCGCCGGCGGCGTCGTCGCGCTGTTCACCCTCGTCGCCTGCCTCGGCGTCCGCGAGAGCGTCGGGGTCGGCGCCGCGATGACGCTGATCGAGATCGGCGGGCTGCTGCTGGTCATCGCTGCGGGCGTACCGAGCCTGCTGTCGCTGCCGGTGCACGTCGACGAGCTGATGCCTTGGCCTGCCGGCTGGGCCTCGATCGGGATCGGGGCCTTTCTCGCGTTCTTCGCCTTCCTCGGCTTCGAGAATCTCGCGAACATGGCCGAAGAGGCGCGGGTACCCGAGCGCAGCCTGCCGCGCGCCATCCTCCTCAGCCTCGGCATCTGCACTTTGCTCTATGTGGTCATCGCGGTCGTGGTCGTCCTGACGCTGCGGCCGGAAACGCTGGCCGTCTCGCAGACTCCCCTGCTCGACGTGACCGCCCGGGCGGGGTGGTATTCTTCGGAGGCATTCGCCGGGATCGCGATCGTCGCCATCGTGAACGGCGTTCTGCTCGAGCTCATCATGCTGGGACGCCTGCTCTTCGGCATGGCCCGGCGCGGCTGGCTGCCTGCCGGCCTCGGCGCCACCAGTCCGCGGCGGCGCACGCCGGTCTCGGCCACCCTTCTCGGCGGCGCCATCGTGCTCGGTGTCACCCTGGCGGTGCCGTTCGCCTCGCTGGTCGCCGCGACGAGCACCATCACCCTGCTGGTCTTCGCCGGCGTCAATCTTGCCCTGTGGCGCCTCCAGCAATCGCGGCCGCGTTCGGAAGGCTTCCGGATTCCGCGGTTCGTTCCGCCTCTCGCCGCGGTCTCGAACCTGCTGCTGGCTGCAGCGCCTCTGCTCGGTTGAGCCTGCCCGCCTTCAGGGCGTGAGGCCGGCGGCGACGCAGCGCCTCGCCTGATCGGCGAAGGCCTCGATACCGGTGAGGGTCGGCACGTCGATCTTCTTCAGGTCGGGCGTGTAGTCGACCTCGGAGAATTGCTTGATGCAGTCGAGCAGAACTCCCCGGACGATGGAAATCTAGAAGACTCGTCCGCGTCCCGTCGACGGCCTTGCGGGCGCCTGCCGGCGTGCCCATGCTCAAGGTCTGCTTCGAAGGAGGATCTGGCCGATGAAGGCAACCGTTGACGGCAAGACCGTCGCCGACAGC
>CAXNIC010000488.1:0-3486 GCA_964201945.1 Alphaproteobacteria bacterium
GAGTCGAGCACGGCCTTGGAGACGACCGGATTGCTGTGTGCCTCGCCGATGCCGGTGATGCCCTCGTCGGTGTGGACGCGGATGATCAGGATGTGTTGGCAGCCGTCGCCGATCTCGCGGACGTCCGGCAGGCGCAGCATGATGCTTTCGACGTCGGTGATCTTCATGGGCTCGTCTCCTCCGGGATAGGGCGGATACTAGCGCCGCCGGGGCCGGAACGATCGCCTAAGTGTCTGGCACGAAACGCATCCGGCGCTTGGGGCCAATTGTCGGGACAGCACCCGGCGCCGTGGCGTAGACTGACGGCAATAGCGTTGGATGGGGAGGGACACATGTCGACGACTTCAATTGGCGGCCCGCCGCCCGCACCGCCGCCTGTCGAGAGAGCGCCGCCGCCGCCGCGCGAGGAGACGGCTGCCGCCCCGCCGGAGAAGGAACCGCCGCCTCCGCCGCCGGCCGACGAGAGCCGCGGCCGCAACGTCGACATCTCTGCGTGAGTTCTGCCTGAGGGTTGAGGACCGGGCGTTCAGTTGCTGAACGGTCTGCTGCCCGGCTTGGAACGGCACCGTCCCGGAGACGGTACGCAGGATGCAGACTGGGGGCTGCGCCCGGTGCCTATCCTAGCGATGAAGCATAGAAGGCTTGCCATTCGCCTATGTGGCGGGTCATCGCGTCGCGAGCTCCGGCAGGATCGCGTCGTTCCAGTGCGTCGAGAATCGCCCCGTGCTCTAAGAGGGCCTGCGGAACGAGTTCCCGCGTGAACAGGGTCTTGTTCAGCCCGCGGTGGATGAGACGATAGCGGCCGATGTCGGCGAGAAGCCGCGCACTCCCGGCCGACCGCGCAATCTTCTTATGGAACGTCTCGTCGAATGCCGTCCAACGGTCGAGCAGATCCGACCGACGCAGGTTGCGCCGGATCTGATCAGCCGACGCCCGTAGCAAGAGCAGCGTTTGCCGATCGATGCGCGTTGCCGCACGGAAGGCGGCCTCGCCCTCCAGAAGCTTGCGCATTTCGAACAGGTCGGTCACGTCCTCGCCGGAGAACTTTGCGATCACCGGCCGCCTTCGGCCGCGTTCAACCACCAGACCGTCTGCGATCAGTTCGCGTACCGCACGATGGACGGGTGTGCGGCTGACCCCAAGCTCCTTTGCGAGTGAGAGTTCGCTGACCAGCGTTCCAGGCGCCAGTTCCTGCTCGAGAATCTTCGAGAGAAGCCGCTCGTAGACGTCCTCGGTGACCCGGCTCCGCTTAGCGGAAGCGGAATCTGATCCGTGAGATGGCGGAACGGGCTGTTGATCCATGACTGGCCGAAAACTGATCTCTGTTTAAGCCCATTGCAAGACCATGCGAGCTCCCGGGAGGAGTAGATATTGCATGGTAAATAAAAAAATTGCATGCAATTCGTCCATATGGCATTCGTGGTGAGTTGCTTGGTCGAGGTGGGGCGCTGTTGGCTGCACGCCAGCGAGCTCCGTCCGATGAACCTTGGGGAGGAGCCGAATGAGGACGCATTCTCGCGTTACCGTTTTGATGGCGGCCGTTTCTGCATTCGTCGTGGGGCTTGGGGGCGACCTGGCGTTCGCGCAGAAGAGGGGTGGGAATGCCGTCGTCGGCACCTCGTCGGCACCGCCGCTGACCGATGCCCAGGCCACGACGGCGGAGGCGGCCCGCAACATCTCAATGCACTGGATCGAGACGCTGTTCGCGCGCGACGAGAACGCCAACCCGATACCTGACCTGGCGACCAAGGCTGACCTCTCGCCCGATGGCAAGACATACGTCTTCACGCTTCGGCAGGGCGTGAAGTTCCACAATGGACAGGAGATGACGGCCGAGGACGTGGTCGCGTCGCTGCAACGCTACGGCAAGGTCGGCGGATCGTCGGGAATCATGAAGCCCGTCAGCGAAGTCACCGCGACATCGAAGTATGTCGTAACGGTCAAGCTTGCGACCGCGGTTCCAGGGTTCATCGACCTGATCTCCAGCCCCGGAGCGCCGGTCGGCATCATGCCGAAGTCCGAGGGCGACAAGGAGCGTGGCAAGATCGCCCATATCGGAACCGGTCCCTACCAGTTCGTGGAGTATGTGCCGGATAGCCATGTGCTGGTGAAGCGCTTCGACGGCTATAGCCAGAACACGAACTTCCAGAAGCGCGACGGATTCGGTGGCAAGAAGACCGCCTACCTCGACACGATCCGCTTCCGGCACATTCCTGAAGGCGGCGCCCGCGCGGCGGCGCTGGAAGCCGGCGAGATCCATGCCGTCGATGCTCTCCAGCCGGCGGCTGCAAAGCGGCTCAAGGACAACAAGTCGATCAAGATCTTCGAAGTGATGCCCTTCGCGTTCCATCTGCTCGTCGTCAATGCGTCCTTCGGTCCGACCAAAGACGTCAGGGTACGCCAGGCAATCCAAGCTATCCTCGACAAGGAAGAGATCATGGCCATCGCCGGTGAGGGGCTGTATCGCCTGACGCATGGCTGGCAGCATCCGGGCACCGCTTACTACGCCGGGGACATCGGCAAGGAGTTTTACAACAAGAAGGACTTGGCCAAAGCGAAGCAGCTCCTGGCCGATGCCGGCTACAAGGGCGAGGAGATCGTCCTGCTGACCGACTCGAGCTACCAGTGGCAGAACGACACCGGAGTTGTCGCCGCCGAGCAGTTGAAGAAGGCGGGGCTCAACGTCAGACTCAACGTCGTCGATTGGCCGACCGCCTACAACCTTCGCGACAAGCCTGACGGGTGGAGCCTGTGGGTGGTCGGCATGGGCATCCAGCCATATGAGGGGCCCTACGCTGTGGCGTCCTTCTTCACCACGGACCACGAAGGCAAGGGCGCGCAGTGGCTGGCCGATCCGGAACTCGACCGGGCCAACAGGGTGCTCAACACCGCGTTGGCTTTGGAAGAGCGCAAGAAGGCCTTTGCCGACTTCCAGAAGCGGTTCTTCGAGTTCGTTCCGGCGATCAAGCTCGGCGATCTCGGCCGCTATCAGGCGACCCGGGCCAACATCCAGGGCTACGCCCCGGGGCGTATCCCGCGAATGTGGGACGTCTGGATCGACTAGTCGTCATGCTGAACCCGGGCGAGGCTTGGCCTCGCCCGGGGTTAGCCAGCGAAGGCTTAAGAGATCGATGTCACGGGGTATTGCGCGTGCGGGCAGCATCGAGGAATTGCGCGCCATTGCGCAACGTCGCCTGCCGAAGGTCGTCTTCGATTCAGTCGACGGTGGCTCTGAAGACGAAGTCTCCCTAAGAGCGAACCGCGCTGCGTTCCAACGGCTTGGCTTCCTGCCATTGACGCTTGCCGACGTCTCGCGTCGCGACCAAAGCGTCGAACTCTTCGGATCGCGCATAGGATCGCCCCTGGCCGTCGCCCCGATGGGGCTGCTTGGACTGCTGTACCCGAGAGCCGAGGTCGCATTGGCGCGAGCGGCCTCCGCCGCAGGCGTGCCGCTCGTCCTGGCGACAGGGGCGAACACGTCGATCG
>CAXNIC010000489.1:0-3479 GCA_964201945.1 Alphaproteobacteria bacterium
TCGTATCTCGCCGATCTTGTCCACGCCGACCATCCCCCGACACCCTTCCCGGCAAAAGGAAGGGACGCTGACACACAGCGTTAGAGGGGGTCAGAATTGGACGCGAAAACCGCCCCTCAGGGGGTCACTATTGCGCGCGATTTTACATCGATGTTCTTGAAGGCTTGCTCGAACACGGCGTTCTTATCCCCTGGTCAGTATGTCAAACGTCCGGCGTCGGTCGGCATGATACAGACGATCAATTGGTAGACCTCACGTAACCTGCAAAGGTGTCGGTGGGCAAAAACCCGTGCCGGCCCTGATGGGTGTGCGATAACCCGTAGCCGAAGCTAAACGCCTGCTTTTCCAATGTTATCCGATTCGGCGTGGGGGCCTAGCCTTGCGAGGTAGCCGGCCAGTGCGTACATTGCGCGTATGGCGGCGAAGAAGAAGTCCGGCGGGGCCTCGATGGCCGAGTTCTTCGTGACCAGGGTTGGAGCGCCGAAAGGCGGCTACGCCTGGTCGAAGAAGGACATCAAGGACGAGCGCACATCGCACCGCGATGACCCCGTGCCTCCCCGGCCGGCGGGGCCTAGGCCGGGCTTTCTCGTGATCGAGGCGCCGGAGGAGCTCGAGGCTCATCTCCCACACGAGATGAGCGACGAGGCGATCCGCTCGATGGACGAGCACGCCAAGGCCAATCGCGGCAAGCCGAGCTCCGGGTCCATCAGGAAGCTCTGAGCCGCCGTCGATGACCCCCGTCGTTGGCGACGTTATCTGGCTCCCATACCAGTGGAAGAGGCCGTATCCAGGCGATCAGCAGAAGATCCGCCCCTGCTACGTCTTGGCCGTGGCCGAGAAGGACGGGATAATGCACGTCCTTCCGATCACGCACACGAAGCCGTCGCCGGATCGGGCGGCCAGGGTGATCGCGCTCGATCCGGCGGTCGCCTACGGCGCCGGCCTGGATGCCCAGCAGAACTATCTGGTGTGCGACGAGTACAACACCTTCAAGCGGCCGACGAAGAACCAGGCCGGAACGGTCGGCGAGCTCAAGGGCGAGATCGCGAGCACAATCCGCGACTGCTTCCGGGGCGCCATGCTCTCGACGCCGCGGGTCGCCGTGAAAGGCCCTCCTAAGCCTGGTAAGGCCGGCGCCTAGACGGCCAGGTAGCGCCCCCGAGCTGTCGGACGGTCTGGCGTGCCGGAAAGCTCCTCCTTGGTGCCGTTCGGCAAAACGGAGGGCTTCAAGAAGGCCAACCGCGAGGAAGCCGACAACCAGAGCAAAGCTGATCTAGGTAGCATGTGGACGATGCCGTCGAGGTGGCCGGCTTCGCCTCGCGATTGCTGAGACGATACGCTAAACGCCGCCAGCCTAACGCCCTAACCTTCGACTCTTTGCCGGGAGGGAGGTGTCCAGTCAGGGTTTGGGCCTGACGGCCGGCGCTCCTCAATGAAGGCTTGGAGGGCTTGGTCCTTCGCGAAGATGCGGAACTTGGCCTGCCGAACCGTTGAGTCGTTCACGAGGTTGAGCAGCGCGTCGAGTGGCTGCCCGCGCAATGCGCTTAGGGACCGCTCGCCCCGTGTGGCGAAGAAGCCGAGGGACGGAGAAATAGGCAGATAGATGATCAGGTCGGGGTCGTCGATCCTGGCCGTGAAAACGCACGGCCGATCGCCGATCAGCAAACGGTCTTGGCAGGGCGAGAAGTCGCACACCGACCATTCAAGGCGCCAGATTTTCTCCGCGTACTCGAGATTGTCGACTATGCCAGGGAAGAAGGTCACGCCGGCATTTTCGATTAGGCCGGGATTGGTTTGCTTGGTCCATTCGGTAAGGGTGGGCGGCGCGGTTATTCCTGCGGCAGCGGCCTCATATTCTGCGGGTTTGTCGGCTAACGAGGCTACGAGGTGCGTCGAAGCCTCGTCTCGCAGGTAGCGCACAACGTCAGGCTGACGCGCGCGCAGGGACATGATCAGGCGCGTCCATCTTTTCCGATCCTTGAGCGGAAGCTCAATTTCACCGGCGAGCAACTTCTGATGAACCGCATGCGCTTCGTTATCGAGTTTCTGAAAGAACTTTGTCTCGATATCGTGCTTATCCATCTCGCCGAGCCGATCAACGGTGAGCGCCAAGGTGTCCTCTTCATAGCCGGTTCCGGTTGGTGAACACGGTGCCGAGACAACGCCTCGGGTGAGTAGCTTGAAGAGGCGCAGATCGTCAGTGCGGGGATCGGCCCACTGGCGGAGTAAAAATTGCGGGATGTAGTGCTCGCGCATCGCCGACTTCTAACTCAATCTGATCAATGGGTCTCTAGCCAGTGCTCCATCAGGTCCCTCATCCCCTGCAGGTCCAGCGAAGACCGCTCCAGCTTGTAGAAACGATCGTTGCCGATAGGCGCGCCCAAATCGGGATTGTGAGCGATGTTGAGCCAGTAGTTGATCTGGAACAGCCCGAGGTTTTCCCACCAGAGCGCAGTCAAAAGAAGGCGCTCGCCGGTCTTCTCATGGTGCGATCTGGAATACTGGCCGAGCAGGTTTCCCTTTCCTAGCATGCCTGCCATGCCCTCATCCGCAGCCTCGCCGAGGCCCTTGAACGGGTTGTGCCGGCAGATGCTAAAAGTCAGACGCTCCAGGTTCTTCCCCGTGAGCGGCTTGGGGAAGTCCACCGGCATGAGATACTCGGTGACGATAATTCGACACCCCAAGCTCTTCACGAGGTACCGCTTAAGCAGGTCGAGTTTGGCGACGTAGTCCGATCCGAAGACCTCTTGGAAGTCGATCGCGTCAAGGTCTTGATCGAGCTGCTTTGCCATCAGGTAGTCCGACAGCGCGTCATAAGCGCGGTCGAAGTCGCTGGTCCTGGCGTTGTTGCACTCCCGACACATGATCTTCGGATACTTGGCGCGCTGAGCGTCGGTTCCCTTAAGGCGGCCGGGGTGTTTGTCGCTCTTGAAGTGGTACGGCCAGTTCTCGGGCGACGGATCGGCGCCGCCGAACAGGCGCTGTAGATCGCGAGCCTTGAAAATGTGCTCGCTGGAGTCCGCCGGGTTCGTTCGGCAGATCCAGCACAGAGGAGGATCGGCAGCGGGCATCGTCATGCGCCGAGGTTGACCAAATTTCGGGTGCCGCACAATGCGTCCAGGGTGGTCCACACCCCCCACACCCCCTCATTTTTTTATTCGTTTCTCGCTGGTAGTCGGGGCGCGTCAGTGACCGCTGAACGCCTTCGCCGCTAAGGTCGGACGCTCAGCGAGGGAGGACTAGTGGTGAAGATATACGCCGTCATCGACGTGTCTGCCTGTCACAGCAAGAGTCTCGAAGAGATCACGGAGATCATCGACGGCTTCGTCACGAGCTATGGTCGAAAGTTGGTGACGGTGTAGATCGAGAAGGCGGCATATCGTGGGGGTAGTTGAAGCCTCCACTTCTCCATTGAAGGAGTGATATGCCGTGTCGAATTCTAACGTCGTCAAACTGGTTCAGCCAGGCACTTTCAGCGA
>CAXNIC010000490.1:0-3463 GCA_964201945.1 Alphaproteobacteria bacterium
GCCGGCGACGTGGCGACCGGCGCCGCCTACCAGGCGATGGAGGCGGCGGTCGATCTCGACCTCATCTACGGCCTCTTCCTCCACAACATCGGCTTCGCCGACAAGAGCGTGCGCGTCGATCATGTCCGCGGACGCTTCGACGAGGTCGCCCCCTATCTCGCCGACGGGCAGTTCGACATCGTCTACATCGACGGCTCCCACTACTACGCCGATGTCGCCCACGACATAAGCGAGGCGAGACGCCTGGTCCGCGACGGCGGCCTCATCTGCGGCGACGACCTCGAGCACCAGCTCCACGACGTCGATGCCGCCTTCGTCCGCGCCAACATCGCCAAGGACTTCGTCGTCGACCCCCGGGGCCGCGGCATGCATCCCGGCGTGACCCTGGCGGTGGCCGAGGCCTTCGGCCAGGTCGCCGACTATTCCGGATTCTGGATCATGCGCCGCGACGGGGAAGAGTTCCGCCAGGTCAAGCTGCACCAGGCCCAGGTCTTCATCCCGAGTCATCTGCGGGACGCCGACAAGCACGCCGTCTATGCCTGGATGAAGCAGAGCGGGCTGTTCGGATAGGACCGCCTCCAGCCGGCTTTCGTTGACGGCGGGAGACCCCTCCCCCTAACCTCGTCCCCTGCATATTCGCGAAAGGCGCGCCCATGAAGACCTCGCCCGTCAAGCCGGCCGATCTGGCCCAGTCCGTGCTCGCCGTCCCGCCGCTGGCCCGCCTCCCGGACCTCGCGCTCGACCGCATCGCCAATGCCCGGCTGATCCGCCACATCGAGGCCGGCGGCATCCGCACCATGATGTATGGCGGCAACGCCAACTTCTATCACGTCGGCCTCTACGAGCTGGCCGGCATCCTCGACTTCCTGGCGGAAACCGCCGCCGAGTCGACCTGGATGATCCCGTCGATCGGGCCGGACTACGGCAAGATGATCGACCAGGCCGACATCATGCGGAGCCGCGCCTTCCCGACCGCGATGGTGCTGCCGCCGAACCCGCCGATTGCGATCGACGGCGTGATGGCCGGGCTCCGCCGGGTCTCCGACCGCTTCGGCCGGCCGCTGATCCTCTACATCAAGGCCGAAGGCGCGGTGACGCCCGAAGGTGTCCAGCGCCTGTTCGAGGACGGCGTCCTCTGCGGGGTGAAGTACGCGATCAGCCGCGCCAATCCGTCCGAGGACGCGTTCCTCAAGGACCTGGTGCAGCGGATCGGCACCGACCGCATCGTCAGCGGCATGGGCGAGCGCCCGGCGATCGCGCATCTGAAGGACTTCAAGCTCGCCGCCTTCACCTCCGGGCTTGTCTGCATCGCGCCCCGCACCAGCAACTCGCTGCTGGCTGCCATCCGCCGCGGCGACTGGGCCGAGGCCGAGCGCATTCGCCAGATTTTCGTGACGGGTGAGGATTTCCGCGAGAAGCACGGCTTCATCCCGGTGCTGCACGACGCCGTCACCTTCTCCGGCATCGCCGACATGGGCCGCATGCTGCCGCTGCTCGCCAACCTGCCCGAAGCGCTGCACGCGACGGCCCGCAAGCTCGCCAGCGACCTGGTCGCAACCGAGGCGCAACTGACGCAGAAGGCCGCTTGATGGCCGCCGAGAAGCCCATTCTCCTCACCGGCGCCGCCGGCGCGCTCGGCCGCTGGCTCCGTCCCCGGCTGATCGAGAAGTACGGCCGGCTCCGCGTCTCCGACAGGGCCGACCCGGGGCCGCTGCACAAGGGCGAGGAAGGCATCGTCGCCGATCTCGCCAATTTCGAGCTGGTTTCCCGCGCCGTCGCCGGAGCCAAAGCGATCATCCATTTCGGCGCCTATTCGATCGAGGCCAAGTGGGAGACGATCCTGCCGGCCAACATCATCGGCACCTACAACGTCTTCGAGGCGGCCCGCCTGCACGGCGTGAAGCGCATCATCTTCGCCTCGTCCAACCACGCCATCGGCTTCCATGAAGTAACCAAGAAGCTGGATGCCGACTCCGTGCAGAAGCCGGACGGCTATTACGGCGTCTCCAAGGCCTTCGGCGAGAACATGGGCAGCCTCTATGTCGACAAGTTCGACATGGAAGTGGCGTGCCTTCGCATCGGCTCGGCGCTGCCCGAACCGAAGGAGCCGCGTCACCTCTCGACCTGGCTCAGCTATCCCGACCTCTTCCGGCTGGTCACTGCGTGTCTCGATGCGCCGAAGCTGAAGTTCGCCGTGCTCTACGGCGCGTCCAAGAACACCCGGAGCTGGTGGAGCAACGCCAAGGTGCCGGAGGTCGACTACCGGCCCGAGGACAATGCGGAGGACTACGCCGCGCAGATCCTGAGCCATGGCGACATGCGCGATCCCAAGGACCCCGCGACCCGCTTCATGGGCGGCCCCTATTGCCCGATCGACTACGTCAAGCGCTGACGCGAGCCGCGAGCGGCCGACTCAGTCGACCCTGAGCCGGCGCCCTTCGGCTTTGCCGAACAGGACGTAGTGCTGATAGGGGTCCGCTCGCGCCTGGACGAGATCGGGATTCGCCTCCAGATAGTCGCCAGCATCGAACTCCGCCGGAAGATCCTGGTGAGTCTTGTATCTGGAAACCGCAATCTTGCGGGCGATGTTGGCGATGATCGCATTCAGTTCCGGCCCCGGCGCCATCAGGTCGGGCTTGGCGGTCTCGCGGACGGCTTCCGTCACCGTGTGGCCGTTGATAACATTCGGCACCACTTGCCCGGTCCGAATGTCGACGACATCGCGGAATAGAATGCGACCATTGTAGGTGTCGTTCGCAACGGGTGAGGTGTAGCCGCAGCCCTCGAAGAAATAGTGGGTCACCTGGCTCCAGCGGCTCCGCATCTTGTCTTTCTGGACGCTGCCGCCGTGGACGAGGTTCGATGCCCAAATCAGGGCCTGCCCCTTCTTCGCGCAGAAGGTTTCCCGCTTCAGGCCTTGATGCTCCGCCAGCCGCTCCCAGAGGTCGACGTAGCGGCTGTACTCCGGGTATCCCTTCGTGACCTCGGTATGAGAAATACCGAGATGCTCGTTCTGATACGTCGGCCACTTATGTGAGCCCGGATAGTAGAAGAGCGGTCCGTTCTCCTCATCGACGTCTTCGAATGCGAGCCAGACTCCGCACATGAATCTATCGGGGATCGAATTGAAGTGCGTGTAGTCAGCATGAGCCGCTTGCTGCGTTCCCACGGCGAAGTTCAGGGTCTGGAACGGAAATGCCGGGCGGCCATAAAGTGCCGAGAGAAGGCTCAGGACTATTGGGTTGGCTGCGATGTCGCGAACTCGCGCATCGTCCTTCCAGGCATCCTGTATGCGAAGACTGTCGAGCTTGCCGGCACGCCAAGCCTCCCAGTCGTACCGGGACTGGAAATCCCGCTTAAGCCCCTCGATCTTTTCGTCAATGTCGCGATCGGGAAAGTCGAAGACCGCGTATCCCTGCCTATTCAGATCTCTCGCCAGTGATCTGCAGTCGAAAGCGGGAGA
>CAXNIC010000491.1:0-3429 GCA_964201945.1 Alphaproteobacteria bacterium
CCCATCGAGGCGACGACCGGCGCCAGGATGGCGAGCGCCACCACCTGGGCGATGGTGTCCTCGAACAGCCCGATCACCGAGGCGGCGATGCCGGCGGTGACGAGGTTCACCAGGAGCCAGACGAAGCGTTTCCGTGCCGTCTCGAGCAGACTGCTGGAGATATCGGACTCCGACACGCCGCCGAGGTTCAGCAGATCCTCCTCGGCCTCCTCGTCGATGACGTCGACCACGTCGTCGACGGTGATGCGGCCGAGCAGTTGTCCGCTCTCGTCCACCACCGGAATCGAGACCAGGCCGTAGCGCCGGAACATCTGCGCCACGTCTTCCTGGTCGGTGGTCGGAGGCACCGGGTGGAGGTCGGTCGCCATGATGTCGGCGACCCGCACCGGTCGCTTGGAACGCAGCAGGCGCGAGAGCGGGATCACCCCTTCGAGGTGATTAGCTGCAGCGACGACGTAGATCTCCTGGAAGCTCTCCGGCAGCTCTTCCTGCGTCCGCATGAAGTCGATGGTCTGGCCGACCGTCCAATGGCTCGGGATCGCGACGACCTCGCGCTGCATCAGGCGGCCGGCGGAGGAGTCCGGGAAGGTGAGGCCTTGCTCGAGCACGACGCGCTCGGCCGCCGGCACGGCTGCAAGCAGCAGCCGTCGTTCGTCCTCGTCCAGGTCCGTCATCAGGTCGACGGCATCGTCGGAATCGAGCTCGGCCAGCGCCGCGGCGACGTCGCGGGTGCCCAGCACCTCGAATACGTCCTCGCGCACCGGCTCGTCGAGATAGGGCAGGATCTCGGGATCGAAGCGGCCGCGGATCGCCTCGATAACTGCCCGGCGGCGCACGGGATCGAGGCGGGAGAGAAGATCGGCGACGTCGGCCGGGTGCAGCGGCCGGATCAGGCCGCGGATCTGGTTCGGCCGCTCGGCATCGACCGCGCCTAAAATCGCCGTCTCGACCTGCGGCGTCAGCCCATAGAGGGCCATCCCCGACGCGCGCCGGCGCGATCCATCGGCCTGCGTCGCGTCGGCAGATCCGGTCATCGCTCTAGACGGCCGGACCGGCGGCCCGGCTCTGGGCGTCGGCGACGGCGAAGGCGGTCATGTTGACGATGCCGCGCACGGTCGCCGCCTGGGTCAGGATGTGCACGGGCTGGGCGGTGCCCAGCAGGATCGGGCCGACCGACAATCCCTCGCCCAGGATCTTCAAGAGGTTGAAGGCGATGTTGGCAGCATCGATCGTCGGCATGATCAGCAGGTTGGCGCTGCCCTTCAGCCGCGAGCTCGGGAAGATGCGCTCGCGGATGACCTCGGACACGGCGGCGTCGCCCTGCATCTCGCCCTCGACCTCGAGGTCCGGCGCCGTCTTCAGGATCAGGGACAGCGCGTCTCGCATCTTCACTCCCGACGACGCGTCGCGGCTGCCGAAGCTGGAATGAGAGAGCAGCGCCACCTTCGGCTGGATGCCGAAACGGCGGACCTCGGTTGCGGCCATCAGCGTCATCTCGGCGATGACCTCGGCGGTGGGATCGGTGTTGACGTGGGTGTCGCAGATGAAGAACGAGCCGCGCGGCAGGATCAGCAGGTTCAGCGCGGCAAAGCTCCTTACCCCCGGCTTGTGGCCGATCACGTCGCGGACATGGCGCAGATGATCGGGATAGCGGCCGACCGAGCCGCAGATCATCGCATCCGCCTCGCCGCGCTTGACCATCAGCGTCCCGATCACCGTGGTGCGGGTGCGGACGACCGTGCGCGCGTGATCGGGCGAGACGCCACGCCGCTCAAGGAGCTGGTGATAGAGCTTCCAGTATTCCGGATAGCGCGGATCGTCCTCGGGATTCACCAGGTCGAAATGCTCTTCGCGACGCATGCGAAGGCCGAAACGCTGAATCCGCATGTCGACGACCGAGGGGCGGCCGATCAGGATCGGACGCGCCAGCTTCTCGTCGATCACGGTCTGGATAGCGCGGAGCACGCGCTCCTCCTCGCCGTCGGTGTAGACGACGCGCTTCGGATCGAGCTTGGCACGCTGGAAGACCGGGCGCATCACCTGGCCCGAGCGGAAGACGAATTGCGAGAGGTGCTGGCGATAGGCCTCGAGGTCGGCGATCGGGCGGGTCGCCACCCCGCTCTTCATCGCGGCTTCCGCGACCGCGGGCGCGACGCGGGTGATCAGGCGCGGATCGAAAGGCTTCGGGATCAGGTTGTCGGGGCCGAAGCCCGGGGGGGCCTCGCCATAGGCGTCGGCGACGACGTCGGAGGATTCCTCCAGGGCCAGATCGGCGATGGCATGCACGCAGGCGACCTTCATCGCCTCGTTGATCACGGTGGCGCCGACGTCGAGCGCGCCCCGGAAGATGAAGGGGAAGCACAACACGTTGTTGACCTGGTTCGGATAATCCGAGCGGCCTGTGGCGATCACAGCATCGGGGCGGACCGCCCGTACCTCCTCCGGCAGGATCTCCGGGGTCGGATTGGCGAGCGCCATCACGATCGGCCGCTCGCCCATCTTCGCCACCATCTCGGGCTTCAGCACGCGCGGCGCCGAGAGGCCGAGGAAGATGTCGGCGCCGCCGATGGCGTCGCCCAGCGTCCGCGCATTGGTCTCCCGCGCGTAACGATCCTTCCGCGGGTCCATCAGCTCCTTGCGCCCGGCATAGACCACGCCGGCGATGTCGGTGACGATCGTGTTCTCGATCTTGAGGCCGAGATGCACCAGGAGGTCGAGGCAGGCCAGCGCCGCGGCGCCGGCGCCCGAGCTCACCAGCTTCACCTGGTCGAGCGACTTGCCCACCACGCGGAGCGCATTCAGGATCGCGGCCGCGACGATGATGGCGGTGCCGTGCTGGTCGTCGTG
Source organism: Alphaproteobacteria bacterium (assembly GCA_964201945.1). Classification (GTDB taxonomy): domain Bacteria; phylum Pseudomonadota; class Alphaproteobacteria; order SHVZ01; family SHVZ01; genus SHVZ01. Next base: position 2,848 of record CAXNIC010000491.1, read on the forward strand.
GAAGACCGGGATCTTCATGCGCTGGCGCAGCTTCGCTTCGATCTCGAAGCACTCCGGCGCCTTGATGTCTTCGAGGTTGATGCCGCCGAAGGTGGGCTCAAGCGCGGCGACGATGTCGACCAGCTTGTCGGGATCGCGCTCGTCGATCTCGATGTCGAAGACGTCGATGCCGGCGAATTTCTTGAAGAGGACGGCCTTGCCCTCCATCACCGGCTTGGCGGCGAGCGGGCCGATGGCGCCCAGGCCCAGGACCGCGGTGCCGTTGGTGACGACCGCGACCAGGTTGCCGCGCGCCGTCAGCTGCGCGGCCTCGGCCGGATCGGCGACGATCGCCTCGGAGGCAGCAGCAACGCCCGGCGTATAGGCCAGCGCCAGGTCGCGCTGGGTCGCCAGCGGCTTGGTCGGGATGATGCCGATCTTCCCCGCCGGCAGGCGCCGGTGGTAGTCGAGCGCTGCCGCCCTTACGTCCTCGTCCGCCATGGCACTCCCGTTCCCCCGACGCCCGGGACGACCTTTGCTATGATCTTAAACGAAAGGCCCGCACGATTGCTCGGCGGGCCTTTCGAAAAATGGTGCGGTCGA
>CAXNIC010000492.1:0-3429 GCA_964201945.1 Alphaproteobacteria bacterium
CTCGATGGCCACGCCCTCTTGCCAAAACTTATCCGGGGGGTGAAGTTCACAAACGGGCTGGAGGTCATCGCCAAGGCGAACGACCTTCAGACCGCAACCGCCGCCGCCTGACAGATCAGGCCGTCACCAACTTTTGGCGATAGCTCCGCTCACATCTTCGTCGCGGAAAGCAGTATCGACAGTCGCAGCGCGAGCCTGCCCAACATCCGAGGGTTCACCCCGCTCTTCCATCGCCTGATCGGCAGCTACGACAACCACGTCGACATGCTCGGAATCGGCGCATCGTTGAAGTTCTAAGGCCGCAGCAGGAAGCCGTCCTTCAAGGGATCGCCGGGCTCGGCGAGGAAGCGGGCCGTGCCAGTGTAGTGCGCCTCGCCCGCCACCTCGACGGTGACGGCGGCACGCCCGCCGATCCGGGTCTCGCGCACCACCCGTCCCTCGAAGCGCGCGCCGGTCAGGCTCTCGAACACATGCCGCTCGCCGGGTTTCGCCAAGCCGCGGGCGTGCGCCAGCGCGAGGCGCGCGGTGACGCCGGAGCCGGTCGGGCTGCGGTCGACCTCGCGCTCGGCGAAGACGCAGACGTTCACCGACGGCCGGTCGCGCCCGTCGCCGCCGTCGGTCAGGATGGTGCCGTAGAGGAAGGCGAGATCGGCATCGTCCGGATGCTCGAGCGGGATGGCGGTCTTCGCTGCCTTGGTGACGGCCGTGGCCGCATCCACCAGGTCGCGGAGCGGCGAGCCGGCCATGTCGAGGCCGAGGCGGGATGCCGGCAGGATCGCGTAGAAAGCGCCGCCATAGCCGATGTCGGTCGTGACCCGGCCGAAGCCCGGCACCTCGATCATGCGGTCGAGCGCGGCGGCGAAGGCCGGCACGCTCTCGAAGCGGACGCGGCCGGCGCGCCCCTCCTTGACCTCGACCGTGACCGCCACCGGCCCGCAGGGGCATTGCAGAACGAAGCACGTCTCGGGCTCGACCGCGGCGACCCGGCCGCTCTCCACCGCCCAGCGCCCGAGCGCGATGGTGGCGTGGCCGCACATGGTCGAGTAGCCCTCGTTGTGCAGGAAGAGGACGGCGAAGGCTGCCCCCGGGTGATCGGCCGGGACCGGAAGCGCGCCGTACATGTCGAAATGCCCGCGCGGCTCGTGCATCAGCCGGCGGCGGAGATGATCGAGGCGGTCGCGGGCATCGCGGCGCTTCTCCAGCAGCGTCGCGCCGCGCAGCTCTGGATAACCTGAGACGATGATGCGGACGGGCTCGCCCCCCGTATGCATCTCCACCGTCTCGATCGGATCGACGCCGGGGATCATCGCTGGCCGACGTTGAGACTGCGCTCCAGCCTCAGGCTGTAGCGGGACAACGAGAAGCAGATCAGCCAGAAGACCACGCCGGCGAAGGTGTAGGCCTCAGCCGTCAAGCCCACCCATTTGGGATCGGCCAGCGCCGCATGCACGATGCCGAGCAGGTCGAAGAGGCTGACGATCAGCACCAGCGTCGTGTTCTTGAACAGCGCGATGAACTCGTTGACCAGCCCGGGAATGACCATGCGGAGTGCCTGCGGCAGGACGATCATGCCGGTCGACTGCCAATAGCCGAGGCCGAGGCCCGAGGCGGCCTCGTACTGGCCTTTGGGAACCGCCTGCAGGCCGCCGCGAATAACCTCTGCCATATAGGCCGAGACCACCAGCGCCAGGCCGACCAGCGCCCGCACCAGCTTGTCGACGGTGACGCCGGCCGGGAGGATCAGCGGCAGCAGCACCGACGCCAGGAAGATGACGGTGATGATCGGAACGCCGCGCCAGAACTCGATGAAGGTGATGGAGACGATGCGGACGGTCGGCAGGCTCGCCTGGCGGCCGAGCGCGAGCGCGATCGCCAGCGGCACGGCGATGAGTCCGCCGAAGACTGCCATGAAGGTGGTCAGCATCAACCCGCCCCAGAGCCGCGTCTCGACCACGGGAAGCCCGAGGACGCCGCCGACGAGGAGGACGAGGCAGACCGGCGGGTAGAGGAGAAAGGTGCCGAGCGCCCACCAGCCCTTGTGCGGCATGGCGGGCCACATCAGCGGCGCCACGGCGGCGGCGAGAAGGAGGGCCGCGGCATCGACCCGCCAGCGCAGCTCCTCGGGATAGAAGCCGTAGATGAACTGGCCGAAGCGGGCGCGGACGAAGACCCAGCAGGCGCCGTCGGGACGGCAGGCGTCCCGCCCCTCGCCGGCCCAGGTGGCGTCGATCAGGCTCCACCCGACGACCGGCGGGACGATCCGCCAAAGCGCCCAGAGGCAGAGCAGCGTCACCACCGTATCGAGCGGCGTCGCGAACAGGTTCTTCCGGATCCAGGCGAGTGCGGTCATCGGGTGGGCAGCGCCACAGCGCGGTTGTACCAGTTCATCAGCACCGAAACGGTGAGGCTGATGATCAGGTAGATCGCCAGCGTGATCGCGATGATCTCGACCGCCTGCCCCGTCTGGTTAAGGGCCGAGCCGACGAAGACCGAGACGATGTCGGGATAGGCGATGGCGGCGGCGAAAGAGGAGTTCTTCACCACGTTGACGTATTGGTTGGTCAGCGGCGGCACGATCACCCGCATCGCCTGCGGCAGCACCACCAGGCGCAGCGTCTGGCCTTCGCTCAGGCCCAGCGCGCGGGCGGCCTGACGCTGCCCGTCGGCGACGGCGAGGATGCCGCCGCGCACGATCTCGGCGATGAAGCCGGCGGTGTAGGTCACCAGCGCCAGCAGCAATCCCACGAATTCCGGGATCAGGACGACGCCGCCGGAGACGTTGAAGCCACGCGGCTGCGGGATATCCCAGGCAACCACCGACCCGGCGCCGAGCGCGGCCAGGATTGGCAATCCCAGGATCAGGCCGGCACCGGTCTCCAGGATCGGGAAGGGCTGGCCGGTGTCGGCCTGGCGCCGGAGCGCCCAGCGGCGGATGAGGACGAAGGCGGCGGCGCCGATCGCGAGTGCCACCGGCACGGCGAGGAAGGCCCAGCCGCTGGTCGGGCTCGGGAAGGTGAGGCCGCGGTTGTTGAGGAAGACCAGGTCGAAGAGGCGGAGGCCTTCGCGTGGCGGTGGCAGCGCCCGGATGATGCCGAAATACCAGAAGAAGACGAACAGCAGCAGCGGGATGTTGCGGACGAACTCGACATAGGCATAGGCGAGGCGCGAGAGCAGCCAGTTGCGCGAAAGACGCGCGATGCCGACGAGGAACCCGAGGAGGCTGGCGAGCACGATGCCGAGCACCGAGACCAGCAGCGTGTTCAGCACGCCGACCAGCAGCATCCGCGCGTATGTGGAGGAGGCGCCGTAGTCGATCAGCTTCATCGGCAGATCGATGCCGGCATTCGACCAGAGGAAGCCGAAGCCGGACGCGATGCCGCCGCGCACCATGTTCTCGCGCGCATTGGCGACGAAGTAGCCGACCACCGC
>CAXNIC010000493.1:0-3417 GCA_964201945.1 Alphaproteobacteria bacterium
GAGGCCGGCGCCGTGCTGGAAACGACGATCGAGTCCCATGACGACGCCTATGGATTGTCCACGCTCCGCTCGAAGGCCGGCGCCTTCCGCGTGCCGCGGATCGACCTCGCCGCCGGATCCCCCGTCCGCATCCGCGTCCGCGCCCGCGACGTCATCGTCGCCACCGAAGCGCCCCGGGGCCTCAGCGCCATCAACGTCGTCGCCGGCACGATCATCAAGATCGCACCGACCGCCGGCGCGGCGGCGGACATCCGCATCGACTGCTCGGGCGAGACGCTGCTGGCGCGACTGACCCGCCGCTCCGTCGAAACGCTCGGGCTCCGCCCCGGCCTCTCGGTTCATGCGGTGATCAAGAGCGTCGCCTTCGACCGCGCGAGCCTCGGCGCGCCGATGCACGGTCCGGTCGAGGACGCAGACGTCTAGGGAGTTAGCGGGCGTGGCCCGCTAGGTCCGTTCCAGCGGCCGTCCGGGGATCGACTGCGCGCCGTACTGGCGGTCCCAGTCGTCCTGCACCGCCTGCAGCACGCGCATCGCCGGGAGGACCGAGGGGCCGGACGCGATCGGCTGGCGGCCTTCCTTGATCGCGTCGAGGAAATCGAAGATCACGCGGGCGCAATTGTCCTGCTCGCCCTCGATCGGCGTCGCCCCCGCTTCGGTCTTCAGCGTGCCCGAGAGGATGTCGTAATTGTAGGTCTCCTTGTCGGTGACGATGACCTTGTCGTAGAGGCGATACGTCGCGTGATAGGAGCCGTGCACCAGAAGCGTCTGGTCGGCCTCGGTCTCGACCAGCACCACGCATTCCATCGGAATGCCGGTCTTCGGATGGAGGCGACCGAGCGAGCTCTGGATGCGCCTCACCTTCGCGCCGTCGAAGAGGTGCATGCCGAGATCGACGAAGTGGCAGAAATGGTGCCACAGGATGTTGTCGCTCCAGCTCCGCCGGTAGCCGGTGGCGCCGATGTTCACCAGGCGCTTGATGAAGAAGCGGCCGGCGATGTGCCGGATCGTCTCCTCTCCGGCCTTCACCCGTGCGCGCAGCGCGTCGCGCTCTCGGCGAAAGCGCATCGGATGGCAGAGGCCGTAGACCCTGCCGCTCTTCTCGCCGGCGGCGACCACGCGCTCGGCGCCTTTCAGGCTCATCGCGATCGGGATCTCGAGCAGCAGGTGCTTGCCGGCCTCCAGGCACTTGATAGCCTGCTCCTCGTGGACCTCGCTCGGGCTGCCGACAATGACCGCATCGATGGCGGGATCGGCCAGCGCGTCTTCCAGCGACACAGTCCACTTCTTGTAGCCGAAGCGCTCGGCGAAGCTCTGGGCGGCGTCGAGCCGGCGGCCGACGACGGTATGGAGCACGGCATCGGTCTTCTTCAGGGCTTCTGAATGCCAGATGCCCATCATCCCGTAGCCGACCATGCAGATGTTCATCTGGCAGTCGCTCAGCCGACGGACTGGACGGCGGCCTCGCGCGCGGGGTGGATCGAAAAGACGGCGGAAAGCCCGCTGATGTCGAATACCTCCTTCACCTGGGGCTGGATGGCACAGAGTGCAACCTTGCCCTTGCCGGCCTTCACCTTGCGCACCGCCAGCAGCAGCACGCGGAGCCCAGCGCTCGAAACGTAGCTCACCTCGCCGAGGTCGATCACCAGCGACGCGCCCGGTGCCTCCGAAAGCTCCATCAGGCGGGTCTCGAAGCCTTTGCTCATATTGCTGTCGAGCCGCCCCTTCACCGTCACGACGACGGTCTTGCCCAGGCTTTCCTCGATCATCTCCATGTCACCCTCCGATGCGGCATCAATCCTCCTTCAAGGGGAGGCCCGCTTGCAAAAGTAAAAATGGTTGCGGCCGTTCTCGCGCTTGTAGCGTACCTCGTCCATCAGCTTCTTGACGAAGAACACGCCGAGCCCGCCGATCGGCCGGTCTTCCAGCTCCGCGGTGATGTCCGGGTCGGGAGCGTTCAGCGGATCGAAGGCCTTGGCATCGTCCACGACCTCGGCCTCGATCAGGCCGTCGGTGAGCGAAAGATGGACATCGATGCGATGCTCGGCCTCGTCCTCGTAGCCGTACGAGACGATGTTGGTGATGATCTCGTCGAAGGCGAGATTGAAGTTATGTGACAGGCGATCCGGAAGCGCGTGATCGGAGAAGAATGCCTCGACCAGCTCGGCCAGGCGATGAATTTCCGGGAGTTTGTTCTTCAGGCTGATGTCGATCCGGGACGCCATCACATGAAGTCCTATGTGGACGGCGCCATTGTGGACGTTATCCTTGAGCCTGTGCTGGTTGCTCATAACATCATTCAGGTCATGGCGGAAGACGCGAGGCCTTGAGCCGGCGCTCGACGGAATGGCGAAGGAGATCCCTTGAGCGACCTGCTCGGTGCCGACGAAGAAGCACTGCTCAGCCAAGAGATCGGCACTGCGGCCGATTTCCTGGTCCGGATGGCCGACGGCCTCGCGGCCACGCCCCCGGCCCCGGTCGATGCGAAGGCCCTGCAATCGACGCTGGCCCGGATCCCGGTGGTGGCGATGCGGCTCAAAGCGCGTGGCAGGCTGAGCCGGCGCGTGCAGACCGAGAAGACCCTCGATGCGATCAACCGCACCATCGCCGAGAGCCTGGTGCCTAACCTCATCCGCGTCCTCTCGGCGCGTACCCCGCTTCCCGGCGGACCGCCCGTCGACGGCGGCGACCCGACTGCTCTTGATGTTGCCGAGACCTACCTGACCATCACCAACTGGCTGATCCGCCATGATCCGAATCATCCGGCGATCACCAGACTGAAGCGCGGCATCAACCCTCTTACCGACCAGACCCGGGACTACATCGACGGCGCCGAGACATCCATGGAGAGGCCCGACTTCCCCGACCTCGGTGCCATCGCCGCCAACCTGCTGCGCCTCGACGTCCTCAGCTGGGTCCTCGTCACCGCCGGCTTCCCGCGCGAGGCCGTCGAGATACAGCTCCGAACCCGCAAGCTCGCGCGCTCCGCGCTTCGGCGCGCGACCATGGTCATGAACCGGTGCGCCGCCACCTTCGCCCTGATCGACCGGATCAACCTCGCCGGCACCATCTCCGAGATCGATGATCTCGTCCTCATCTTCCAACGGGTCCGCCAGGGCGAGCGCGAGGAAATACCCGATGGCCAAGAGAACTTCGTCGAATCAATCGGGGCCGGGGTCATCCTCGAGTTCACAAAGGCGGTCATTCAGCTGAGCCGCAGCATCATGGATACGTTCATCGACAGCGCGTTCGAGGTGTCCGAGACGCGCGCAAGCGAGATCGCAGGCATGCTGCGCGCTCTTGTGAAACTTCGCCGGCTCCTGACCGGCGTCAAAGATGAGGGCATCATCAGATCGGTCGAAGAGATGTCCAGCAGTCTCAGGGCCGGCCTGCAGCGGATCAGGCAGCATATTCTTAGGT
>CAXNIC010000494.1:0-3384 GCA_964201945.1 Alphaproteobacteria bacterium
ACCGTATCGAGCGGCTGATCGGTCATCTGAAGATCAACCGCGCCATCGCCACCCGATACGACAAGCTCGCCAGATCGTTCCTCGATATGCTCTATTTAGCGGCGCTCCGACGCCTCTTGCGTCACGCTACTTTGTAAACACCACCTAGGGTCCTCCTCTCATCGCCGTCCGAACAGTCGTTCGATGTCGGCGAGCTTCAGCTCGACATAAGTCGGCCGGCCATGATTGCACTGGCCGGCATGGGGGGTGACTTCCATCTGGCGCAGCAACGCGTCCATCTCCGAGGGCGCCAGCCGGCGCCCGGCGCGGACCGAGCCATGGCAGGCGAGCGTGCCGCAGACATCGGCCAGCCGATCCTTCAGCGACAGCGCCTGGTCGAATTCCAGCAGCTCCTCGGCAAGGTCGCGGACGAGGCCGGCGACGTCGGCCTGGCCCAGCAGCGCTGGGACCTCGCGGACGACGACGGCGCCCTGGCCGAAGGCTTCGAGCACCAGGCCGAGCTCGGCCAGCTCCGCCTGCCGCTCGGCGAGACGCGCGGCACCCGCTTCGCCCAGCTCCACCACCTCGGGCAGCAGCAGCCCCTGGCGCTTGATCCCGCCATTGGCGAGGGCGGCCTTCATCCGCTCATAGACCAGCCGCTCATGCGCGGCGTGCTGGTCGACGATGACGAGGCCATCGGTCGTCTGCGCGACGATGTAGGTGCCGTGGACCTGGCAGCGGGCAGCACCGAGCGGCTGGTCGACCTCGGCGGCCGCCGGCTCCGGCGCGGACGGCGGCATCGACTGTCCCGTGCTCATCAGCGGCGCCTGGTAGATGGCGCCCGCCTCGGCCATCCCGCGCGACGGCAGGGAGGCCGACGAGTAGCCGCCATAGCCGCCCGGGCGGAATGAGGTGAGTGTCGCGCCGGCGACGGTGGTGGCGGCACGATGGCCGGCCGCCGCCAGCGCGTGGCGCAGCGCACCGACGACGAGGCCGCGGATCGAAGCGGAGTCGCGGAAACGCACCTCGGTCTTCGCCGGATGCACGTTCACGTCGACGGCGTCCGACGGCAGGTCGAGGAACAGCGCCAACACCGGATGGCGGTCGGAAGCGAGGAAGTCCATGTAAGCACCGCGGATGGCGCCCAGCAGCTGCTTGTCGCGGACGGCGCGGCCGTTGACGAAGAAATACTGCTCGCGGCTGGTCGCCCGGTTGAGGGTCGGCAGGCTCGCATACCCGGTGAGGCGCGCGCCGTCCCGCTCGGCCTCGATCGGCAGCGCGTTCTCGGCGAAGTCGCGGCCGAGGATCTGGGCGAGCCGGTCGAGCCGCGAGAGCGCCGGCGAGAGCCTGACCGGCGTCCGCGTGCCGTCCGAAAGCGTGAACGCGACGTGCGGGTTCGCCATCGCCAACCGGTTCAGCCAGTCGACCGCATGATCGAGCTCGGTGCGGGGCGACTTCAGGAATTTGAGCCGGGCCGGCGTCGCGAAAAAGAGATCGGCGACCTCGACCCGCGTTCCCTCGGCTTGCGCCGCGGGCTCGACGCCGCCCACGCGCCCGCCCTCGACCGCGATCTTCCAGCCTTCGCTCGCACCGCGAGGGCGGCTTGCCAGCGTGAGCCGGCTGACCGAGGCGATCGACGGCAGCGCCTCGCCCCGGAAGCCCAGCGTCGAGATCGCCCAGAGATCGTCGTCGGGAAGCTTCGATGTGGCGTGGCGTTCGAGCGCCAGCGCCAGATCATCGCGGGCGATGCCATGGCCGTCGTCGGAAACCGAGATCAGGCTCTGGCCACCGTCACGGACAACCACGTCGATATGGCGGGCGCCGGCGTCGAGCGCGTTCTCGACCAGCTCCTTGACCGCGCTTGCCGGCCGCTCGACCACCTCGCCCGCAGCGATGCGGTTGACGATCGACTCGGACAGGCGGCGGATCTGGGTCATGCGGATCGGATCAGCCGCGCGCCGGCGGGGTCGGCCGAGTCGGGGTCACTCCCTGCGGCTTGCCGACGACGACGAACATCAGCTTGTCCGGCTCCACCAGGCGCTTCGCCACCCGGTTGACGTCTTCCAGCGTCACCGCCTCGACCAGCGCATTCCGGCGCTTGAAGTAGTCGATGCCCATCTCCTCCTCCTGCCAGCCGACGAGCTGGCCGGCGATGCCGCGTGAGGTGGCGAAGTTGCGGGCATAGGCGCCGGTCATGTAGCGCTTGGCGTCGTCGAGCTCGGCCGCGGTGATGCCCTCGGCCTTGAGGCGCTGCCAGGATTCGCGGACGAGGCGGATCACCTCGGCGACCTTGGCATTGTCGGCCGAGACCGATCCGAGCCAGAGCCCCGAACGCTTGGGCGTCGAGAGAGAGGTGTAGATGCCGTAGGTGAGGCCGCGGGTCTCGCGGATATCGGACATCAGCCGCGAGCCGAAGCCGCCGCCGCCGACGATGTGGTTGAGGATGAAGGCGGCCATGAAGTCGGGGTCTCGGCGGGCGATGCCGGTCTGGCCGAAGAAGACCACCGATTGCGGCACCGGCCGCTCGATCACCAGAACGTCGCCGGCCGCCAGCGGCGGCACCGTCTTGACCTCTGCCGGCACGGCTTTGGCCGGAAGGGCACCGAAGGTCTCGTCGATGAGGCGCGCGACGGTCGCCGGGTCGATGTCGCCGACCACGCCGATGCGGAGATTCTCACGGGTCAGACCGGCTTTGGCGAAGGCGACGATGTCGTCCCGCGTCACCGCCTTCAGCGACGTCGGCGTGCCCTTCGACGGACGGCCGTAGGGATGCTCGGGGAACGCCATCGCATACCAGGCGCGGGTCGCCAGCGAGCGAGGATCCCGCTCCTCGCGGGTGAGGCCGCTGAGCATCTGCTGGCGCACCCGCTCGATGTCGTCAGCCTCGAAGCGCGGCTCGGCCAGCGCCAGGCCTAGGAGCCGGAACGCCTCGGCCGCGTTCTTCGACGGCGCCCGGAAGCCGCCGCGGATGAAGTCGCTGCCGGCGTTGAGCTGGATGCTGATCGACTTGTCCTCGAGCTGGGCGGCGAAGGCCTGGCCATCATAAGGCCCCGCCCCTTCGGTCAGGAGGTCGACCGCCAGCACGGCGAGACCCTCCTTGCCCGCGGGGTCGGCGACGGCGCCGCCGGCGATCGAGATCTCGACCGCGACCACCGGGATGGTCGGGTCATGCACGAACCAGGCGACGAGGCCCGACGGGCTCTCGATCCGCTGCACCTCCACGGCCGCGGCCGGGAGCGGAAGGAGGAAGGAGAGGAGGACCAGGACGAAGCGCATCTCGGCTCTCCTCAGCTCGTCGGTTTCGGAAGCAGGATCGCGGTCACCGACGACTCGGGCTTGAGAACCGCGCGCGCCGCGGCGATGACCTCGTCGCGGGTCACCGCCTCGATGCGCTTGGGCCAGGCT
>CAXNIC010000495.1:0-3383 GCA_964201945.1 Alphaproteobacteria bacterium
GAGAAGCGCCGCGTGCAGCTCGAGGCCGACAATCTGAAGCGCCGCGAAGAGGCGGAGAAGGTCGGGGCCAAGCTCAACGGTCTCAAGATCACCATCGTCCGCCAGGCGGCCGAGAGCGGCGCCCTCTACGGCTCGGTGACGCTGCGCGACATCGCCGACGAGATCACGGGCGCCGGCTTCACCGTGCAGAAGAGCCAGGTGCTGCTCGCCCAGCCGATCAAGGAGATCGGCGTCCACGACGTCCGCATCGGCCTTCACCCCGAGGTCCGCGTCACCATCACGGTGAATGTCGGCCGCTCGACCGAAGAAGCCGCGGCCCAGCAGAGCACCGCCGACGAGGCGCCCGCCGCCGAGGCCACCGACGCCGGCTGATCCGACGCTTATCCACATACTCACAGCCTGTGGAAAACAAAGCTGTGGGTCGGAACGTCGAATAGATTGCGAGGCCGGCACCCCAAGGGGGACTATGCCGGCCTCGCGCGTTTTGGGGGTTTGGGCGCTGAACGAATGACCGACTTGCGCCGACAGGTCCGCGCGTGACCGACTTGAAGCCGTTGCCGGCGGCGTGGCCGGACGTGCGCAAGGAAGCGCAGCCCGGATACCGCACCCCCCCGCACAACTACGAAGCCGAGCAAGGCCTTCTCGGCGCCCTCCTGGTCAACAACGCCGCCTATGAACGGGTCGGCGACTTCCTCCGCCCCGACCATTTCGCCGACCCCGTCCATGGCCGGATCTTCGCCGCCATCGGCAAGCTGGTCGAGCGCGGCCAGATCGCCAACCCGGTCACCCTGAAGTCGATGTTCGACCAGGACGGTGGGCTGGCCGAGGTCGGCGGCGCCCAGTACCTGGTGAAGCTCGCCGCCTCGGTCGTCGCCATCGTCAACGCCGAGGACTACGGCCGTACCGTCCACGACCTCTACCTCCGCCGCCAGCTCATCACGGTCGGCGAGGACATGGTCAACGACGCCCACAAGCACGAGCTTGAGACGTCGGCCAAGGGCCAGATCGAGATCGCCGAGCAGAAGCTGTTCACGCTGGCGGAGACCGACAACACCGAGCGCGGCTTCCTTGCCTTCTCCACCGCGATGACTGCCGCCATCGAAATGGCCGAGAAGGCCTTCAAGCGCGACGGCAAGCTGACGGGCGTGCCGACCGGCCTGATCGACATGGACAAACTGCTGGGTGGCCTCCACCCCTCCGACCTGATCGTCCTGGCGGCACGGCCAGCGATGGGCAAGACCGCGCTCGCCGCCAACATCGCTTTCAATGCCGCCGTGCAGGCGGTCGACGATCCGGAAGCCGAGCGCTTCGTCGTCGCCTTCTTCTCGCTGGAAATGTCGGCCGAGCAGCTCGCCACCCGTATCCTCGCCGAACAGATCGAGGTATCGGGCGACAAGATCCGCCGGGGCGAGATGAACGACGCCGATTTTCGCCGCCTGGTCCAGGCGAGCCAACGGCTGGAGCGCACCCCGATCTTCATCGACGACACGCCGGCGATCACCGTGACGGCGCTCCGCACGCGCGCCCGGCGCCTCAAGCGCCAGCACGGCCTCCACCTGATCGTCGTCGACTACCTGCAGCTTCTTCGCGGCAGCGCCGGATCCAAGTCCGAGAACCGCGTGCAGGAGATCTCCGACATCACGCGGTCGCTAAAGGCGGTGGCCAAGGAGCTGAACGTGCCGGTGCTGGCGCTCTCCCAGCTTTCCCGAGCAGTCGAGCAGCGCGAGGACAAGCGCCCGCAGCTGGCCGACCTCCGCGAGTCCGGATCGATCGAGCAGGACGCCGACGTCGTCATGTTCATCTTCCGCGAGGAGTACTATCACAAGCGCGAGGAGCCTATTCGGCGCCCCGACGAGAACGACGAGAAGTTTCACGATCGCGAGGATCGTTGGAAGGCGCATGGCGAGGCGATCTACGGCATCGCCGAAGTCATCGTCGGCAAGCAGCGGCACGGACCGACGGGGACCGTGCGGCTGCAGTTCGAGGGGACGATCACCAAGTTCTCCAATCTCGCGCTGCCCGGCCACATCGCCGATGCGATCGGCTGACACGCCGGCGAACGCCGGCGCCATCCTCACCGTCGACCTGGATGCCGTCGTCGGCAATTGGCGGCTGCTCGCCGCGCGTGCAGCCCCGCATGCCGACTGCGCGGCGATGGTGAAGGCCGATGCCTACGGCCTCGGCGCCGGAGAGGTCGGTCCCGCGCTTGCCAAGGCCGGCGCCCGCGTCTTCTTCGTCGCCACGCTGGACGAAGGCATCCGGCTCCGCGGCGCCATCGGCCAGGAGATCGGCGTCCTCGAGGGACCCCGGCCCGGCACCGAGGGCGAGCACCGCCGCCACAAGCTGACGCCGGTGGTCAATTCGCTGGAGCAGCTCCGCCGCTGGCGCGAGTCCGGCGGCGGCCGCGCCGTACTGCATCTCGACACCGGCATGAGCCGGCTCGGTCTCAGCGAGGACGAGGTCGTCGCCCTTGCCGCCTCGCCCGCCCTTCTCGCCGGCGTCGAGCTCGCCTGGATCATGAGCCACCTGGTCTCGGGCGAGGTCCAGCCCGATCCGGACAACCCGGCCCAGCTCGCCCGATTCCGCGACGCGCTGGTCCGGCTGCCCAAGGCCAAGGCCAGCCTCGCCAACTCCGCCGGTATCTTCCTCGGCCCCGCCTACCACTTCGACCTGGTCCGCCCGGGCGCGGCGATGTACGGCCTGGCGCCGGTCGACCATGCGCCGAATCCGATGAAAACCACGGTGAAGCTCGAGGCCGAGATCCTCACCGTGCGCGAGATCCCCGACGGGCGCTCGGTCGGCTACAACGCGCAATGGCGGGCGAATCGCAGGACGCGGATCGCCACGGTGGGCGTCGGCTATGCCGACGGGTATTTGCGCTCGCTCACCAACCGGGGCCGCGGATATATTGCCGGCCGTCCGATCCCTCTGGTGGGGCGCGTCTCGATGGATCTCGTGACCTTCGACGTGACCGATCTGCCGGAGGCCGAGAGCCGGCCGGGGACGCGCGTCGTCCTGATGGGGCCGGAGCTGCCGCCGGACGAGCTCGGACAGCTCGCCGGCACCAACGGATACCAGATGCTGACCGGGCTCTCCCGCCGCTACGCGCGCCGCTACATCGGAACCGGGGCGTGAACGGCCTTCTCGCCCCCATCGGCCGCGCGTTCCTGGATTCGCTGGCGGCGCTCGGCCGGCTGACGATGTTCGCCGGCACCGCCGTCGGCCACATGTTCCGGCCGCCCTTCTATCCGGCCTTGGTCGGCCGGCAGATGATCGAGATCGGCTACTTCTCGCTGCCGGTCGTCGCATTGACCACGCTGTTCTCCGGCATGGTGCTGGCGCTGCAGAGCTACACCGGATTTGCCCGCTTCTCAGCCGAGGGT
>CAXNIC010000496.1:0-3356 GCA_964201945.1 Alphaproteobacteria bacterium
ACCAGCCGCTGCTTGCCGGCGCCGGCCGGACGCATCTCGGTCAGCTCGGCCTTGCGCTCGGAGAGCTTCTCGACGACCACGCCCGAATAGGCCTCGTCGACGTCGATGACGACTTCCTCGATCGGCTCCTGGCGCTGGCCGGTGATCGGATCGGACTTCATCAGCACGCGCGGGCGGCTGATCGACAGCTCGAAGCCTTCGCGGCGCATCTGCTCGATCAGGACGCCGAGCTGGAGTTCGCCGCGGCCGGCGACCTCGAGGGCGTCCTTCTCTTCGCTTTCGGTGACGATGATGGCGACGTTGCCTTCGGATTCCCTGAGCAGCCGGTCGCGGATCATCCGGGTGGTGACCTTGTCGCCTTCGCGTCCGGCGAGCGGCGAGTCGTTGACCGAGAAGGTCATCGCCAGGGTCGGGGGATCGATCGGATTGGCGCGGATCGGCTCGACGACGAGAAGATCGCAGATGGTGTCGGCGACGGTGGTCTTGGTCAGCCCGGCAATGGCGATGATGTCGCCGGCTTCGGCCTGCTCGAGCGGCACCCGCTCGAGGCCGCGGAAGCCCAGCAGCTTCGACATGCGGCCCTGCTCGATGAGCTTGCCGTCGCGGCTCATCGACTTGATCGTCATGTTCGGCTTGGCGATGCCGGTATGGATGCGGCCGGTGAGGATGCGGCCGAGATAGGGGTCGTATTCGAGCGTCGTCGCCAGCATGGCGAAGGGGGCTTCGACGTTGCCGACGGCGGCCGGGACATGGGCCACGACCAGGTCGAACAGCGGCGACAGGCTGTCGCGCGGCGCTTCCAGCGACTCGGCCGCCCAGCCGTCACGGCCGGAGGCGTAGAGGGTCGGGAAGTCGAGCTGCTCGTCGGTGGCGCCGAGCGCCGCGAAAAGGTCGAAGACCTCGTTCAGGACCTCGTTCGGGCGCGCGTCCGGACGGTCGATCTTGTTGATGACGACGATCGGGCGGAGGCCGAGCTGGAGTGCCTTGCCGGTGACGAACTTGGTCTGCGGCAGTACGCCCTCGGCGGCATCGACCAGGACCAGGACGCCGTCGACCATGGAGAGGATGCGCTCGACCTCGCCGCCGAAGTCGGCGTGGCCCGGCGTGTCGACGATGTTGACCCTGACGCCCTTCCAGGCGACCGAGGTGCACTTGGCGAGGATGGTGATCCCGCGCTCGCGCTCAAGGTCGTTGCGGTCGAGGGCCCGCTCCGCCACCTGCTGGTTGGCGCGGAAGGTGCCGCTCTGCTGCAGCAGGGTGTCGACCAGGGTCGTCTTGCCGTGGTCGACGTGGGCGATGATCGCGATGTTTCGAATTTCCATGGGATTCCGGCCGTGCGCAGGGCGCGTCCTTTACCGCAGCGCAGCATAAAGCGCCAGGGGGAAGGACGAAAAGTCGCTGGTTGAGGGACTTAGCTTATATGGGAACTGTGTGACGGGATGGCTAGCCCGTCAGACCTTGTCGAAGGAGGCACCATCCAGGACGGCGCCGTCCATCTTGGCTTCGGTCAGATTAGCCTTGCTCATGTTGGCCTTGGTCATGTTGGCGCCGCTGAAGTCGACATGGCCGAGATTGGCGTATTGCAGGTTGGCGGCCGTCAGGTCGGCGCCGGCGAGCTTGGCGGAGGCGAGGTTGGACGGCCACCGCCGCCCGGTCGGCTTGCCGGAGGCGTCCTTGATGTCGACCGGGCCCAGCTGGGCCCCGGCGAGACGGGCGTTCGACAGGTCCGCCTTGGCGAGGTTGATGCCGTCCAGCTTGGACTGCGACAGGTCGGCGCCGATCAGGTTGGTGCCCGAGAGATCGGACATGACGAAGCTGGTCTTGCTGAGATTGGCGCCGGTCAGGTTGGAATCATGCAGATCGGCGCCCGACAGGTCGGCGCCGGCGAGATTGATGTAGCTGAGGTCGGCCTTGACCAGCTTCGCCCGCGATCCGCGCCGGCCGTCGGAGCGGATCCAGTCGAAATGGCTCGCCAGGATCTGCTTCACGTCCGGCGACAGCGAATCCGGGCTGCGGACGCTGGCCCCGGTCAGATCGGCGGCGGACAGGTCGACGCCGTCGAGCTTGACGTCGGCGAGGTTGGCCCCCTTCAGCGCGGTATTGGCGAGCACGGCCCCCTTCAGGATCGCTCCCTTGAGATTGGCGCCGGTCAGGTTGGCGTCGGCCAGGATGCAGCCGGACAGATTGGCGCCGATCAGGTTGGCGCCCCGCATATTGGCCCCGGACAGGTTGGCGCCCGCCATCTGGGCGCCCTCCAGGTTGACGTCGTTCATCGCCGAGTGGCTGAGGTCGGCACCATTGGCGTGGCCGGGCACGAAGCCCGAATCGGGGCCGGCGTCGTCGTGGCGGCCGCTCATCAGGGTGCCGCCGCGGAAATCGGCGCCCTTCAGGTTGGCGCCGGCGAAGTTGCAGTTGCGGATCTGGGCGCCCTTGAAGTCGGCGCCGGCAAGATTGGCGGAGGCGAGGTTCGCCCCGTCCAGGTTGGCGCAGAAGAGATCGGCGGCCTGGAGGTCGGCGCCGTCCATCGAGCAGCGCGTCAGATTGGCGCCGGCGAGCTTCGCCTGGCGCAGCGGCGCCCGGGAAAGTACCATTCCTGCCAGGCTCTTACGCGAAAAGTCAGCACGGGCGCCACCGACCTTCTTGGCCAGCCAGAGCTCATGTTTTTTGAGAATGTCGAGAATTTCGTGCGGGGTCATGAGTTCGAATGCGTCGCGCCGGCCCGGAAATATGTGGTGAGCAAGGGATATAGCCGATTTCCGGCGGTAGCGATATGGTCGGTGCCATCGAGACGTAAGGACTTGCGGCCCTAAAGCTCAGTATTGGGGCCAGTATTGGCGCTTCTTCGGCCGGCGCCGCCAAGCAGACGGCGGTCTCCAGGCCCGATTCGCCCGGCCGAAGTCGTGAGCAGAAAGGGGGCCGAACGGCGGGAGGTGCGGGATTTCCTGGGCTCGCCGGCATCAGTGATCGGATTGCATGCGCCAGTCCTCGTAATTGTTTATAATGCGAGGGAAATTCGGGGCTCGATGCCCGGTGGCGGCTAAGGTCTCGTTTATATCGCGCGTTTACAGTTACTTAACCGATAGATCCGCTTGACATCTGTGGGCGGGAATGAGAATGTGGCGACGGATAGAAGTATCCCGCCCGCCGATCATGGCAGATCGTGGGTGTCCCTCAACCGGACAAACCTAGAAGAGGAGCGTCCACGTCATGCCCATCCAGAACTCGATCAACACGAATGTCGGCGCGTTCGTCGCGCTGCAGAACCTGAACTCGGTCAACTCCCGCCTGGACGTCGTCCAGAACCGGGTGTCGACGGGCCTCAAGGTGAACAGCGCCGTCGAAGACGCGTCGAGCTT
>CAXNIC010000497.1:0-3317 GCA_964201945.1 Alphaproteobacteria bacterium
CCCCCGGGCGACTGGCACGGGTCAGCCGACACCGCGTCGTCCCCCACCGCGTGACCGCTGGCTAACCACTTAATTTTGCGGCGATACTACCGAAAGCCCCCCAGGGTCACAAGTCGCTTTTTCCCAAGTTGAACGGCCGTTTGCCGAGACTAACTTAATCCAGCGTTCAATCCGCGCAATCCGCTTGCAAGGGTCGAATGCCGCTTGTAGGTTCCGCGGCCTCGACCCAGCGCGCCCGTAGCTCAATGGATAGAGCATCTGACTACGGATCAGAAGGTTGGGAGTTCGAGTCTCTCCGGGCGCGCCAGCTTTTTTCTCTCAGGACGTCGATCTGTTGCCCATGGGCAACACCACCGTGGCCACTGTGCCGCGGCCGGCGGCGCTTTCGATCCAGAGCCGGCCGCCCAGAAGCTCGGCGAAGGCGCGTGCCAGGGGCAGGCCGAGACCGGTCTCGCGGGTCCGGGTGGTCAGCACCGTCTCGGCGGCGCCGAACGGCTCCAGCGCCAGCTTGATCTCCTCCCGCGACACGCCGGCGCCGGTATCGGCGACCTGAAGCACGAGCTGGGTCTGCTCCTTGGTCCAGGCGGTGAGGCGGACCGAGCCGCCTTCGGGCGTGACCCTGAGCGCGTTGCCGGCCAGGTTCAGCAGGATCTGGCTCAGCATGCGCCGGTCGCTGCGGAAGGTCGGCAGGTCCGGTGCCAGGTCGATCGCAAAGGCGATGCGGCGGGATTCGGCCTCCGGCTCGAGCAGGCGGCGAGCGTCGGCCGCGATCTCGGCCGGTGATACCAGCCGCCGGTCCACCGCCCAGTTCCCGGCCGACACCTTCGCCAGATCGAGGATGTTGTTGATGATCGACAAGAGGTGCTCGCCCGAGAGGTGGATGTCCCGGACGTACTGGTGATAGCGGCGGTTGCCGAGCGGGCCGAAGACCTCCTGCCCCATGATCTCGGCGAAACCGATCACGGCGTTGAGCGGCGTCCGGAGCTCATGGCTCATATGGGCGAGGAAGTGGGACTTGGCGCGGTCGGCGGCCTCGGCGGCGATTCGCGCGGTCGCCAGCTGGCGAAGCTGGCGCTCGATGACGAAGAAGGCGGCGACCACGGTCGCGATGAACAACAGCGCCATGGCCAGGGTGCTGTCGCGGGATGTTCTCCAGGGAGCGAGCGCGACCTGGCGGTCGATCTCGACGGCGACCATCACCGGCCAGCGGTCGAGGCGCGCATAGCCGACGATCCGCCCGCTGGCGTCGGAACCGGTCTCGAAGGTGCCGGCGGGGGATCGGTGGACGCGGGTCATCAGCGGATCGTCGACGGCCAGCCGCTGGCCGATCCGTGCCCCCTCGGGCGCCCGCGCCAGCGTGGTGCCGTCGAGGAGGTGGGCGGAAACCGACAGCGGCTCCAGCGACGGGTAGAGGTCGACCAGATGCTCGGCGCGGAGGCCGGCGACGACCACGCCGTCGAAGGCACCCTGACGAGTCTCGATGCGGCGGCTGAGGGGGACCACGATTGCGCCGCTCGGCCGTGAGCGGATCGGCTCGGAGATGAGGAGATCGGGCGAGCGGTCGGTGCGGTGCCGGGTGAAGAAGGGGCGTTCCGAGAGATCCTGAGGGAGCTGGAGATCGTCCCGTGCGCCGAGGAGCGTCCGCCCGCCGGCATCGACGACCATGATGTTCGCGAACAGCCGCCCGGTCGTGACCAGCGCCTTCAGGTGGTGGCGAAGCGGCTCCGGCTTTGCTTCGATCACCAGCGGCGCGGTCTCGGGATCCTCATCCAGGCTCTTCAGGTTGGCGTCGGCCAGGTCGAAGGTCCGCTCGAGATGTGCCTTGAGCAGCGCGGCGACCAGCCCGGTGCGCGCTTCGGCCCGCGCGATCTCGTCGACCTCCTCGGTCTCGATCCTCTGCCAGGCGGTGCCGATGACCAGGAGGATGAGAGCGGCGGCGAAGAACCACACGCGCTTCGGCCGGCGGTTGAGACCGAGGGTGAGGGAGCGGGGCAGTCGCCGGCGGGCCGGCGTCACCCCGGCCGGAGCGGTGGATCTGGAAATCGGCAGCGCGGACATGGGCCGGCCCTAGAGATTTCGCTGGGCCGAAGTCTCGGGCGGGAGCGGGTTAACCGTCCCCCCGAATCATGTAACCGCTTGTAAGAAGGGGTGAGCCGATTTTTCAACCTCACGCTGTCGGCGGCCGCACGATGTTGTCGAGCGGCTCGCCGCGGGCGAGATGGTCGAGGTTGGCGGCGATCTGGCCGGCCCGGCGCCGGCGCATGCCGAGCGTCCAACCCGAGGAATGGGGCGTATGGATGACATTGGGCAGACGGTGGAAGGGATGCTTCGAGGGCGGGGCCTCCGGGCTCGCGGCGCTGGGATAGCTCCACCAGACATCGATGATGGCGCCGCCGATCCGGTTCTCGGCCAGCGCCGCATAGAGTGCGTCCTCATCGATGACCGCCCCGCGCGCTACGTTGACGATGACCCCGGTCGGCTTCATTCGTCCAAGCAGTGCCGCGCCGACCAGGCCCTTGGTCTCGGCCGAGAGCGCCGTGGTCACGACGACGAAGTCGCACTCGGCGAAGAGGCGTCCCTTCTCTTCCCACGGCACCATCTGGTCGACGCCCGCCGGCGCCTTCGCCAGCGCCGAACGGTTGCAGCCGATGACGCGTGCGCCCAGCGCATGCGCCTTCTCGGCGACGGCCTTGCCGATGCGGCCCAGGCTGAGGACACCGACGGTCTTGCCGTCGATCTCGTCGTGATGGACCAGATTGGCGCGATCCTCGTGGCGCATGAAGCCCTTGTCGAGTTCACGAGACAGCTTGGGGAACTGGTGACACCAGGCCATCACGGCCATCACCACGTACTCGCCGATGGCGCCTTCATGGCCGAAAGCGTTGCAGACGGTCACGCCCGGCGGCACGGCCGCCATGTTCACCGCATCGGTGCCGGCGCCGGCGACCTGCAGGAGCTTGAGCTTGGGTGCCGGCGGCATCGTCGGGGTCCAGCCGATGGGCGAGACCGCATCGGCGTCGATCAGCGCGGCCGCGATCGCCTCGGCCGAGGAGCCGTCGGGCAGCTGGGTGATCGTCCACGGCGTCTTCACCTGGGCGGCGATGTCGTCGGCATAGCCGGTGACGAGGGTTCCGATGAGAACGGCCTTCATGAAAGCTCCGGGAGGCTCGCCGGGGGCCAGGGTTCGCGGATAAGCTCCGCTCGCCGGCCGCCGGCCTTGGGGGAGGGACGATTATGCAGACGATTGACGACTTCGAGGTCTGGGACAAGCGCTTCCTGAAATACGCGCTCCCCAACGTCCGGTTGGAGAAGCTGCA
>CAXNIC010000498.1:0-3299 GCA_964201945.1 Alphaproteobacteria bacterium
ATCGCCCTTGGAGGTCGAAGATGCTCCGTCTTGCCGCCGCCGCTCTCGCCGTCATCGCCGCGTCTCCCGCCGTCGCCCATACCGGTGCCGGCCTGGCCTCTGGCTTCGCTCATCCCTTTTCGGGTCTCGACCATCTGCTGGCGATGATCGCCGTCGGACTCTGGGCGGCGCAGAGCGGCGGGCGTGCCGTCTGGCTGCTGCCGGTCGCCTTCCCGGCGGCGATGGCGCTGGGTGCGGTGGCCGGCGCCTTCGGCATCGCGTTGCCGGCGGTTGAGATCGGCATCGCGCTTTCGGTCCTGGCGCTGGGCGGTCTGGTGGCCTTCGCCGTCCGGCTCCCTGCGCTTGGTGGGGCAGCCCTGGTCGCGGTCTTCGCCATCCTGCATGGCCATGCGCATGGCGCCGAGATGCCGGCGACGGCTGATCCGATAGCCTATGGCGCCGCCTTCATTCTCGCCACCGTCGTTCTTCATCTGATCGGCATCGGTCTCGGCCTGGCGCTCAAGGCGCCGCGCATCGTGCGCGCAGGCGGGACGGCCATCGCCGTCGCCGCCCTGATCTCCGTCCTCTGAGGACCTAGCGTCCGGCGACGTCTGCCAGGAGCTTGAGGCAGGCGTCGCGGTCGAGGGTGAAGTCGGAGGTGATCCAGGCATCCTCGACCCGGCGCAACGATTCGCCGAGCCGAGGACCGGCGGCAAAGCCGAGCCGCTGGGCATCCTCGCCGCTCACCGGCAGCTTGGGTCGCTCCCAGGACTCCGCGTCGCCGATCCATGTCTTGAAGCGAGCGTCGTCGCTTTCGGCAAGCGCGAGCCAGGCGGCGTCGCGGATCCGCGTCACCTCATGGGCGTAGAGCATGCGTCGACGGGCGCGTGCGTCGGCGTCGGGGGGCAGCGCCAGAGGCGGACACATCTCGATCAGCCGCCTGGCCTCGGCATTCGACAGGCGGAGCCTGGCCGCGGCCTCGTCCCCGCCACGCTCGAGCAGTGCCCCCAGCCGACGAAGCGGATCGGGCGTCGGTTCGAGGGCGGCAAGTCGGCCGAGACGGTCGAGCCGGGTCGCTGTGGGCAGGACGACAGCGAGGACGCCGGCACCCGCCATGAGCCCTATCGCCGAGTCCGCCCGCGGCCCGGCCAGCAGGCGGAACAGTTCCTGGCGGACCCGTTCGCCGGACAGCGCGGCGGTGAGCGAGGCCAGCGCCCGGCAGGCGGCCAGCGACGCCGCGTCCGGCTCGCCCTTGCCGAAGCGCGCATGGAAGCGGAAGAAGCGGAGGATGCGAAGCGCATCTTCCCGAATGCGCTGCGTCGCCTCGCCGATGAAGCGGACGCGTCCGGCGACGAGGTCGGCGATGCCGTCGAAGTAGTCGTGAAGCCGCCCGTCCGGATCGGCATAGAGCGCGTTGATGGTGAAGTCCCGGCGCGCCGCATCTTCCCGCCAGTCGTCGGTGAAGGCGACGCGGGCGCGTCGTCCGAAAGTCTCGACATCTCGCCTCAGCGTCGTCACCTCGAACGGCCGCCGGTCGGCGATGACGGTAACCGTCCCATGCTCGATGCCGGTCGGCCGGGTGGAGAGGCCGGCCTCGGCAGCCAGGCGCGTCACCGTCTCTGGCGGATCGGGCGTCGCTAGGTCGATGTCGGCAGCGGCCTCGCGCGCGATCAGCGCATCGCGCACGGCGCCGCCGCAGAAGCGGACGGTGGCGCCGTCCCGGGTCAGCGCCGCGATCACCCGGCGCGTCTCCGGCGCCGTCATCCAGTCCGGCAGCGGGGAGAGGCGGTCGGTCAGGGCGGCGCCTGCTTCGAGGCGCCGGGGACCACCCGGTCCCCCTCGAGATGCGGGGGCACATAGACGCTGCCCGGCTCGTCGCCGGAATAGAGCGTCGTCGCCAGCAGCACCACCGCGGCGATGGCGATCCCGGCGGAGGCCAGGACGAACCACGGCACGTCGCCGAGCCGCGGCATCGCCTCCGGTGTACCCGCAGCGAGGGCGCGCCGGCGTTCGTAGGCAAACCACAGGAAGTAGACCGTGGATGGCAGCGCCAGCGGCAGCAGGATGGTGAGCAGGATGCGAATCACGGGTTGAGCCTCTCGGCGAGGTTCACCAGCATGCCGGCGGTGACGCCCCAGATGTAGTAGCCGCCATAGGGCAGCACGTAGAAATGCCTGACGACGCCCTGCCACTCCCGGCTGTGGCGCTCGTGATTCTTCGGATCGACGATGAAGGCGAGCGGCACTTCGAAGACCTCGGCCACCTCAAAGCGATCGGGCGCGAGGTCGAAGGGCGGCGTCACCCAGCCGACCACCGGCGTGATCTCGAACCCGGTCCGCGTGCGGTAGATGCCGAGACGGCCGATCACCTCGATGTGGTGACGGGTGAGGCCGATCTCCTCCTCGGTCTCGCGCAGCGCTGCGTCCTCGGGCGACGAATCGCTCTCCTCGATGCGACCGCCGGGAAAGCTGATCTGGCCGGCGTGGTGATGCAGGTGCTCGGTCCGGCGTGTCAGCAGCACCGTCGTGCCCTCGGGCCTGGCGACCAGCGGCACCAGCACGGCGGCGGCCCTGAGCCGGTCGGCCGGCAGCATGCCCGGGTTGAGATCGTGGTCGCCGCGATCACGCTCCGAGTCGGTCAGGCGAAGGCGGATGTCGGAGGGCTTCAAACTCATGCCTCGACCGGTCCCAGAGGGAAGAAGAGCCCGTGGCTGCGCACGCCGAACATCGGTTTGCCGTCGATCGTCTCCTCCTCGCCGAGTTCCACCAGGTGATAGTAGACCGGCCTGAGGATCCGCGCCTCCAGCCGGCCGCGGACATGCACATAGGGCGAGGGGGCTCCGCTCGCTAGATCGTGATCGACCCGGATCGGATGCTCAGGCCCGGCCTCGACCTCGTCGTCGAGGTTGGTGCGGAAGCGCAGGACACGGCTCGCCCCATCGCCTTCGGATGTCACCTCGACCGCTGTGAACGGCACATCCTCGACGACAATGCGTCCGCGCTCGACCGGCGTGACCAAGCGGTACTCGCCGTCGTCGTCGCGCCGGAGCACGGAGGCGAAGAGCTTGACCAACGGTTTGCGACCGATCGGCGAGCCGTGGTAGTACCAAGTGCCGTCGCGGCCAATCGCAATGCCGAAATCGCCGCAGATCGCGGCGCCCGGATCGAAGCTCGGGGCACGATTGTTACCGCTCGTCGGGGCCGTCATTTCAGGGCGTTCTCTCCTGCAAAAGAGGATACCGGATTCCGTGAGCGCTGCCGAGCCGATCCCCGCCGAAGGTGCCGCGCTGGTCGCGGAAATCGAAGCCCTTGGACAGCGCC
>CAXNIC010000499.1:0-3263 GCA_964201945.1 Alphaproteobacteria bacterium
GTCGGTCAGCGCCAGGCGCTTGACCCCGCCCTTCGGCGTCTTCCCCAGCTCCGCCATGTCCATGTGGCGCTGCCACAGCCGCGCCTCGTCGACCTTCGCCCCTGCCTTGCCGTCGCTCACGCTTCGCTCCCTCTGAAGCTGCCTGCCGCCAAGTGGCCGAGCCACACCGCGAGAAGGCAGAGACTGACCGATGCCAGAACATTCGCCGCCGCCTTCGGCCACTCGCCGTCCTGGACCAGGACCAGCGTCTGCAGGCTGAAGGCGGAGAAGGTCGTATAGCCGCCGAGCACGCCGACCATCAGGAACTGCTTAGGCAGCGACCCCATGGGCAGCGCCGCCACCAGCCCGATGACGAAGGACCCGGTGATGTTGGTGACCACCGTCGCCCAGGGAAAGCTGGACCGGATCAGCGCCTCGAAGGCGACCGACAGCCAGTACCGGCTGACGCTGCCGAGCGCGCCGCCGAGGGCGATCCAGAGGGTGCTTGCGAGCATGACCGGGCGAGCGGGTGGCGGGAGGCCAGAGAATGCGCCCGCCCAGGCCGGAGGTCGAGGCCGCACATTGTCAGGGCGAGGGCCGGGCGCTACCGTTTCGCGGCGCGAATTCCGGCTTGTCCGGACAAGGGAATTAACGTCCCTTTAAGCCTGCGTCGACTAGGACACGCCCGAGGCCCTCGGGAGGGGGCGCCGAAGGCGTGAGGATCCGGGAGTCGATGCGAGACCAGGCGGAGCCGATGACGGACGAGGGCCGTCCCGTTTCTGATGCGAGCGATGCGGCGGGGCGTTCCGTTGACGGAACGCTGACGGCCGAGGAACGGCGCCTTCGCGACTTCGCCGAGGTCTCCTCCGACTGGTTCTACGAGCTCGACCGCGACCTCAAATTCTCGCTCCTGTCGTCCGGCTCCACCGCCAGGACCGGCGAGGACCCGTCGGCCCTGATCGGGCATACCCCGGCGAAGGAAGGCCTCGAGAACGTCAGTGACGAGGCCTGGGTGGCCCATATCGCCGATCTCGCGCTGCGCCGGCCGGTCGTCGACTTCCGCTTCGCCCGGCGCGACGAGAACGGACGGCTCCGCCACTTCAGCATCAACGCCAAGCCGATCTTCGATGCCGACGGCGCCTTCGCCGGATACCGCGGCACCGGCCGCGAGATCACCCAGCTGATCGACGCCGAGCGGTTCCTCAGGGACGTCATCGACGCGGTTCCCGCCGTCATCATGGTCAAGGACGCTGAGCAGCGTTACGTGATGATGAACGACTACTACGCCGGCCTGCTGGGCACGACGGCGAAGGCCGGCGCGGGCAAGGTCAGCGGCACGTTCCTCGGCGAGGCGATGGCCGCCGTAGGGCGCGCGGCGGACGAGGCGGTGCTGGCCTCAGGGGTGCCGAGCGAGGTCTTCCAGCGGGTGTTTCCCAGCGCCGACGGCGCTGAGCGGGTCTTCCTGATCCGCAAGGTGCCGCTCCGCGACGGTACCGGCGCGCCCGCGCGCGTGCTCACCGTCGGCATGGACATCTCGCCGCTGAAGGAAGCGGAGAAGGCCCTCGTCGACACCCAGGCGCAGCTTCGCCGAAGCGAGCAGCGCTTCCGCGACTTCGCCGAGTCCTCCTCCCACTGGCTGTGGGAGCTGGACCGGGAGATGCGCTACACCTTCGTCTCCGACGGCGTCCGCGCCATGACCGGCCTGCCGCCGGCGGCCTATGTCGGCCTTCGCCTGTTCGATACCCATGCCGGCCAGGGCATGGACCCGGCGGCCAAGCGGCAGTTCCTGGAGGTCCTCGACAAGCGCGAGCCCTTCCTCGACGTGCCGGTGATCCAGACCGCGGCGGACGGGCGCATCCGCCATCTCAGGATCAGCGGGCGGCCCTTCTACGGCGAGAGCGGCGGCTTCCTCGGCCACCGCGGATCGACCCGCGACGTGACCCCGCAATACGACGCCGAGGCCGATTCCCAGCGCTGGCGCCAGGCCCGCGACATCGCGGCCGCGGCCGACCTCGCCAAGACCCGCTTTCTCGCTCATATGAGTCACGAGCTCAGGACGCCGCTGAACGCCATCTTAGGGTTCTCCGAGATCATGCAGGCGGAGCTGTTCGGCCCGCTCGGCGACGACACCTACCGGGGCTATGCCCGCGACATCGGCACCAGCGGCCGGCACCTGCTCGGCATCATCAACGACCTGCTCGACATGTCGCGGATCGAGCTCGGCCAGTTCCAGCAGTCGCCGGAGAACGTCGTCCTCGCCGACATCGTCGACGAGGCGGTGCGCATGGCCCGGGGATATGCCCAGGGGATCGGCCCGACGATCGAGTCTGCGCCCGTCGACTCTGGCTGGGTCCTCCATGTCGACCGCCGGTCGATCCGCCAGATCCTGCTGAACCTGCTATCGAACGCGGTGAAGTTCACGCCGACCGGGCATCGGGTCTGGGTGCGGGTGGAGGCTCATCGCGACGGGGCGCTGGTCGTCACCGTCGCCGATACCGGCTGCGGCATCCCGCCCGAGCGCCTGGTGACGATCTTCGAGCCGTTCCAGCAGGGATCGGCCGAGCATTCCCGGGGCGGGCGCGGGGCCGGCCTCGGGCTTTGGCTCAGCCGATCCCTGATCGAACTGCAGGGTGGAACTCTGGACGTCGACAGCCATGTCGGCGAAGGGACGACCGCGACCGTGACGGTCCCGCCATCTCGCATCGTCTCGCGTCCTTAGGCGGACGGCCGAAGCCGCCCGCCAAGGGATCAGTGGACGCTCACCGGCTCCAGCTCGTGCTGGCGGATGGCGGCGAAGGCGACCTCGCGGTTGGGCGCCATGCCCATCTGCGTGCCGTCGGCGGCGCAAATGACGAAGCGGGTCTCGTCCTCGACCTGGATCGGCTTCACATAGGCCACGAAATTGATGCCGAGGCGCGCCAGGTCGGTCGGGCTCATCGGGTTGTAGTCTTCGGTCGTGTTCATTTTGCGCTCCTTACTCCGGGTCCCGTCTCGGGCCCCCGGCATCAGGACTTCACAGTCCTGGTGTCGATGCTGCGGCCACTCTGCCGGCCTGGCTTGATCTCGATCGTCTTGACGCGGCTCTCCTGCTCGGGACGGACGAGATCGACATGGAGAAGACCGTTGTCGAGCTCGGCGCCCACCACCTCAATGCCTTCGGCCAGTACAAAGCTCCGCTGGAACTGACGCGCGGCGATGCCGCGGTGCAGATAGATGCGGTCGCCGGCGTCTTCCTGGCGGCCGCGGATGGTCAGCTGGTTGTTTTCGACCTGGATCTGCAGGTC
>CAXNIC010000500.1:0-3261 GCA_964201945.1 Alphaproteobacteria bacterium
GAGCGGGTGGTCACCGACCAGTCGATCATCACCAAGAAGGAGCTGCTGACCCTCACGCGCGAGAAGGACAAGCTCGAGCGCGCGCTCGGCGGCATCAAGGAGATGGGCGGGCTTCCCGACCTCATCTTCATCATCGACACCAACAAGGAAGCGATCGCCGTCCTCGAGGCGACCAAGCTCGGCATCCCGGTGGTCGCGGTGATCGATTCCAACTCCGATCCGGCCGGCGTCACCTACCCGGTGCCGGGCAACGACGACGCGCTCCGTGCCATCACGCTCTATTGCGATCTCGTCTCCTCGGCCGTTCTCGACGGCCTGCAGGCCGAGATGGTGGCCGCTGGCGTCGACATCGGCGAGGCGGAGGAGGCCGGCGAGGGTGCTCCGGCCGATGAGGATGCGCCTCCGGCCGAGCCGGCCGCCGAGGCCCAGCCCACCGAGGCGACCGCCTGACCGGACCGAAGCTTCGATAGCGGATTACCGGAACGGCGGCGCCCAACAACGCCGCCGTTTCGCCATCAACCGGACGTAAGTGTTTTTGAGAAACGAAGGATAGAGACCGATGGCCGAGATCACCGCCCAGCTGGTGAAGGAGCTCCGCGAGAAGACCGGGGCCGGCATGATGGACTGCAAGAAGGCCCTGGCCGAGAACAAGGGCGACATCGAAGAGGCCAGCGACTGGCTGCGCAAGAAGGGCCTTTCGGCCGCCGCCAAGAAGTCCGGCCGCATCGCCGCCGAGGGCCTGGTCGGCGTCGCCGCCAAGGGGACCCGTGGCGCGGTGGTCGAGGTCAATGCCGAGACGGACTTCGTCGCCCGCAACGACAAGTTCCAGGAATTCGTGAAGGCGACGACCGAGATCGCGCTGCAGGCGAACGGTGACGTCGAGGCGCTGAAGAGCGCCAAGATGGCGAGCGGCAAGTCCGTCAGCGACGAGCTGACCGATCTCGTCGCCACCATCGGCGAGAACATGAACCTTCGCCGCTCGACCACGCTCTCGGTCGGCAGCGGCGTGGTGTCGTCCTACATGCACAACGCGCTGACCCCCGGCCTCGGCCGCATCGGCGTGCTGGTGGCGCTCGAGTCGACCGCACCGGTGGCGAAGCTGCAGGAGCTGGCGCACAAGCTGTCGCTGCATGTCGCCGCCGCCAACCCGATCGC
This sequence comes from Alphaproteobacteria bacterium, assembly GCA_964201945.1. Taxonomy (GTDB): domain Bacteria; phylum Pseudomonadota; class Alphaproteobacteria; order SHVZ01; family SHVZ01; genus SHVZ01. The sequence goes on from CAXNIC010000500.1 coordinate 1,156, forward strand.
GCTCTCGACCGCCGACGTGCCGGCGACCACCGTCGAGCGCGAGCGCAACATCCTGACCGAGCAGGCCCAGGCCAGCGGCCGTCCGCCCGAAGTCATCGCCAAGATGGTCGAGGGCCGCCTCCGCAAGTTCTACGAGGAGAGCGTGTTCCTGGAGCAGGTCTTCGTCGTCGACGGCGAGACCAAGGTCGCCAAGGTGGTCGAGCTGGCCGCCAAGGAAGCGGGCGCGCCGATCAAGGTGGCGGGCTTCGTCCGCTACGCCCTCGGCGAGGGGATCGAGAAGAAGCAGGAAGACTTCGCGGCCGAGGTCGCGGCCCAGATCAAGCGCTGAGGCGCGCCGTGAGCCCCGCTCCGAAACAGCGCTATCGCCGGGTTCTGCTGAAGATCTCCGGCGAGGCGCTGATGGGGGAACAGGAGTTCGGCCTCGATCCGGTGATCGTCGATCGCATCGCCGACGAGATCGAGGACGTCCGCAAGCTCGGTGTCGAAGTCTCGGTCGTCATCGGCGGCGGCAACATCTTCCGCGGCGTCTCCGGTGCGGCGAACGGCATGGAGCGCGCCACCGCCGACTACATGGGCATGCTGGCGACGGTGATAAACGCACTGTCGCTGCAGAGCGCGCTCGAGCGGAAGAAGGTGCAGACCCGGGTGCAGTCGGCGCTGCCGATCGCAGCGGTCTGCGAGCCCTACATCCGCCGCCGCGCCGTCCGCCACATGGAGAAGGGGCGGGTGGTGATCTTCGCCGCCGGTACCGGCAACCCGTTCTTCACCACCGATACCGCCGCGGCGTTGCGGGCCACCGAGATGGGCTGCGATGCGATCCTGAAGGCGACCAAGGTCGACGGCGTCTACTCGGCCGATCCGATCAAGGATCCCACGGCGACCCGCTACGACCGCCTGACCTATCTCGAATGCCTCTCCCGCGACCTAAAGGTGATGGACGCATCCGCCATCTCGCTCGCGCGGGAAAACCGTATTCCGATTCTGGTCTTTTCACTCCACAATCATGGAGCCTTCGCCGAGGTCGTCCAGGGCCTCGGACGATTCACGATCATCACGGAGGAGACCAAGTCGTGAGCGAGACGGATCTCAAGGCCATACAGCGCCGCATGGACGGCGCGCTCGAGGTTCTCAAGAAGGAGTTCGGGGGCCTGCGCACCGGCCGCGCCTCGACGGCGCTCCTCGATCCCATCCATGTCGACGCCTACGGCTCCAACGTGCCGTTGAACACGGTGGCGGGGGTAAGCGTGCCGGAGCCCCGCATGATCATCGTCCAGGTCTGGGATCGCGGCATCGTCAAGTCGGTCGACAAGGCGATCCGCGAGTCCGGCCTCGGGCTCAACCCGCAGACCGAAGGCCAGACCATCCGCCTGCCGCTGCCCGAGCTGACCCAGGACCGCCGCAAGGAGCTGTCCAAGATTGCTCACAAGTACGCCGAGGCGGCCAAGATCTCGGTCCGCAACGTGCGCCGCGACGGCATGGACGGCCTGAAGAAGTCCGAGAAGGACGGCGACATCACCGAGGACGATCACCGGCGCCTCTCCAACGAGGTGCAGGCGAAGACCGACGAGCACATCAAGGAGATCGATGAGATGCTCGTTCAGAAGGAAAAAGAGATCCTCAACGTCTGAGGACCGGCGGAAGCGGAAGCCCCTTGATGTCGACGCCCGAGTCGCCCCCGGCGCACGTCGCGATCGTGATGGATGGCAACGGCCGCTGGGCCAGGGCCCGTGGGCTGCCGCGCGCGGCCGGGCATCGCCAGGGAGCTGAGGCGCTCCGGCGGACCATCGTCGGCGCCGGCGAGATCGGCATCCGCTACCTGACCGTTTTCGGCTTCTCGTCCGAGAACTGGAATCGCCCGATGGTCGAGGTCCAGGATCTCATGGGCCTGATGCGCCACTATCTCAGGAGCGAGATCGCCGACCTGCATGCCAAGGGCGCGCGGCTCCGGGTGATCGGCGACCGCGGCCGCTTCGATCCCGACATCGTCGCGCTGATCACCAATGCCGAGGAGCTGACGCGCGGCAACGACCGGCTCAACCTGACGCTCGCCATCTCCTATGGCGGCCGGGACGAGATCGTGGTGGCGGCCCGCGCGCTCGCCGCCGA
>CAXNIC010000501.1:0-3260 GCA_964201945.1 Alphaproteobacteria bacterium
TCCGTTGGCCCCCCCGCCGACGGACCGGCGTCTTTTTTTGATTGGTCGCCGCCCGAGCCGGGGACGTCGCCGCTCGTACTTTCGGCTGATGGGGCACTCGCCCGAGATCGCCGAAAGGCCTTGCCAACCAGACCGCGAAGGCGACCGACGACATCGGCCAGCGGATCAGCCAGATCCAGGGTGCGACCATTGCCCGGACCGGGCTTGCCCTTGCGACTCTCGGGCCTGCCCCGGACAGCGACCGAATGTCGCGGAAAACGACATTTCGAGCCCGGACCGCCGCGCCGTCACGCAACCGTCAAGTAAGTCAACGAAGCTTCCATGCAGTCCGTCACGCCGGCGGCGATGCAGCAAACCGGCCCGACCACCCGTTTCCGCGACGCCGCGGTTTCACCGAATCGAAACGAGCGGTTGCGGCAGATCAGGCTCCCGCGATGACGCGCAAGGACATCGTCGTTTCCGAGCTCGGCGATCAGCAGTTGCTGGCGCCCGACACGATCGCGCGTTCGCTCGTCGCCAATGACCAGATCAAATACTATTTCGCCTTGCTGCAGACCGCTCGAGACAATGCGGATCACCCGCATGTCCCAGCTCCCGACCTCAAGACCGAGAGGGTCGCGAGCCAGCTGAGCGACGACTGGCTCGACGACGTCGTCGCCGGGACGCGGAAGGTTCGAGCCGGCTCGTACCTGGTGCCGCACGGGCCGGAGGTCATCAGGCGGATCCGCGCGGGCGTCGAAGCGATGCTGACCTGCCTGCCGGAGACGGGTCGGGCGCCGTTCCTCGACCGGCTGTCCAGGCTCAGATTGCCGGCGCCCGGCCACGGCTCGATCAGCACCGATCTGATCGCGGCGATCACGGCCGGCGATCGGAAGAGCGGCGACAGCCTCCACCTCATCGTCATGGATGCCCACCGGGCCATCAACCAGCTCCAGGCCGCGACCGCGGTGGAGACGCTCGCAGGCGCTCGCGTCCATCGCCTCACGGACCGAGGACGACGACGGGTCGAGGCGTTCATGGAGGGCCTCAATCGCACGGCGCCCTTGAAGTTCGACCATCCCGGCCTGGGGACGACAGCGACCGAGCACAACGGCCAGCTTCTCATTCAGAACGACATCGGCACCACCGATGCCCATGTCCTGGTGGTGCGCGTCCGCGACCTCGGCGTCACCGTGACCTATACCGACATCCACGACGCCCGGCTGAAGTTCTTCAAGAGCCTCTTCAAGGCATTCGACGTGACCTGGGAGGGCACCGAACAACGCCAGAGCGACAGGCTTTCCTCCGGTCAATACCTGCTCTCGACCGGCAGCTACGGCGCCCGCAACGAGGCGAAGCTCCGGGCGTTCCTCGCCCATCTCGGTTCCCGCATCGTGTTCCTGATCGACTGGAACCACATGCGAAAGCGGCTCCGAGGGTTCGTCAGCAAGGCGCGCGCGGTCGGCGTGCTCAAATGGGCGGCCGACAACGACTATGGCCATCGCGCGCTGATCGAGATCGGCGGCGAGCGGGCTCTGGCCGAGGCGATCGAGTATGCCGGCGGGCAGATGCTGAGATACGGCCAGCGCCTCGATGAGCTCGTAAGCGAGGACCGTGCTGGCGAGCTGCTGCGGGAGGCGTTTCGGCTCGCCTCGGTCGGGCTCCAGCAGCGCCGATCGCGCCGGGTCGTTCTGGACGAGATCAAGGCCAGGTTCCGTCGCGAATTCGAGAATGAGAGGCTGGGCATCTTCGATACCGCCGCGGCCCACGTGACCCTCGGCTTCGACATCGCCTTCCTTCTGCGGGAAGCGCTCGAGCGGATGGGCAGCCCTCGTGGCCATGCCTGGATATCGAAGTTCGCCTCCCGTGCCGCGCTGTGGGAGACGAAGGCCGACCAGCTTTTGAACGAGGCCAGAGACGACATCAAACGGCTCGAGCGCCCGCCGTCGCTGCTCCGGTTCTTCGAGAGTGCCGACGACGCCGTCGACGAGCTCGAGGAAGCGGCGACGCTGGTGGAGCTCTCGCTTCTTATCGCCCCCTCCGCGGACGTCGTCACCAGGCTGAAGGAACTCGCCGACCTGCCCCTGCGATCGGCCCAGGAACTGGTCAAATGCGTCGAATGCGCGGCCTCGGTCACCCGGTCCGACGTCCGTGACGACCTCGACGACTTCCTGGAGTCGCTCGAAAGACTGATCGCGGTCGAGCACGCCGCCGACGAGCGGTTGCGGGCGATGAGGCGCTGGCTGGTCGCCGAGAACATCGATCAGCGACAGGTCATGCTGCTGCGCGAGCTGTCGCAGGCCCTCGAGGCTGCGACGGACGCCCATGCGCATGCCGGCCAGATGCTCCGCACCTATCTCATGGACGAGGTGATCGCGTGAGCCGCCGGGCCGAGAAATCGGGGCCGCTCGCCGGCGAGGTCTATCGGATTCCCTTCGATGGCGACCCGAAGCAGCTCCCGACCAAGGATACGGTCGGCTCCAAGGCGCACAACCTCATGCGGCTGGCCGGCTGCGGCCTCCCGGTTCCTCCTGCCTTCGTGCTCGGCACCGGCATCTGCCGGGACTTTCTGAAGCGAGGGTCCAAGGCCCTCGACGGGCTGGACCAGATCCTGGAACGCGAGCTGCAGCACCTGGGCGCCCGGACCGGCCGTCTTCTCGGCGATGCGAAGCGTCCGTTGCTGCTGTCGGTTCGATCGGGTGCCGCGATCTCGATGCCCGGGATGATGGAGACGGTCCTCAACGTCGGGCTCACCGAGGCGACGCTGCGGGCCCTCATTCGCATGATCGGCAATCCCCGGCTCGCCCATGACTGCCGGCGCCGCCTGGTGCAGCAATACGGCGAGGTCGTGCATGGCATTGCGCCGGAGCGGTTCGAGAAGCGGCTCGAGGCCGTCCTCGCCGAACTGGAGGCGACCGACGTCGACGAGCTCGGCGCGAGCGGGCTTCGAAGGATCGCCGCCGCATTCGAAGAGGAGTTCGAGTCCGCGAACGGAAAGCCGTTTCCCTCCGATCCGAACCTCCAGCTCGAGGCCGCCATCGAGGCCGTGTTCCGCTCGTGGGCCGGCGCCAGGGCCAAGAGCTACCGGAAGCTGAACCGGATTCCCGAGGACCTCGGCACGGCCGTCATCGTGCAGGCGATGGTATTCGGGAATCTCGGGCCGGACTCGGGCTCGGGCGTCGGCTTCACCCGCAATCCGTCCGACGGCAGCAACGAGCTCTACGTCGACTACCTGTCGAACGCGCAGGGCGAGGATGTGGTCTCCGGCCGCCGTCGGGCGA
>CAXNIC010000502.1:0-3249 GCA_964201945.1 Alphaproteobacteria bacterium
CGCCGCTTCCTTCCCGGGAACGCGAACGCGTCCAACGAGGCGCGTTCCGGCCATTGGCCCTACCGGGACAAACAAACCGCCCAATACGGAGCAACCATGGCAAAGCGTGAGAACGCCAAATACAAGATCAACCGCCGGCTCGGAGTGAACCTCTGGGGCCGGCCGAAGAGCCCGGTCAACCGCCGCGAATACGGCCCGGGCCAGCACGGCCAGCGCCGCAAGAAGCCGTCCGACTACGGCATCCAGCTGATGGCCAAGCAGAAGCTGAAGGGCTACTACGGCAACATCGGCGAGCGCCAGTTCCGCCGCCTCTACGACGAGGCCGTGCGCCGCAAGGGAGACACCGGCGCCAACCTGATCGAGCTGCTCGAGCGCCGCCTCGATACCGTCGTCTACCGCATGAAGTTCGTGACGACGGTTTTCGCCGCGCGCCAGTTCGTCAACCATGGCCACATCAAGGTCAACGGACGCCGGGTCAACATCGGCTCCTTCATGGTCAAGGACGACGACACCATCGAGGTGAAGGAAGCGTCGAAGACGCTGAACGTCGTTCTCGAGGCGGTTCAGTCGGGCGAGCGCGACGTGCCCGACTACATCGAGGTCGACCACAAGGCCCTGAAGGGCAAGTTCACCCGGAAGCCTGCGCTCGAGGACGTGCCGTACCCGGTGCAGATGGAGCCGAACCAAGTCGTCGAGTTCTACTCGCGCTGATCTCGGTTTTCTGAGCTTCGAAGCAAGGGCGTCGCCGGAAGGCGGCGCCCTTCTTCATTTCCGGTCAGGCGATGCCGTCGGTCCCGGCGCCGCAGACCACGGCGCAGACCTTGGCACCCTTGGGCAGCTCGAGCTTGCCGGTCAGCAAGGCCGCGAGCGAGGCCGCGCCCGAAAGCTCGGCGGCGATGCCGAGCTCCTTCCACAGCCAGCGGGCCGCATCCCGCATCTCCTCATCCGTGACCAGCACGATGCGTTCCACGTGCTTCCCGATCAGGTCAAGATTGATCTGATCGGAGCGCTTTGCCGACAGGGTGCTGACCTTGCTCTCGATCTTGTCGAGGGTGACCAGCTTTCCCGCCTTCAGGCTGTCATGCAGGGTCGGTGCCCCGACCGGCTCGATGCCGACGATCCGCACGCCCGGCTTCGCCGCCTTGATCGCCGTGGCGACACCGGCCGCGAAGCCGCCACCGCCGATCGCCGTCAGGACCACATCGACATCAGGCAGATCCTCCAGCACCTCGAGCCCGAGCGTGCCCTGGCCCAAAATCACCGGCTCGTCCCCGAACGGATGGATGTAGGTCATGCCTTCGCGCTCGGCATGGCGCTTGGCCTCGGCGTTCGAGTCGTCCCACACCTCGCCAAAGGTGATCGGCTCGGCCCCGAAGGCCCGGATCGTCGCCGCCTTCTCAGGCGGTGCGCTTTTCGGCAGGTAGACGACGGCACGGGTCTTGGCGATCCAGCCGGCATAGGCGACCGCCTTGCCGTGATTGCCTCCCGACGCGGTGATGATGCCCTTCCGGACCGCGGCCTCCGGCAGGCTCCTCAGCGCGTTGACCGCGCCGCGCGGCTTGAACGAGCCGGTGATCTGCAGGCATTCGAGCTTGAGCGCGATGTCGGGCCCGATGGTGACCGGCCCGCAGCTCTGCATCATCGGCGTGCGGCGGACGAGCCCCTTGATGCGCGCCGCCGCGGCGCGGAATTCGGCCAGCGTATAACCCATGGGAGATGCCTAGGCGGAGGGTTGGACGAGGTGGCAGGCGACATAGTGGCCGCCGCCGACGTCGACCAGCGGCGGCTCGATCGCCTTGCAGCGCGCCTCGGCATAGGGGCAGCGCGTGTGGAAGCGGCAGCCCGACGGCGGGTTGAGCGGGCTCGGCACGTCGCCGCCCAGGACCACGCGCGCAATCTTCTGATGATCGGGATTGGCGACCGGAATCGCCGAAAGCAGCGCCTGCGTATACGGATGCTTCGGTGCCGCATAGAGGCTGTGCTTGTCGGTGAGCTCGACGATCTTGCCGAGATACATCACCGCCACCCGGTCGGCGATATGACGAATGACGGCGAGGTTGTGGCTGATGAACAGATAGGTGAGGCCGAATTCCTTCTGCAGATCCTGCATCAGGTTGATGACCTGGGCCTGGATCGAGACGTCGAGGGCCGAGACCGGCTCGTCGCAGACGACGAACTGCGGACGGAGCGCCAGCGCACGCGCGATGCCGATGCGCTGGCGCTGGCCGCCCGAGAACTCGTGCGGGTAGCGGTTGGCGTAGCTGCGCGACAGTCCGACGATATCCAGCAGCTCGTAGGCACGCGCGCGCCTGGACGCGCTGTTGCCGATGCTGTGGATGACCAGCGGCTCGGTGATGATGGTCTCGACCGTCATCCGGGGGTTCAGCGACGAGAACGGGTCCTGGAAGATGATCTGCAGCTCGCGCCGGCGCTCGCGCATCTCCTTCGGCGAGACCTTCGCGAGATCGGTGCCGTCATACCGGAGCGCGCCCGAGGTCGGGTCGATGAGGCGCAGCATCAGCCGGCCGGTGGTCGACTTGCCGCAGCCGGACTCGCCGACCAGGCCCAGCGTCTCGCCGCGGGCGACATTGAAGCTGATGCCGTCGACCGCCCGCACCGTTCCGGCGTCGCCCGAGGAGAAGAACCCCTTCTTGATGGGGAAGTGCTTGACGAGGTTGTCGACCTCGATGAAGGGCGCCGTCGCCGCCGCGGTCATGACCGGTCCTCGTAGCCGGTATGGCGGATGCATGCGGCGCGGTGAGCAGGCGCCAGCTCGATCAGCTTCGGCTCGATGACGGCGCAGGGCTCCTTCGCGTATTTGCAGCGCGGATGAAACCGGCAGCCGGGCGGGAAGTCGTGCGGGCTCGGGATCGTGCCTTCGATCGCCGAGAGCCGGTCGACGACATGGTCGAGCTGCGGCACAGAGGCAAGCAATCCTTCGGCGTAAGGGTGCAGGGGCGTGTGGAAGATGTCGCGCACCGGGCCGGTCTCGGCGACACGGCCGGCATACATGACGATCACCCGCTGGACGAACTCGGCGACGACGCCGAGGTCATGGGTGATCAGCACCACCGCCATGCCGAGCTCCTTCTGGAGCCCCCGCAGCAGGTCGAGGATCTGCGCCTGGATGGTGACGTCGAGCGCGGTGGTCGGCTCGTCGGCGATCAGGAGCTTCGGCGAGCAGGCGAGCGCGATGGCGATCATCACGCGCTGGCGCATGCCGCCCGACATCTGGTGCGGATACTCGTC
>CAXNIC010000503.1:0-3246 GCA_964201945.1 Alphaproteobacteria bacterium
TGGCGCCTGGACACGGTCGCCTTCTCGAACCACCCGGGGCATGGCGGCTTTTCCGGCCGCGTCGTGCCGCCGGCGGAGATCGCCGAGCTGCTGCGCGGGCTGAAGGCCCTCGGCGTCCTCGCTGAGTGCCGGGCGGTTCTGTCTGGATATCTCGGCGAGGCCGGAACCGCGGCCGTCGTCGCCGACGCCGTCTCCTCCGCCAAGTCCGCCAATCCGAAGGCGATCTATCTGCTCGATCCGGTCATCGGCGACGGCGGCCGCGTCTTCGTGCGTCCGGGCGTGCCGGAAGCGATCGCCCAGAAGCTCGTGCCGCTGGCCGACATCTGCACGCCCAACGTGTTCGAGCTCGAGCAGCTGACCGGCATGTCCGTGACCGATCTCGACTCGGCGCGTGTCGCCGCCCATGCGCTCCGCCGCCATGGACCGCGAACGGTGATCCTGACCGGCCTGCCGGAGAACGGCCGCATCTCGACGTTGGCAGTGACCAATAGCGGGCTCTGGCGGGTGACGGCGCCTCGCGTCGACCGGCCGCTCAACGGCACCGGTGACCTGATCTCGGCCCTCATCCTCGGCCACTACCTCGATTCAGGCTCGGTTCCGGACGCGCTCGGCCTCGCCGCGTCAGGCATGGCGGAAGCGATCGAGGCGACCGTCGCTGCCGGCCGGCGCGAGCTGGCGCTGGTTGCCGCGCTCGAACGCATCATCCATCCGCCGAAGCCGATCGAGGTCGAGAAGATCGACTAGCGCGGCCGCGCGCGCCTTAAGGCTCTTCGTAGCCGATGTAGCGGACGATCTTCCAGGTTCCATCCGGCTGCTTGCGGAAGACATCCATCCCGGGCTCATCCGCGATGGCCGTCTTCGCGACGCCCACCGTCGCAACCGTGAGCGTCCACACCAGGCGCACCACGGCAAGGTCGCCCGACACGATGATTTCCCGGATATCGAGCGCGTAGGTGTAGGTCTTTGCCCGATCGCGGAGCGAGCGCTGCAGGAGATCGCAGATCTCCGGGTACCCCCGCTCCGGGAAGCCGCGATAGTGGTAGCGCAGGTCCGGCGAGAAGAGATCGCAGACGGCCTCCGCCTTGCCGGCGTTGAAGTCCGTGGTCCAGCGGGCGAGCGCCGCGCGTATGGCGGCTTCCGCCGGAATCCCGGGCTGCGCGATGGACGGGCTCGAAACCGTGACGATCAGGAAGCCGATCAGCATCGCCAGGATGTTGCGTCGTGCCATCTTCCGCTCCTCTGCTGGCTCTATCGTCTGGCCATCACCGTGTGAACGACCAGGGCCGAGACGACGATGGCGCCGCCGCCCAGCACCCAGGGGCCGGGATTCTCGCCATAGGCGAGCCAGACCCAGAGCGGCCCCAGCGCTGTCTCGACCAGCGAGATCAGCGAGGATACCGCGGCCGGAAGGAAGCGGGCACCGGTCGTGAACAGCGCCATGCCGACGCCGAGCTGGCCGGCGCCGAAGAAGATCAGCAGCGGCAGCTCGCCATCGGCCAGCGACAGAGTCGGCGCCAGGGGCAGCGCCACCAGGGTTGCGAAAGTCGCGGCGAAAACGGCGCCCGGAACCATGGGCACGTCACGTTGCGAGCGCACGGTGATGATCGTGCCGGAATAGGCGACGGCGCTGACCACGGCCAGAACCGTGCCCAGCAGGTCATCGCCGCTTGGAACGCGTCCCAGCATCACCGCGATGCCGCAGATCGCGACGACGATCGCGATCCAGGTGCGGCGGTCGATCGACTCTTTCAGGATCATGCGCGCCAGCAGCCCGGCGATGATCGGCGCCAGGCTCTGGGTCATCAGCGCGTTGGCGACCGAGGTGAGCCCGAGCGAGAGGATGAAGGTGATCGAGCTGAGAGCGAAGCAGGTGCCGACGATGACCGCCGGCCAGCCGGCCGCGCGGAAGAGATGCAGCGGCAGGCGACGCTCGCTGATCCAGAGATAGAGGAGCAGGAAGCCGGCGCAGCTGATCGAGCGCCAGAAGACGATGGTCCAGGAATCGGCAGTGACCGAGCGGACGATCAGCCCGCCCGAGCTCCACACGATCGCGGCGGCGAGGACCAGGACGAAGCCGCGGGCATAGGTCGACATGGCGACGCCTTAGAACGGCGGCGCGGCGGCGAGGCGATTCCCGACGGCTTTCCTCAGATCCTGGATGCCGGTCTCGACATGCCGGGTCGGATGCACGCGGTTGGTCAGAAGCGTCCAGGCATAGCCACGGGCGAAGTCGATCCAGATCCCGGTGCCGGTGAAGCCGGTGTGCCCGATGGTCTCGGGCGAGCAGAGGTCGCCGCCGGACCAGCCCTCGTGATGATGCTGCCAGCCGAGGTTGTTCGTCGCCGAATGCCGTTTCCTGATCTCGGCGATCGACTCCGGCTTCAGCTCCTTGCCCGCGAGCAGGCGCTTTGCAAACCCGAGCACGCCGTCGACCGTGCCGAACAGACCGGCATGCCCGGCAAAGCCACCGAGGCTGAAGGCGTTCTCGTCATGCACCTGGCCGACGATCACCCGGCGGCGCCAGGTGCAGGCCTCGGTCGCAGCGAAGCTCTTGCTCTTCGGCAGGAATCCGAGGCCCGTGCCGCGCGGCAGCTTGGCCAGCGTACGGCCGCGGCGGCGCTCGATCAGGATGCCGAGCAGCATGAAGTTGATGTCGGAATAGACGTTGGCGCCGATGGGCCAGTCGCGCTGGAGGATATGTGCCTTCAGCGTCTCGGGATCATTGCCCCAGGTGTAGATCGGCTCGACCGCCGGAAGGCCGGTCTGGTGGGAGAGGCACTGGCGGAGGGTGATCCTGCGGATCGGCGCGGTGACGACGTATTGGTGCAGGTCGGGGATATGCGCCGACAAAGGATCGTCGAGACCGACGATCCCATCCTCGACCAGCTTCAGGATCTCCGTGGTCGTCGCGATCACCTTGGTGACGCTGGCGAGGTCGAACCAGGTGGCGCGGGTGAGCTTCCGCTTCTTCGGCACGCGCTGCGCGAAGCCGGTCACCCGCACCGCCGTCTTTCCGTTGGGCGCCAGCACGCCGAGGACCGCGCCGGGAATCCGACCGGAGGCGACCGCTTCCTCGGCTGGGGCGAAGGCCCCGCGCGTTGCCGCCTCCAGGCTCATGGGATCTAAGCTGCCCTGCGGGCGCGGTTCAGGACGCCACCGGTCATCGGCCTCGGCGCGCCGGTGGTCGTCGGCACGCTGAGGGGAAGACCGCGAAGGCTGCGGACGGCGAGGAAGGCGAAGCACTGC
>CAXNIC010000504.1:0-3208 GCA_964201945.1 Alphaproteobacteria bacterium
GGGGTGAAGGACACCGGCCGCGGCATCTCGCCCGAGCGCCTGCCGCAGGTCGCGCAGCCCTACAGCCGCGGCGAGACCGGGCCGGGCGCGCCGGAAGGCAGCGGGCTTGGGCTCTCGATCGCCAAGTTCATGGTCGAGAAGCTGGGCGGTCGCCTCGGCATCGCCAGCGCGCTGGGATCGGGGACCGAGGTGACGGTGACGCTGCCGATGCGCTGGAACCTGATGTCCCACACGCCGCTGCATTGAGGCGTGCGACCCAGGCTTCCGTCTGCCTAGATTTTAGCCAGCTATCATGTGCGTATGTTCGTCGTGCGAGGCGAACCCTGGCCGGCGCACTGGCATGTGCTTTGCGCTGTCCGGCGCGGCCGTGATACGGCCTCGATCACTCCTGAAAATCGGACGCGCCTGAGTGAAGCTGCTCGACCTCGCTTTGGTTTTGTTCATCAACCTGCTTTGGGGCTTCACCTTCATCGCCGGGAAGGTCGGGCTGCAGGAGATGCCGGCGGTCTGGTTCACCGGGCTTCGCTTCGTCATGCTCATCGTGCTGCTGGCGCCGTGGCTGCGGGTCGTGCCGGCGCAGATGAAGCGTATCCTGGCGATCTCGGTCTTCTGCGGGGCCTTGCATTTCTGCCTGATGTACTCGGCGCTCAAGCTGGCGGCCGACGTCTCCACCGTCGCCATCGCGACGCAGCTGACGCTGCCGTTCTCCGTCATCATGGCTGTGGCGATGCTGGGCGAGCGCATCTCGGCGCTTCGCCTGGCCGGGATCGTCGCCGCTTTCTCCGGCGTCATCGTCATCGGCTTCGATCCGCGCGTCTTCACCTACGTCACGGCGATCGTGCTGGTGGCGGCGGCCAGCCTGTCGATGGCGCTGGCCCAGGTGCTGATGCGCGGGCTCCGCGACGTCGGCATCTTCAACCTCCAGGCCTGGGTGGCGCTGGTTTCGGCGCCGGCGCTGCTGGGGATGTCGCTCCTGATCGAAACCGGCCAGTTCGAGGCGATGGCCGCAGCCTCGCTGACCGGCTGGGCCGCGCTCACCTATACCGCGATCGGCTCGTCGCTGATCGGCTTCGCCGGGATGTACTACCTGCTTCGGCGCTACCCGGTGTCGCTGGTGACGCCGCTGTTCCTGCTGGCGCCGATCTTCGCCGTCATCTTCGGCGTGACGCTGCTGGGCGACGTCCTCACCGTTCGGGTGATGATCGGCGCGGCGATCACGCTGCTGGGCGTGCTGGTCGTCACTCTCGCTCCGTCCACGAAGACGGCCAAGCCCGCTTGAGGTGGGCGCAGTGTGCGGCTAAGAGTGTTCGCAGGGCGCAGGCTCGGGCCATGGGAGAATGAGATGCGAACGTTGCGGATCGCGCTGGCGCTGCTGCCGGCCTTGTTCATCGGCTTGCTCGCGGTCCCCATGGCGCATGCCGAAGGCGTGGTCTTCCTCGTCCGCCACGCGGAGAAGAGCCTGGAGGTCGAAGGCGACTCGGCGCCGCTCCTGCACGCCGGCGTCGACCGGGCCCGGACGCTGGCCCGCATGCTGGCCGACGCGGGAATCGAGGAGCTGATCACCACAGATGCCCTCAGGAGCCGCCAGACCGGAGCGCCGTTCGCCGAGACTACGGGGCTGAAGCCCCAGGTGATGACGCGGGACGAGCAGGTGGCCTTCGCCGGCCGACTGCGCGAGAAGCCGGACGGCAAGGATAGGCTGATCGTCGGGCACACCCGCAACATCCCGCGCATTCTCGAGGCGCTGGGGGTGCCTGGAGGCGGCCAAGTGAAGCTGAACGCCGATGTCGACTACGACCACATGTTCGTGGTGCAGATGTACCCGAACCGCGCACCCAGCATGATGCGACTGCGGTTCGAGGTCGCCGACCAGCACTGATCAGGCTCGATCCGGCGGCGCGTTGCCCCTCGGGTAGCGCTCTGTTAGGGTCCGCGCCCGCTCTTTCTTAAGGTCGAGGTCGCCCGTGGCCGCTCGTTCGCCGCTCGTCAACGTCATGGTTAACGCCGCCTACAAGGCCGCCAAGGGACTGATCCGCGACTTCGGCGAGGTCGAGCACCTCCAGGTCAGCAGGAAAGGCCCCGCCGACTTCGTCTCCCAGGCCGACCTGAAGTCCGAGCAGATCCTCAAGCGCGAGCTGACCAAGGCCCGGCCGGACTATGGCCTGCTGCTGGAGGAGGGCGGCGGCACCGCCGGCAAGGACGTCTCCAATCGCTGGGTCGTCGACCCTCTGGACGGCACGCTGAACTTCCTCCACGGCATCCCGCATTTCGCCATCTCGATCGGCGTCGAGCGCGACGGCGAGCCTTATGCCGGCGTCATCTACAACCCGATCAACGACGAGCTCTACTGGTCCGAGAAGGGCCAGGGCGCCCATCTGAACGACCGACGCCTCCGGGTCTCCGCCCGGAAGAAGATGGAGGAGTCGCTGATCGGCACTGGCGCGCCGTTTCTGGGCCATGGTGACCACCCCGGCTTCATCAAGCGGGCCGAGGCGGTGATCGGCAAGACCGCGGGCCTCCGCCGGCTCGGCGCCGCCGCCCTCGACCTCGCCTATGTCGCCTCCGGCCGGCTCGACGGCTTCTGGGAGGAGCCGCTCAACCCCTGGGATATCTGCGCCGGCGTCGTGCTGGTGCGCGAGGCCGGGGGCTATGTCAGCGAGATTTCGGGCGGCAATGGCATGATGTCCTCGGGCAGCGTGCTCGCCGCCAACGATCAGCTGCACCGGCCGCTCGGCGACCTGCTCCGGAGCGTCTAGGGATGCCGCGGCGCCAGTGCCCAAGGTCGTTGTTCCGCCAACGAGCCATAGGGTATCCTGGCCCAACGACAATCAAAGGCTGGTTGGGACAGGCGATGGCTGAGACCCTACGGGCGCGCTGCCTCGGCTTGGCGCTCACCGGACTGATCCTTGCCGCAGGCACGGCCTCGGCCCAGACGGTGGTGATCGGGAGCGCTCGGCCGAGCGTTACCGTCGACCTCGGTGTGCTCGACACCCTAGGCCCGGCGCCGACCCTGCCGTCCATGCTGAGAGGCCGCTCCTCGCACCGGGTTGCGCTCCGTCCCCCGGCGCCGGGCATGCGGCCGGCTGCCCAAGCCCCGTCCAGGCCGGCTTCCGGTTCGCCGCAACCCTTGGCTTCGGCACCAGCTCCCATGGCATCGGCAGCGCCGCCGCCGGCCGCTCCGCCGGCCGTCTCGCCGCCGGTGTTTTCC
>CAXNIC010000505.1:0-3183 GCA_964201945.1 Alphaproteobacteria bacterium
GGAGGCCTGGTGATGACGGCCTCCGATCTGGCCCGTTTCGACGTCGCGCTCATGGACGGCCCACTTCTCAGCGCCAGCGCTCGGGCGACAATGACCGCCGACACCCGCCTGAACGACGGCGAGGCCAGCGGCTATGGGCTCGGGCTCTATGTCGGCGAGTTCTCGGGCAGGCGTCGATGGACCCATGACGGCTCGATAGACGGCTTCGGCGCGGAGAACCGTCTCTATCCGGACCGCCGGGCCGCCGTCATCGTGCTGGTCAACGCCGACTTCGGACGCACGCCCTATGTGATTGCCGACGGCGTCGAGGCCCTTCTGCTCGACCCGCCCGCCGAGGTGCCGCCCGCCCCGAGACCCGCCCCAACTGCGCCACCGCCTGAGGCCCTGCCGGGCGGCGAGGCTGAGCGCGATCGCGCCATTGCCCTGCTAAACCAGCTTCGTGCGGGCCGGCTGGACCGCTCGAACCTGACCGACGACGTGCTCGACTACTTTTCGGATCAGGTGCTGGCGGACTATCGCGACAGCCTCGCCGCCCTCGGTCCGACGACAGCCTTCATCCAGCGGCGCCGCGACAAGATCGGCGGACTCGACGCCAGCCTTTACGAAGTGACGGTGGGCGGTCGTTTGCTGATCGCTATTCTTCGCCTGACGCCCGGGGGCGAGGTCGCCTCTTTCGTGGTGTTTCCGGCCTGACGGCGTTGCGGTCCCCCGGGACGTCGGCCATATCGGGGCATGACCTCCCCGCGTGACACTTCCGCCTCCCCCGACATACTGTCCGATATCGTCGCCGCCGCCCTGAGGGCCGGGGCCGACGCCGCCGAGGCCGTCTCGGCCGAGCGGGCCTCCCTGTCCGTCGGTGTCCGCAACGGCGCCCTCGAGGATGTCGAGCGCGAGGAGAGCCGCGATCTCGGCCTGCGCGTCTTCATCGGCCGTCGCATGGCGACCGTCTCGGCCTCGGACCTGTCCGACGCCACCCGGGCCCGTCTGGTCGAGCGCGCCGTGGCCATGGCCCGGCTGGCACCCGAAGACCCCTGGGCCGGTCTGGCCCCGCAGGACCGCCTCGCCCGCGGCCCCTTCGCCGACCTCGATCTGTACGATCCGTCCGAGCGCAGCGCCGCCGAGCTCGAGGCCATGGCCGCCGAGACCGAGGCCGCCGCCCTGGCCGTGCCCGGTGTTGCGAAATCCGAGGGCGGCCACGCCTCCGCCTCCTCCAGCCGCTGGCGGCTGGTCACCTCGCACGGCTTCGACGGAGCCTATCACGGCTCGGCCTTTTCGCTGGGCGTCGGCGTCATCGCCGAGCAGGACGGGGCCATGGAACGCGGCGGCGAACACCGCGCCGTGCGCCACCTGTCCGACCTGCCGTCCGCCGCCTCCATCGGCGAGTTCGCCGGCCATCGCGCCGTCGCCCGCACCGGGCCGCGCAAGATCGACTCGACCACCGCCCCGGTCATTTTCGAGAACCGCATCGCCACCCAGGTCCTCTCGCCCCTGCTCGGTGCCATCTCCGGCCCCTCGATCGCGCGCGGCACCTCCTTCCTGAAAGACCGCCTCGGCGAGCGGATCCTGCCGGCGGGCGTGGACCTGATCGACGATCCCTTCCGCATCCGCGGCCTCGGCTCCACCCCCTTCGACGACGAGGGCGTGGCGGTGTCGCGCCAGTCGCTCGTCCGGGACGGCGTCCTGACCACCTGGCTGCTGAACAGCTCTGCCGCCGCCCAGCTCGGCCTGGCCTCGACCGGCCACGCCTCGCGCGGCCTCGCCGGCCCGCCCGGGGTCTCGACCCACAATCTGCATCTGGAGCCGGGCGAACGCGATCTGGCCGGGCTGATGGCCGATGCCGGCGCCGGCCTGCTGGTCACCTCCATGTTCGGCCCGTCGCTGAACGCCAACACCGGCGACTGGTCCGCCGGAGTCTCGGGCTTCTGGTTCGAGAACGGTCAGATCGTCTGGCCCGTCAGCGGTGTCACCGTCGCCGGCAATCTCGCCGACCTCTGGACCCGGCTTCAGCACGGTTCGGACCTGGAGTTCCGCGGCAGTTTCAACAGCCCGTCGCTGATGTTCGACGGCGTCGCCATCGCGGGCAAATGAGCGATCTGGCGGCCGATCTCGACCTGATCCGCAATGCCGCAGAGGCTGCAGGCCGGCTGGCGCTGGCGGAACGCGACGCCGGGCTGAAGGTCTGGTCCAAGTCCGGCGGCTCTCCCGTCACCTCGGCCGACATGGCCGTCGACCAGCTGCTCAAGGACACGCTGCTCTCGGCCCGGCCCGACCACGGCTGGCTGTCGGAAGAGACCGCCGATACCGCCGACCGCCTGTCGAAGCGCCGCATCTTCGTGGTCGACCCCATCGACGGCACCGTCGCCTATATGAAGGGCAAGCCCTGGTGGTGCATCCCCATCGCCGTTGTCGAGGATGGGCGGCCGGTCGCCGCCGTCATCCACGCCCCGGCCCTCGGCGAGACCTTCACCGCCACCCTCGGCGGCGGAGCCTTCCTGCAGGGCCGTGCGATCACCGCCTCGGACACCAGCGATCTGGACGACGCCTCCTTGCTGGCCGACGCCCGGCTGATCGAGGGGCCGCACTGGATCGAGCCCTGGCCCGCCATGCGGTTCGAAAAGCGCAACGCCATCGCCTATCGCATGGCCCTCGTCGCGGCGGGGGCCTTCGACGCCGCGATCAACCTGTCGCCGAAATGGGACTGGGACGTCTGCGCCGGGGCCCTGATCGTCGAGGAGGCCGGCGGCCGGGTCACCGACCACCACGGCCAGGCCTGGCGCTTCAACCAGCCCGATCCGCGACAGAGCAGCCTGGTCTGCAGCGCCCCGGCGCTTCACCCGTTGATCGTGCGACGGACAACGCCTATTCCGCTCGCGCCACGCTAGCTCCCCATTTTCCGGACGCCCCATGACCGCCGAAACCGACTCCCCCCAGCTGCTCCACCTCGTCATCGGCGGTGAGCTGCGCCATCTCGACGCCCCGGTGTTCCGCGACCTGTCCAAGGTCGAGTTCGTCGGTGCCTTCCCCAACTATGAGGAAGCCCGCATTGCCTGGAAGGCCCGCGCCCAGGCCACGGTCGACAATGCCCATATGCGCTTCTTCATCCTGCACGCTCACCGGATGATCGACCCGCGCGGCGACGCCCACGGTCACTGACGGCGGAACCGGGCTTCGACCCGGTGCACT
>CAXNIC010000506.1:0-3180 GCA_964201945.1 Alphaproteobacteria bacterium
TCACCGGCCGTGTCACCAACATCACCGACTACGGTGCCTTCGTCGAGCTCGAGCCCGGCATCGAAGGCCTGGTCCACGTCTCCGAGATGAGCTGGACCAAGAAGAACGTGCATCCCGGCAAGATCGTCTCGACCAGCCAGGAGGTCGAGGTGATGGTGCTGGACGTCGATCCGCAGAAGCGCCGGATCTCGCTCGGCCTCAAGCAGTGCCTGGCCAATCCGTGGGAAGCCTTCCAGGAGAAGTTCCCGGTCGGCGCCGAGCTCGAGGGCGAGGTCAAGAACATCACCGAGTTCGGCCTGTTCGTCGGCCTGCCCGGCGACATCGACGGCATGGTTCATCTGTCGGACATCGACTGGAACCGCGCCGGCGAAGACGCCATCAAGGATCACAAGCGCGGCGACATGGTGAAGGTGAAGGTCCTCGACGTCGACATGGAGAAGGAGCGCATCTCGCTTGGCATCAAGCAGCTGAGCTCCGATCCGTTCGAGACCGGCGTGACCAAGCTGAAGAAGGGCGAGGTCGTGACCTGCACGGTCACCACGATCAACGAGGCCGGCCTCGACGTCATCGTCGGCGACGGGATTCCCGGCTTCATCCGCAAGTCCGAGCTCTCCCGCGAGCGCTCCGAGCAGCGGCCTGACCGCTTCGCCGTCGGCGAGAAGGTCGACGCCAAGATCACCCAGATCGATCCCAAGACCCGGAAGCTCACGCTTTCGGTCAAGGCGAAGGACACGGACGAGGAGAAGCAGGCGATGGCCGAGTACGGTTCAACGGACTCGGGTGCACGCCTCGGCGAGATCCTCGGCGCGGCCTTCAAGAAGCGCGAGAAGGAGCGGGACCAGTCCGATCCGGAGTGACCGATCGGAGCCAGGTTCAAGGCATCAGCGAGGGGGCCTAAACAGGCCCCCTCGTCGTTTCTGCAGGGTGAGACGGAAAAGGTAGCAATCCGAGAGGCTTAGACTTGACGGACGGGGACGGGTCGGGCACGCTCCTCGCCCGCGGGGTCAGGGTCCCGCCAGAAGACTTGTGCACCGACGAGAGGACGCGCGGAGCGACCGGGGGAACGGCATGACCAAGTCCGAACTGATCCTGCGTCTGGCTGAGCTCAACCCGCACCTGTTCCAGCGTGACGTGGAACGCATCGTCTCGACCATTTTCGACGAGGTGGCCAAGGCGCTCGCCCGCGGCGATCGCGTCGAGCTGCGCGGCTTCGGCGCCTTCTCGGTCAAGCGCCGGGCCCAGCGTACCGGCCGTAATCCCCGCACCGGCGAGGCGGTCGACGTGGCCGCCAAGGCCATCCCCTACTTCAAGACCGGCAAGCAGCTCCGCGACCGCCTGAACGGCGAAGAGTCGTCCGACGACGCCGAGGACGCGGCGAGCTGACCAGGATGGCCCGTGCGCTCGGAGCCGTCATAACCATCCCGCTGACCCTCCTCGTCATTGCCTTCGCGCTCACCAATCGCGGCCCGGTCGTGGTCGGCCTCTGGCCGTTCGACGAGTTGGTCGAGATGCCGGTCTACCTCCTCGCCCTCGGCGCCCTGGTCGTCGGGTTCCTGGCCGGCTCGGCCTTCGCCGGCTTCGGAACGCTGGCAGCCCGGCTCCGCGCCCGGCGCGAGGCGAAGCGGGCCGAAGCGGCCGAGCGGAAGCTCGCTGAGCGAAGCCGATCCCCTGCGCTCCCCCCGCCCTCCCGAAGCGTGACCTGACCTCCATGCAGACCCTGGACGCGACGGAGGTCGAGCGCCGTCTCGACTTCCCCACCCTGATCGATCGCCTCCGCGACATGTTCCGTGCCGGCTGCGAGCTGCCGACCCGTCATCACCACCCGGTGCAGGTGCCGGATGCGCCGGAGGCGATCCTGTTGCTGATGCCGGCCTGGCAGGTCGGCAAGCACATCGGGGTCAAGACCGTGACGGTCTTCCCCGGCAACGGCGCCAAGGGCCTGCCGGCGGTAATGGGCATCTACATCCTGCTCGACGGCACCACCGGTCAGCCGCTGGCGCAGATCGACGGGCGGATGCTGACGCTGAGGCGGACGGCCGCCGCCTCGGCCCTTGCGGCCACATACCTCGCCCGCGCAGACGCCAGTCATCACCTGATGATCGGCACCGGCGCGCTTGCCCCGCACCTGATCCAGGCCCATGCCGCGATCCGGCCGATCCGCCGGATCTCGATCTGGGGCCGCAATGCCGAGACGGCACGCAGCCTCGCCCGCTCCCTCCAGGCCAAGGGCTTCGCCGCCGATGCGACCGAGGACCTGGAGGCGGCCGCCTGCGCCGCCGACATCGTCACCACCGCCACGCTCTCGGCCGAGCCGGTGATGAAGGGAGCGTGGCTGAAGCCGGGCGCTCATCTCGACCTGGTCGGCGCCTATACGCCGAAGATGCGCGAGACCGATGATGAGTCCGTCCGCCGGGGACGGGTCTATGTCGACACCCGCGCGGGCGCGATGAAGGAGGCCGGCGACATCGTCCAGCCGCTTGCCTCGGGCGTCCTCAAGGAGGTCGTCGGCGATCTGTTCGAACTCACCCGCGGCGAGGTGAAGGGGCGCCGGTCGGCGGACGAGGTCACCATGTTCAAATCCGTGGGCACGGCGCTCGAGGATCTCGCCGCTGCCCAACTCGCCATCGAGCATCACTAGGCAGAAGGGTATCCGATGGTTTTCGCCTATGACCCGAGCCAGAGAATCAACAACCTGAAGGCCGGCGACATCCTGATCGCCGACGCGAGCGCCACGGTATCCCATTGCGGACTCCTCGTCGGCGAGCGCCTCGGCCATGCCGACTACGTGATCCACGCCACCAGCAAGCGCGGAATCGTGAAGGAAGACCCCTCGGAATGGCGGATCGCCGCCCAGGTCTTCCGCGGCAACAACCTGACCAAGACCGAAGCCAACGCGATCCAGAACATCGCCGAGAAGATCATGGAGTCGGCCGAGTACGGATCGGGCCGCGCCTGCTTCAAGAGCTGGAGCGGCAGCTCGTCCTTCGGGTCGGGCGCCCGCGAACGCCTGCTGAAGTACCGAAACCGTATAAACCCGCATTCCCCGGATAGCTCCACCAATTGATGCGGGTGAACGCTGATTATGTTATAAGAATCAATGCGTTGTGAGCATCTGGAGGTGGGGCCGATGGCGAACCCGGCGGGTGAATCCGAGAGCGAACCATTGCGGCTTGATTTCGA
>CAXNIC010000507.1:0-3169 GCA_964201945.1 Alphaproteobacteria bacterium
TCCGACCGCCACGGCATCCCCGAAGCCCGCTGGCTCGAACTCGGCCAGCGCATCCCGATGGGCCGGGTCGGCGAGCCCGAAGAGGTGGCGTCGGTGGTGGCATTCCTGCTGTCGCCGGCCGCCGGTTACGTCACCGGCCAGGTGATCGGCGTCGACGGCGGCCTTTTGCTTTAAGCGTGAAACGATTGCCTCGCTCTGAAAATCGAGACTAGATTTCGCCGACCACCTCGGTCTCGATCACCAAAAGAACCCGCAACGTCGAATTTCGTCAGGAGAGACGCGCCCATGGCCGCGAAAAAGCGCACGCTGAGGAGCCAGGACTGGTACGGCAAGGCCGACAAGGACGGCTTCGGCCACCGCAGCTGGATGAAGAACCAGGGCCTGCCCGACCACGTCTTCGACGGTCGGCCGGTGATCGGCATCTGCAACACCTGGTCCGAGCTCAATCCCTGCAACTCGCATTTCCGGCGCATCGCCGAGCATGTGAAGCGCGGCGTCTGGGAGATGGGCGGCTTCCCGGCCGAGTTCCCGGTGTTCTCGAACGCCGAGTCCCAGCTGCGCCCGACCTCCATGCTGTTCCGCAACCTCGCCAGCATGGACGTCGAGGAGGCCATCCGTGCGCTGCCGATCGACGGCGTCGTGCTGCTGGTCGGCTGCGACAAGACTACCCCGGCACTGCTGATGGGCGCTGCCAGCTGCGACATACCGACGATCGCGCTTTCCGGCGGTCCGATGCTGAATGGCAAGTACGAGGGCCAGGACATCGGCTCCGGCACCAACACCTGGAAGTTCGCGGAGATGGTGAAGGCGGGCGAGATGACGCTCGAAGCCTTCATGAGCGCGGAAGCCGGCAACTCGCGCTCGAACGGCCACTGCAACACCATGGGCACCGCCTCGACCATGGCCTCGATGGTCGAAAGCCTCGGCATCGGGCTTCCGACCAACGCCGCGATCCCGGCGGTCGATTCCCGCCGCTACATCCTCTCCCACATGGTCGGCCGCCGCATCGTCGAGATGGTCGGCGAGGACATGAAGATGTCGAAGGTTCTCAAGAAGGAGAACTTCGAGAACGCGATCATGGTCAACGGCGCGCTTGGCGGCTCGACCAACGCGGTGGTGCATCTGCTCGCCATCGCCGGGCGCATGGGCATCGACATCTCGCTCGCCGACTGGGACCGGCTGGGGCGCGAGGTGCCTTGCCTCGTCAACCTGATGCCGTCGGGCAAGTACCTGATGGAGGATTTCTACTACGCTGGCGGCCTGCCCGCGGTGATCCGCGAGCTCGGCAGCTTTCTCAACAAGAAGGCGCTGACGGTCAACGGCAAGACCATCTGGGAAAACAACAAGGACGCGACCTGCTACAACCGCAAGGTCATCTTCCCGCTGAAGAAGCCGTTCAAGAAGCAGGGCGGTATCGCCGTGCTGAAGGGCAACCTCAGCCCCAACGGGGCGATCATCAAGCCGTCGGCCGCCTCGCCGCATCTGATGAAGCACAAGGGGCGCGCGGTCGTCTTCAACGACATCGAGGATTTCCACAATCGCATCGAGGACCCGAAGCTCGACATCGACGAGAACTGCGTGATGGTCCTCAAGAACTGCGGGCCGAAGGGCTATCCCGGCATGGCCGAGGTCGGCAACATGGGCCTGCCGCCCAAGGTGCTGAAGAAGGGCATCACCGACATGGTACGCATCTCGGATGCGCGCATGAGCGGCACCGCCTATGGCACCGTCGTCCTGCACATCGCGCCTGAAGCCGCCGTCGGCGGCCCGCTCGCCCTGATCCAGAACGGCGACATCATCGAGCTCGACGTCAAGGCGCGGAAGCTGCACCTCCACGTCTCCGACGCCGAGCTGGCCAAGCGCCGGAAGGCCTGGAAAGGCTTCCAGACGCCGCACAAGCGCGGCTACGCGAAGATGTACGTCGACACCGTGCTGCAGGCCGACAAGGGCGTCGACCTCGACTTCCTGGTGGGCAAATCGGGCACGCCGCTGCTGCGCGAGTCCCACTGAGCATGGCGCATACGATTGTCGTCCCCGATTTCCAGTTCACCGACGACGCGAAACTGGAACGGGGAGCGGCGGGAGCACGCCTGCGCTTTCGGATCTTTCGCGAGCGCACGGCCGACCGCATTCCGGCGGCGGCCTGGGGCGAGGCCGATGCCGTCCTCTGCTGGCACGAGGTTCCGATCACCGCCAAGGTGATCGGAAACCTCACCCGCTGCCGGCAGATCGTCCGCTGCGGCGTCGGCTTCGACCATATCGACCTCGAAGCCGCCGGCGCCGCCGGCATCCCGGTCTGCAACGTGCCCGACTACGGCACATCGGAAGTCGCCGACCATGCGATGGCCCTGCTTCTCGCCTTCACCCGCGGCATCGTCGCCGCCCACAACGCGCTCAAGGTCGATCCGGTGAAGGGCTGGGACTTCCAGACCAGCCCCACCACCCGGCGGATGCGGGGCTCGCGCTTCGGCATCGTCGGCCTCGGCCGCATCGGCACGGCGACGGCGCTCCGGGCCAAGGCCTTCGGATACGAGGTCCTGGCCTTCGACCCCTATGTCTCCAACGGCCACGAGATCGCCGTCGGGGTACAGAAGGTCTCCAGCCTGAACGAGCTGCTGACGACCTGCGACGTGATCAGCCTGCATACGCCACTGACGGCCGAGACCCGCGGCATCATTGGCCAGGCGCAGCTCAAGCGCATGAAGCGGGACGCGATCCTGATCAACACCGCGCGCGGTCCTTTGATCGACGCCGACGCCCTGGCGACGGCGCTGCGGAAGGGCTGGATCGCCGCCGCCGGCGTCGATGTGCTGGCGGAGGAGCCTCCCTCATCGGGCGGGCGCCTGGTCGAGGCCTTCAGGAAAAACGTGCCCTGGGTCAGGAACCGGCTGATCCTGACGCCCCACTCGGCCTGGTCCAGCGCGGCCAGCCAGGCGGATGCGCGGCGGAAGGCGGTGGAGACGACACTCGACTATCTGACTGCCGGCCGGCTGCGCAATTGCGTGAATGCCGGTTTTTTGAGCAGTCCGCGCCGCGCGCTGGCGAAGGGCCGAGGCCGGGGCTAGGATGTACGACAACTATAAGCACTCTGGGACGAGGGAACGTCATGGCGACTGTCGACATTCGCGGGGTTCATAAGGCGTTCGGCCCCACCAAGGTCATTCATGGC
>CAXNIC010000508.1:0-3165 GCA_964201945.1 Alphaproteobacteria bacterium
GGATCCGGAATTCTGTCCCCAGTGACGAAACATCAAATTCGAGTGCTGCTGTCACCGAGGATACCATTCCCTATGGGTCAGCTTGACACCGGCGCGTCGTGCGAGAAGCTCTGCAGCGCTCCCCTGCCAATAACTACGATCAGAGCTGAAATGCGTTAGTCCATCACCACTTAACTGGCCCTTAGAGCCATAAGTGATATTCGGAGGAAACGGGAGTCCGGGTCTCACTAGCTCGCCTCGCTCGTATTCCTTCTTGTAGAGTTTTGGAGCGGTCTGGCCGGCAGACATCCATGCCCTCAGCTTCCCACTATGGCTCCATTCGCACAATATAAGGGGTCCAACCATCATTAGAAGCACAGCGTGGTCCGGCTGCACTCCATTCGACCGGTTGAGCTGAGCGTACGCGCCACCCAACTCACGTACGGCTCGGGCAGAGGAGTGAATGCGCGGACCGAGGGCAAGCCACGCGTCGAAGGGAATGTTCTTGCTGTTGCAGTGTTCCATACAAGCGCTCCAGAAGGCTTTTCGCCATTTCCAATGGGCGTCATGGGCATGGTCTGAAATGAGGTCAAAAAATGCCTCAAGTGACGCTCTCGTCAGCCATCGCCGCACGAGCGCGACCGCTTCTTCGCCCGCTCCAATCCAATTTGCCGGCCTTAGGCGAGGGTCGCCCAGATATCGCAGAAGGAACTCCAGGACGTTCCGGCGCGTCGCGTCTGCTGGAGGTTGTGCGGCACCGAACCAGGCAGAGACGAGCCCCGCGGCCATTGGTCCCCGCAGTTCCGGAAACCTGAGCCTGCCGTCGCTGACCAGAAAATCTGTCCCGCGTTCCAGGCTCGATTGCGCCCGATTGTCGCATAGCCGCGCGGGTAGTGCCCCAATCAGATCCACCTGCACCGACTTGGCATAGCCGCCAGAGCCCCGGAGTGGATCGGCGAGCCCGGTGTGTTGAAGGACTTCAGCAACTGACTCCGGACCGTCTAGAAGCCATGTGGCGACGCGCAGCGGGCCAGATTTTGGTTCAAAAAAGCTGACCTGTGTTTGCGCATCGCGCCACTGGTCCAAGCGCATGTCGTCATGCAGGGCCAACAGAGCACGAATTCGCTCACCGCCTTTGGCGATGCCTACCCCATCGGGCGTAAAGCAGTTGATCCAAGCCTCAATCAGATTTCTAAAAGTCCTCCGATGCTCGGTTGCCAATTTGTACACGTCATCGGCGACGCCTTTTACAGAAGCCAATGGAAAGTCTCCGCCCCAAAGAACCCACGGGGCGTCACGCAAATCCCGCCAATCGACACTCCCGGCGTCTTCCTTGCGGTACGCATCGAGCAGCCGATGGCGGAGCGCTTCAAGGATTGGTCCCTGTGGTGCCTTCGGCGCCGCCTCGGCGGCTCCCAGCCAAACTACAGCCCTCCTACTGGCAGATACCTCCGGCAGGTCGGCGCGCCCTAGGCCAGCCTCAATTGCGGCCTTCAACGCTTCCAGCGCGTCGATAGCATGCGTCATCTGTCCAGTCCCAGGGCCCTAGAAATCTCTTCCCGGATCTTCTCCAATTCTGTCGACGGCCGTGCCGACGGGACAAAGCGAAGGTCAATCCGGCGATCGGCGCCACAATCATCTTTACCGGCACAGGGCGTGTCCGGAAGTGGGCGGCGCTCTCCGTAGCCCGACACACCAAGCAGAGGCTGTTGATCCGTGTTACGTAATGCATCCATCGCCGGCTGTGATCGGCGAAGTTCCAAGAATACCGACAAGGAGCGCTCGGCCGACAGCCGGTCGTTCTGGTCCTGCGACGCCAACCTGTCCAAAGAGCCAAATCGCTGGCGGTCCGTGTGGCCTTCAACTAGCACCGTCTCGAGAATGGCCTCTCGCCCCGAACAGCCATTAGCGGGCGCGCCGGACGCGTAGCAGGGCAGTATCCTTGTCATGACCTCTGCGAGGGCCTGGACCGTCTGCCTGGCCCCTGCGCTCAGAACCGCAGTACCCGTTCCAAACAGGAGATCGCCAGACAAACGGAGGATGCCCGACTGCTGGTCGACCTGTACCTTCACGCCGCGCGACACGAGTTCTTGCTCGAGGCTCATCAGCAGCCGGTTGCGTGCAGCCGTTCGGTCCTCGATGTCGCGTTGCAATTGTGCCCTCGCTTGCGCTAGCAAGTTGCGAAAGCGCTCCTTCTCGAGTTCCTTCTCCTTCGCAATGCGTTCCTGCTCCTTCGCAATGCGTTCCTTTGCCTTCGCAATGCGTTCCTGCTCCTTCGCAATGCGTTCCTGCTCCTTCGCAATGCGTTCCTGTTGGTCAGCGCGTTCCCGTTCCTGCGTAGCTAGCCTTTTTTGAGCCGTCGCCTCTTCCTGGGCTAACTTGGCGTTGCGTTTTTCTTGTTCGGCCTCGCTCACCTTCGCCTCGTACTTATCCCGCTCAACCATCTGAGCCTGTTCATCACGAAAATTCAACGCAAACACAGTCAGCATTAGGATAAAGACGAACAATACGCCGACCATCAGGTCGCTGACCGACGCGAAGTAGCCTTCGCCTCCATCATCTTCCTGCGATGCCCGAATGCGTGCCATCAGGGCAGACGTCTTGTCGGCCGCGGCCCGGTCGGGCGCGGACCTGTATCCAGGGCTTCCTCCAGACCCTTGATCGCGGCGCCAAGCTGGGTGGCAGCCTTCGCAAGGTTGTTGTCGGTCTCCTTCACGAAGGTGGCGATCTGTCGGGTGAACCCACCTAGGCCCGTCTGCATCTGTGTCAGCACGCCGGCGAGGTTCCGGTCGACGCCCTCGAAGCGCCGGGCCGCCTCCTCGATGGACGCGGTCAGCTTCGTGGCATTGGAATGCACCGCTTCGACCCGCTGCATCACACCCGCTACCTGCTCGATCAACAGCCGTGCCTGCTGGGCCGTTTCAGCAAGCGGCTGTGCCGCAGAGCGGGTCAACTCGGCGGATGTCCGCAAGTCAGCGGCGGCCGCAGCGAGGGGGCGTGCAGCCCCGGATGTCGCGGCCTCGAGTTCACCAATACCCGCCGTAAGGCCCTTGATGCGTTCGCCAATCTCAAGGGCGCTACGCGCCAGCACATCGGCCCGGCTGCCGATAATGCGTCCCGCCTCATCCATCCGACCTCCAGCCGCCTCGCCACCTTCACGCAGCGCGCCGCCTGCGGTCTGCCCCG
>CAXNIC010000509.1:0-3163 GCA_964201945.1 Alphaproteobacteria bacterium
TCGCTGAAAGTGCCTGGCTGAACCAGTTTGACGACGTTAGAATTCGACACGGCATATCACTCCTTCAATGGAGAAGTGGAGGCTTCAACTACCCCCACGATATGCCGCCTTCTCGATCTACACCGTCACCAACTTTCGACCATAGCTCCGGTCACACGGTCACAGGTGTTGCACCGGAAGTGATCCTCTCGCGGGTTGTTGCTCCCGATGGCCCTCATCGGGGACTGGACGCCACGCACCCAGCAATCGGGGCACGCGTAATCCATCCCGATCTGGCCCGGATACGACGCCTCGCGCTCTTGCGCGCGGTGCGCCGTGCGAAGTTCCGTCTCTATCTGCGCCTTCCGGGTCTCTATCTCGCCAAGCTCCTGCTTGAGGCGAGACGCGTTCCCCTGATGCTGCGCTGCTATCTCGCGGACAATCTCGCGAAGATGATGGAGAGGCGACATGGTGATCGCTCCTAGATCGGTTGGCGACATCTAGGTTAGCGAAAGGCGGGGCGGCTGCAATGGCCGCCCCGCTGTGCTATTAGGAGACGTGATGAAAGCGAAACCGCTCTCCCCCGACCTCGACAAGATCGAGATGCTTCCCGACGCATGGGAGCGCACAGCGCAGGCTGTGAAGGGTGCTGCTATGGCGATGCCGTCGCACAGCGTGAAGCCGTCGCCAAAGGCAGCCAAGGCGCCTGCTAAAGCCTCTCGTAGACGAACCACGCAATCGCGATAGCTAGCAGGAAGACAATCGGCACCCAGGCGTGGGCTGCGATAAAGAAGGTCATGATCGCAACTATCCCTGACGGGAGCCAGCCGAGCCCCACGCCGAACAGATAGCCGTATTCTGCAATGCAGTAGATATAGCTGCCGATGAAGACGATCGCGGCGGCCGTCCCTGCGACCGCGCGAGTGATCCTCAGATAGGTTTCTTCATCCATCGCGGCGCTTTCGCTTGCCGCGCTTCGGGCTATGCGGCTCAGCCTTCGGTTCGCTCGTTAATCCGCCGATAGGTGAGGCGCTTCCCAACGATGCCCTTTGCGGCATTCGTCATGCGCTCCATATCGCTGAAGCCGAGCTTCACGCGCATGTTGTAGCGGAAATCAAACTCGCCGAGATAACGCTTCAGATGCTGCTGGCTGACATGGTGATAGGTGCCGATGATCCCGCGCTTCAGCGTCGAGAAGTAGTTTTCAACGGTGTTCGTGTGCCAGAAGCCGCCGCGCACATATTCGCCAATGCTGTGGTTGACGGTGCCGTGTCCGTTGAAGCCGCGGACGACGGCCGGATAGACGGGGCTTTCGTCCGTCATGAGGTATGAGGCGCCGTCGATCTGAGCCTGTAGCATCGGGCGCAGCGTCTTCGCGTTGACGGCCGGGACGTGCGTTGAGCGCACGCGCCCGTCGCGCTCGACCAGCGCCACAACCGCTTCCTTCGCCGGGACGTAATGCTTTCGATTGCGCGACTTGCCGCCGACGTAGGTCTCATCAACCTCGACCACCTTGTTCTGGCCGCCGAGCGCAGTCGGCAGCTTGCCGTCGCGCATCGCCTCGCGGATGCGATGGCACATGAACCAAGCCGACTTGTAGGTGAGGCCGAGCATGCGATGGATCTGATGGGCCGAAATGCCCTTCTTGCTGCCGACCATCAGATGGAAGGCGAGAAGCCACTTGTTCAGCGGGATATGCGAGCGCTCGAAAAGCGTGCCCACGGTCACGGTGAACTGCGCGTCACAGCCCTTGCACTTGTAGAGCCCCGGGCGATGCGCCTTCCCCTTGAGGGTATAGGCCGCGCCAGTGATCCCGCACTTCGGACAGACCGGACCATGCGGCCAAAGCAGGGTCTCAAGCCACTCGCGGGCTTTCTCGCTGTCGTTGAAGATCGGGTTGTTGACGATAGACATGGGGCCGCCTCCGAATAGAAGGCGAGTATCCTACATGTAGAGTTGGTTTGTCAAAGGGATAATTGCCGGGATTCTCCTCGGTCATGAGCTGGTGGATCTCGATGATCGGCTGGTTTTCGCCCGGAAGCTGGAGTTCGGCCGAGCCCTCATGGTGATCGGTCCAGCGCAGAAGCTTGAATCCCAGCTTCTGGTAGAATTCGACATGCGCTTTCACGTCTCGGACGATAAACTCGATATGATCAATTCCGACGATCATTTCACCGCTCCTTGTCGCATGGACGCGAACTCTGCATTCGAGGCACGCAGCCTGAATTTCGACGGTACAGTAACATCGCACCCGACCCACGCAATGCGGACCGGCAATCGATGAACTCGCGCGAAATAGACCCGATCCTGAGCGAGGTCCTGAAGCGGCGGCCGGCGGCCGGCCTCGCGGACGGAACGCCGTATCTGATCGGCATCGCCGGCAGCGTCGCCGTCGGCAAGAGCACCTTCGCCCGGGAACTCGGCCGGATGATCGCCGCGAGCCCCGGGACGCCGCGCGTCGACATCGTCTCGACCGACGGCTTCCTGTTCCCCAACAGCGTGCTCGGCGAACGCGGCCTCAGGCAACGGAAGGGCTTCCCCGAGTCCTTCGATGTTGCGGGAATGCGCGCGGCACTCGCCGCGATCAAGCGGAAGGAACGGGTGGAGATCCCGCGCCACTCGCACGTCACCTACGATGTCGATCCGAACGACGTGCAGGTCATCTCGGCGCCGGATGTCGTCCTGCTCGATGGCCTGCACCTGGCCCAGGTCGAGGAACCCGGCTCGCCGCGCCTGGTCGACACCCTGATCTATCTCGACGCCGAAGAGACGGCGATCGAGGCCTGGTTCACCGACCGGCTGCTGCCGCTGATGGCCGCCGGCGTCGATGATCCGAAGTCGTTCTACTTCACCTATCGCGATCTCGATCTGAATGCCCGGCGCGCCTTCGCCGCCCGGGTCTGGCGCACCATCAACCTGCCCAATCTGCGCGAACACATCAGCGCCGACCGGGACCGGGCCGACCTGGTGATCCGCAAGGCCGACGATCACGGCATCCGGGATGTGATCGCGTCGGGGCCGGTACCGACTCCCTGAGAGCTATGGTCGAAAGTTGGTGACGGTGTAGATCGAGAAGGCGGCATATCGTGGGGGTAGTTGAAGCCTCCACTTCTCCATTGAAGGAGTGATATGCCGTGTCGAATTCTAACGTCGTCAAACTGGTTCAGCCAGGCACTTTCAGCGA
>CAXNIC010000510.1:0-3157 GCA_964201945.1 Alphaproteobacteria bacterium
GACGTCGTCCGCCGCAACCGGCATCGCTTCCGCTTTCTCGTCCACAACTACTTCCCGCCGCCGGAGCGGCCCTTTGTCCTCAACCTGGCCTCCTCCGATCCGGAGACTCGAGCCCGCTCGATCGAGCATTGCCGGGGTGCGATCGATCTCGCCCACGAGCTCGAAAGCGATCTCTTCACCGTTCATGCCGGTTTCGCGATCGAGCCCAAGGTCGCCGAGCTCGGCCGGCCGATCACCGGCGAGGCAGGCGACATCGAAGTCGCCTACGGCATCTTCCGGGATGCCGTCGGCGAGCTCCTCGCCTATGGCGAAGGCCGGGGCGTTCGCCTCGGCATCGAAAACAACGTCGTCGCCCCGTTCAATCTGCGCCAGGGCCGGAACGCCTTCCTGCTGATGGCGACGGCCGGTGAGATCGATCGTCTCGCTCGGGACATCCCCTCGCCCCGCCTCGGGTTCCTGATCGACTCGGGCCATCTCAACGTCTCGGCCAGGACGCTGGGCTTCGACCGCGAGGACTTCCTTCGTTCGGTCGGGCCGCGAGTCTTCGGCTGGCATCTGAGCGACAATGACGGCATGGCGGACTCGAACCGGCCCTTCGGCCGCGACGCCTGGTTTCTTCCCTGGGTCGCGAAGATCCCGGGAGAGATGGTGGTGATAGAGGCTTATCGCTTGGCGCCGCATCAGCTCGAGGGCTGCATCGCGGCCGTCGCCGCGGTGTCCGGTGGTGACGGGGGAGCGAAGCATGCTTGAAGATCTTCTGATCAAGGCTGACGCCGCCATCCGCGACACGCTGGTCCGTCTCAATCGGAACGAGCTCGGCATCGCCTTCGTCGTGGACGATACCGGCCGCCTCGAAGGTGTCGCCACCGACGGCGACATCCGTCGCGGCTTGCTCGATGGCGCGACGCTGGAGAGTCCGATCTCCCGGGTGATGAACCGCAACGCGCTGGCCCTTCCGGCCGGATCCGATCGTCACAAGATCGTCGAGAGCCTGACCCGACGCATCCGTCTGATCCCACTGCTCGATGCGGACCGGCGGGTGGTCGATTATGCGAGCCTCGCCCGCTACACCTCGATCCCCGTCGCCAATCCCTCGCTGGACGGGAACGAGCGTGCCTATGTGCTCGACTGCCTGGAGTCGGGCTGGATCTCCTCGCAAGGGGGATATCTGCGCAAGTTCGAGGCAGCTCTCGCTGAGTTTCTCGGCGTCGAACATGCGCTCGCAGTGTCGAACGGGACGGTGGCGCTTCACTTGGCGCTGGTGACGCTCGGTATCGGCCCGGGCGACGAGGTGATCGTCCCCGATCTCACATTCGCGGCCTCGGCCTCGGCAGTGATCCATGCCGGTGCGACGCCGGTGCTGGTCGACGTCGAGAGAACGAGCTGGACCCTCGATCTCGACAAGGCGGCTTCGGCGATCGGTCCGCGAACGCGGGCGATCATGCCGGTGCACCTCTACGGTCAGCCCGCCGACATG
This sequence comes from Alphaproteobacteria bacterium, assembly GCA_964201945.1. GTDB lineage: Bacteria > Pseudomonadota > Alphaproteobacteria > SHVZ01 > SHVZ01 > SHVZ01. The sequence goes on from CAXNIC010000510.1 coordinate 1,478, forward strand.
GATGGGGTGAAGGCGCTGGCCGATCGTCATGGACTCCTCGTCATCGAGGACGCGGCCGAAGCGCTGGGATCGACCTGGAAGGGCCGCCGCGTCGGCTCCATTGGCGATGCCTCCACCTTCAGCTTCTTCGCCAACAAGATCGTCACCACCGGCGAGGGCGGGATGGCGGTCTTCGCCGATTCAGCCAAGGCCGATCGAGCGCGGCGGCTGCGTGATCACGGCATGAATCCGGCGAAGCGCTATTGGCATGACGAGATCGGATTCAACTACCGCATGACCAACATGCAGGCGGCGATCGGCGTGGCGCAGATGGAGCGGATCGAGAGCTTCATCCAGGGCAAGCTCGCGCTCGCCGAGCGCTATCGTCAGGGATTGTCCGGGATTGCGGGGGTCGTTCTGCCGGTCGAGCGCGCGGAGGTCCTCAACACTTACTGGGCCTATTCGATCCTGCTCTCGGATTGCCCGAGCATGGAGGAGCGAGATCGCGTCATCGCCCGCCTCGCGCGGCTCGGCATCGGCACTCGCCCTCTGTTCTATCCGCTCCACAGCATGCCGGCCTTCCGTGCCTTCGCCGGAAACCGCGACTTCTCGGCGACCGACCATCTCTCGGCGCGAGGGCTGAGTCTGCCCTCGGCGGTCACGCTGAAGGATCAGGAGGTCGACTTCGTCTGCCGTTCGCTTCGCAGCCTGCTCGATGCTAAGGATCTGCTGATCGCTGCGCCGTAGGAGACATCTCAGCCTGACGCTGTCAGCTGGGAGTCACTGGCGACACCACCGCTCCCACATGCTGCGATAGGCGGCCTCGGCGTGGCGCGTGTAGACATCCGGATCTCCTGCCGGCGAGGCGGCGACGAGAGCGGGAACCCGCCGGCGAAGCTGGACGAGCCCGGCCATGTCAGCCGCCTTCTGGACCGCCAGGTTGAAATAAGCCTCGTCGCTTTCGGCGGTCCAATCTCCGAGCCCGACAGAGCGCAAGATCGCCGCGGACTGGCGGCCGGCGGCATGGTCTCCCAGCCTGGCGACGACCGGGCAGCCCATCCGAAGCGCTTCCCAGGTGCTGGCGCCGCCATTGTGTGGGAACGGGTCGAAGGCGATATCGATGTCGTTGTACGCCGCCAAGTGATCGCGGTGCGAGCTGCGGCCGCGCAATTCGAAGCGGTCGACCTCGATGCCGCCTTCCGCCAGTGTCGCCTGTGCCGCCTGGCGCATGGAGGCATCCTCGAAGGCCGGATCCTTGAGCAGAAGCCGCGACTGCGGCACCGATCGCAGGACTCGGGCCCAGAGACCGAGGACCGTCGGGGAGACTTTGCTGAACCGGTTGAGGCCGCCGAAAGTGACGAACCCCCGCGTACCGGCCGGGCTCTCGCCGGCAGCAGGAGCGTCAGCGGGCATTTCGCAGATGATGACGCTGGGGAGGTCGACCACGGTCTCGGCGAACAGTGGCCGGACTTCTGCAGGGATCGTGACGGCATCCGAGAACAGGTAGTCGATGGCCGCCAATCCGGTACCGCTGGCCTGGCCCCAGGCCGCGACCTGGATCGGTGCCGGCTTGCGGGCGAAGGCGAGCAGCCGATGGCCGGCGCTGTGGCCGGAGAGATCGACGAGGATGTCGATCCCGTCGGCCCGTATCTGTGCTGCCAAGGCTTCGTCCGTCAGATGCCCGACGGGCCGCCAGAGATC
>CAXNIC010000511.1:0-3149 GCA_964201945.1 Alphaproteobacteria bacterium
ATTTCACCATAGGCTAGCGGACGAACACGATAAGATGTAATTGGAAAAAGGGATCAATGATGATCGGCAGGCCGGATCATGCGGATCAGCCTCGACCAGGTTGAGGCGCTGGTGTGGATCGCGCGTCTCGGCAGCTTCCGCGCCGCCGCGCACCAGCTCAACGTCAGCCAGCCCGCGATCTCGGGGCGCATCCGCGAGCTGGAGCGCCAGCTCGGGGGATCTCTCTTCCACCGCGACGACTATCGCCCGAAGCTGACCGATCTCGGCATGCAGACGGTCCGCCATGCCGAGCAGATTCTCACGCTCGCCCGCTCGCTGGAAGACCAGGCCGATCCGGCGAAGACGCTCCGCGGTCCCATCCGCATGGGCTTCGCCGACTCCTTCGCCCTCACCCACCTCCCGGCGCTCCTGGCCAAGGTCGAGACCGCCTATCCGGCGGCCGAGTTCGAGATCGTCATCGACTTCAGCGCCAACCTCGACAAGAAGCTGCAGGCAGGCACGCTCGACTTCGCCATCCTGACCGAGCCGGAGCTGAGCCGCGACGTCGCCGCCGAACCGCTGGAGGACCTGGAGCTGGCCTGGGTCGCCGGCCGCGGCGTCTCGCTGCCCGCGCGCGCGCTCACGCCCTCGGACCTCAAGGCCTATCCGATCATCACCAATCCGCGCCCGTCCAAGCTCTACTCGACCATCCATGAATGGTTCGCCGGCGTCGGTGACATCCCGCAGCGGCTCTATACCTGCAACAGCCTCTCGATCATGGCCAACCTGGCCGCGAAGGGCTTCGGCCTCAGCCTGCTGCCGGTCGTCCTGTTCAAGTCCGAGATGAAGCGGGGGGCGCTCCGCATGCTGCAGGTGAAGCCGGCCCTGCCGCGCCATCACCTCGCGATCGCCTACCGCATCGATCCCGGCCGCCCCAACCTGAAGCCGATCCGCGACGTCTGCCACGCGCTGGTGGCCCAGGCGGCGAAGCGGAAGTAAAGTCTTAGGACTTTGTGCCCATCCAGCCGGGCAGCGCGGCGGCCTGCTTCACCCAGGCCGCCATCTGCGCCTCGTCGAGGTCGTCCTCGTGGATGTCGATCCAGCGCGCCTCCTTGGCCGTGCCGCCGGGCGGAACGGGTTTGAGCGAGGTGCCGGCGAAGAAGGTCACCTTCACGTAGCGGGTGAAGACGTGGAACGACACGAACCAGCCCCGGCCCTCGAGGCCGTAGAAGGGCGAGTTCCACTTCACCGCCTTCTGCACCTTGGGCACGGTTCGCACGATCAACGCGTCGAGACGCTGACCCAGCTCGCGCTTCCAGCCCGGCATCGCGGCGATATAGGCCTGAACCGGGGCGTCGCCGTCCGCCTTCGCGATCTGCGGGTTGCCGCCCGAAAGGAGGACGGGGGCCTTGGACTTGGTGGTTGGCTTTCGATCCGGCACGTTCCCCGCTCCTTCCACGACGCGCTTCGGAGCGAAAGTAGCATGTCCGTTCATTTCTGATCGGAAAGCGATCATTGACAGCCGAGGTCCATGGCTGGTTCGATTGGCGCCGACAGCGACATCAAGGAAATCATCCAATGGCGAGCCTCGAAACGGCGCTCGACAAGCTCTTTGTCGGCTACCACGGGGTCGATCGCCCGGGTTGCACGGTGGCGGTGGTCAAGGACGGCACGACCCTGCTGCGCCGCGGCTACGGCATGGCCAGCATCGATCTCGGCGTGCCGAACCGGCCGGAGACCGTCATCCGCATCGGCTCGCAGACCAAGCAGCTCGCGGTGTTCCTGGCCTTCCTGCTGATCAAGGACGGCAAGCTCAGCTATGACGACGAGGTGAGGAAGTACCACACCGACCTGCCGGACTACGGCGTGCCGGTGCGCATCTCGCATGTCATGACCAATGTCAGCGGGCTCCGCGAATTCCTCGACATGATCGCGCTCTCCGGCGCCGATGCCCGCTCGCCGATCTCGGCCGCCGAGATCTCCAGGTTCATGCGGGGCCAGCCCGACATGAACTTCAAGCCGGGCGACCGGCTGATGTACTGCAACACCGGCTTCCGCCTGCTGTCCGAGATCGTCGAGAAGGTCGCGGACGCGCCGATGGAAGACCTGCTCAGGAAGCGCATCTTCGAACCGCTCGGCATGGCGAATTCGCGCCTGATGCGCCTCGACGACGAGGTCGTGCCCGGCCTTGCCACCCATCACCTGCAGCAGCCGGACGGCAGCTACAAGAAGGGCCGCTGGGGCACGCCCATCGCCGGCGAAGGCGGTGCCGTCTCCACCCTCGACGACATGCTGGCCTGGGCCGCGAACATGATCTCCGACAAGCCCAAGGTCGGCACACCTGAGATCTTCAAGAAGATGATGACGCCGCCGAAGTTCAACAGCGGCCAGACCAGCATCTATGCCCATGGCCTGCAGTCGGCGCCCTGGCGCGGCGTGCACGGCATCGGCCATGGCGGCGGCGTCGCCGGCGGGCGTTCGGGCACCTATCAGTTCCCCGAGCACAAGCTCGCCATCTGCATCCAGGGCAACCTCGACAACATCGCGCCCTACACGCTGTCCCGGAAGATCGCCGACATCGTTCTCGCCGACAAGCTGCAGCCCCTGCCGCCGGCACCGCCCACGGCCGAGCTCGACAAGCTCGCCGGCCTCTACTGGGACGATGCCCGGGCCGAGCCGATGGAGCTGGTGGTCGAGAAGGGCGAGCTGATCTCGCGCCTCGGCCACAAGACCCCGCTCTGGCAGCTTGCGCCGGGCAGCTTCACCCCGATGAGCGGCGTACATGCGCAGGACCTGAAGCCCGCCGGCGCCGGCAAGCTCGACGGCAGCGAGTCGGGCGTCCCCGTCTCCTTCCGCCGCCTCGACGCCTACACCGCGCCGAAGGACGAGCTCGCCGAAGCCGAGGGCGCCTATGCCAATGCCGGGCTCGAGGCGACCTACACGATCTCCGCCGGCGCGGACCAGCTGATCCTCGACATGCAAGGGGCGCTCGGCCGGAAGCGCATGGGCCTGAAGCCGATCCTGAAGGACGTCTATGTCGCCTCGATGCTGGGGCCGCGCCAATGGGGCGGCGACTTCCAGCCGGTGCTGCATCTCGTCCGCGACGGCGGCGGCAAGGTCACCGGCCTCAACGTCTCGACCGACCGCAACAAGAAGATCCGCTTCGCCCG
>CAXNIC010000512.1:0-3148 GCA_964201945.1 Alphaproteobacteria bacterium
GCACCGCCGGCGGTGTTGAGCAGCGCCTGGAACGGCAGCGTCTGCACGAGCGCCTGCGACTTGTCGTCCTTGCTCGAGCCGGTGAACTTGAGGCGCGGGATGTTGAAGAGGATGAAGTCCGAGTTGAGTGCCGAGGTCAGCACGAGCACGGCGTTGAGCGAGACCTCGGTCTCGGCAAGGAAGGCATCGCGGAGCGTGGTTGAGTCGAACAGCGCGGTGACCTGGCCGGTGACGTCCAGGATACCGGGGAAGACGCCAGGCGTGAGCTGCGAGCCGACCACGGCCTCGACCGCGTGGTTGCCGTTAACGTTGATGCTGAGCCCGGTGACGGTCGCAAAGTCGACCCCATTGATCGACAGCTTGCCGTTGACGCCTGCGGTCAGGTTGGCGCTGGTGAGCGCAGTCGGCGTCGTGAAGTACTGCGTCGTCCCGGCAACGATATCCTGGCCCATGAAGCCGAACTGGACCGTGGCGATCGCGGTTGCCGGCATGTTGAGCGCCATCGACGTCGGCTTGCAGCCGGTGAACACCTCCGACTTGCCGATATCCGAATGCCAGTGCTCGATGGTGAACGAAAGATCGGTCAGCGACGATGCCGGCGTGACCAGCTTCTTTCCGGCGTGGAAGATGGTGACCGCATCGCCCGCCGCCTTGGCTGCAACCGCCTCGGGCTGACCGGAGGCGCCGGTCGCGGCCGTTCCGACGGTAAGAACCGTCGCCGACACGCCGGTGACCCGGTAGTTCCGCGCATTGTTGGCAGCCGCCGTGGTCGTCCAGCCCGAGCAGCGGATGAGGTCGCCGATCTTGAAGCCTAGGGTCAAGAAGTTGACCGAGCCTGCCGTAGTGAAGGTACCCGGTGGTCCAGCGACGGCAGCGATGTCCGTCTGGGCACCGGTCGTGACCGCGCTCGCCCATGCGGCCGCCGCACCGAGCATCGCCGCCATAAAGACACTGTAGGTCCCGGGGCTGAGCTCGCCGTTGATGTTTCCCTTGATGCCCTTGGCACCTTTCCGGGCATCGCGAAGCTGGCGATCGAGATTGATCTCGGCCGACTTGAAGAACGCCGCCTCGGCGTTCAGCGTCGACTGGGTGCGGCGGAGATATTGCGCGCCGGAGGTCCCAGCCAAGGTGCCGAAGCTGCTCTCCGTCTTGAACGCCACCGATTTGAACAGGCCCGTCGCGGGAGTGACCATCGAAATGCTCCATCAAGAGAGTCGGCTTGCCCATGGCCGGAAGACGGGCAGCTCAAGGAGGGTCCGGGAAATTAAAAAGGGCCGCATTGAGCGGCCCTTCTGGATTGGAAACGGCGGGTGGATTAAGTTAGACGCTTGGCCCCCATTGATGGCTGTTTTCGACCCGGAGCGGATCGCTCGTCAGCGGTCATCAGAACTGCCGCAACTAGCCATCAGAAGCGGACGCTCGCCACAAGTGCGTCGAATGTCTGGATCTGCCGCTTGCCGTCGGGAATCCTATGGGCTGCTCCGCTCGAAAAGCGCCCCTGACCCGTACTGCCGTCCGCCGACAATTGCGCGCGTAGCGGAGAGTAACTACGGTCAGCCCGCGAGCCGTGGCGAGCGTCGGGGGGCAAAATGGCGATTAAAGAGGATGCACAGAACGCGTATTTTCGGGCGCGCCCCGAGCAGGAGCTGCTCGCGGCTGCGCTCGACGAGGCGTTCGACGTAACATACGGCGCCTCCCAGTTCGGACAGGCGTTCTGGCTTTGCCAGCCAAAGCGGTTCGCGGCCGAAAGGTTCGGTCTTCAGCGCGAGATTATCGCGGTGTATTCGACGCATCCGCGGGCTGACGCACGGCTGTTGACGGCGCTTGAGAATATTTCTCGGGCGCCGGAGTTTCGGCATCGGGTGGAGAATGTGGTCGCGCTGATCGTCTACGAGGGCGACAAGGGGGCGATCGAGGGCTTGGCGGCCCAGAGCAAGGACTGGGTGATCGTTCCGCTTTCCGCGAAGGAACTGAAGGAAAGAGGCGCGCAGACCTTCCTCATACGATCGAGGATGGCCGAAACGATTGGCCGCTTCGATCTCTTTGGGATGTCTTCGCCGATTAAGCACGACAAGTATTTCTATGGGCGCGACGCGATCGTCCAGGAACTGGTGCAGAGGGCGCTGACCCGGAGGGAGCAGTCTGGGCTCTTCGGGTTACGCAAGACAGGCAAGACGTCAGTGTTGTTTGCGATCCAGCGAAGGCTTTCCGAAAAGGGTGCCATCGCCGAATACGTGGACTGCCAAAGTCCCGGCATCTACGGCAGTCGTTGGTGGGCCGTGCTCGAGGAACTCTCGCGCCGAATGCTGGACTCCGCAGCCAAGCTCGGGTGTCCTGCTCCTGCGGAATTCTCATTCGATGCGGCTGGCGCGGCGAACTCGTTCATCCGCACGGTGAAGTGGATCAAAGATAAATCCGAAGCCGGGCAGATCGTGCTCCTACTAGACGAGGTCGAGTTCGTCACGCCGGGCATCGCCAACCATCTCGGCCAACATTGGGACGGCGACCACCTGCCGTTGTGGCAAACGATCAGGTCCGCGTCCCAAGAGACCAAGGGGTTTCTGACCTTCTGCGTGGCCGGGGTGAACCCGTCTAGCGTGGAGCAGTCGCACTTCGATCAGGTCCCCAATCCCATCTTCCAGCTGGCGGTTCCATTCTATCTTGAGCCGCTATCCCGTCCTAGCGTGCGGGAGATGGTTCGATCGATCGGAAAATACTCCGGTGCCGCGCTCGAAGAGGACTGCTTCGATCTACTGACCGCAGACTACGGGGGACATCCCTACTTGATCCGGCTCGCGTGCAGCGAGGTGATGCGCTCGCTTGGAGAACTGCCGGCTGACAAGAAGGAGAAGATTTCGAAGTCCAACTTCGACGCGGCTAGAAACAAAATTGCTATCCGCCTAGCTCAGCCAATCAAGGACATCATGCTGTCCCTGGTGTGGTGGTATCCGGACGAATATGAGCTCCTGTGTCTTTTGGCGAATGGCGACAAGGCGTTCGTCCAAGATTTTCTGGCTTCGGAACCCGAGAAGGCGTCGCGGTTCGCACGCTACGGCTTGCTGGAAGCTGACAACGGCGCTTTCTCAATCAAGGAGCTCCGAACCTTCCTCGTCAAGTCTGGACTGGAATACAAGGAGGCGATTTCACC
>CAXNIC010000513.1:0-3135 GCA_964201945.1 Alphaproteobacteria bacterium
ATGTAGTGCGAGATCATCCAGGTCGGCGTGCCGTTGGGGTCGCCGGGGAAGCTGCGGTTCAGGTTGCCCTGGTCGATCGGCGAGGTCCGCATGCCGGCGCTGGCGGCAGGGAAGTTCGCCATCGGCAGCACGATGACGCGGCCGCGCACGTCCTTGGGATCGAGCCCGCGGATCAGCTTCGAGTTGGCGATCTGTCCCTCGTACTCGTCGCCGTGGTTGCCGGACATCGACAGCACGGTCGGGCCCTTGCCGTTCTTGATCACCGCGATCGGCATCGCGAGATAGCCATAGGCCGAGCGATGCACCGAGTGGGGCAGCCGCAGATAGCCGATCTGCTTGCCGTCGGCGTTGAAGTCGAGGTCGGTGGTGATGCGGGACGGCTGTCCCTTGGTCTTCGCCATGATCCGGGAAACTCCTGGGAGAACTTTGAGTAGGATAACGTCAGGCGGCGGCGCGGGCGCCGTGCACCTTGGCGCGGGCGATCACATGATCGACCTCGGCATCGCTGGTGCACCAGGCGGTGACCATGCGGACGCCGCCGTCGCGACGGCCGAGCCCGATGCCGTCGGCCTCGAGGCCGGCGATCACCCGCTCGGGCATCTCGACGAAGAGCTGGTTGATCTCGACCGGCTCCATCATGCGGACGCCCGGAATCTGGACCAGGCCTTCGGACAGGCGCTTGCCGGCGCGATTGGCCTGGGCGGCGAGCTTCAGCCAGAGGCCGCCCTCGACATAGGAGCGGAGCTGGGCCGAGGCATAGCGCATCTTCGACCAGACCTGGCCCGAGCGGCGGACGCGGTAGCGCAGCTCATCGGCGATGTCCTTCCGGAAGGCGACGATGGCCTCGGCATTGAGGGCGCCGTTCTTAGTCGCCCCGAACGACAGCACGTCGACGCCAAGGCGCGTGGTCACGTCGGCTGCCGAGGCGCCCAGCGCCACCAGCGCATTGGCCATGCGGGCGCCGTCCATGTGGAACTTGAGGCCGTGGCGCTTGGTCACCTCGGCGATGCGCTCGAGCTCGCGCATCGGATAGACGGTGCCACGCTCGGTTGCGATGGTCAGGTTGACCACCGCCGCCTGGGAGCGATGCTGCATGCCCTTGCCGGAGGTGCGGATCGCCTCGTCGAGGGCGTCCACGTCCATCTTCCCGGACTTGTGCCGGATCAGGGTCAGCTTCGCCCCGCCGGTGAACAGCTGGGCCGCGCCGCACTCGCTGGTCTCGATGTGACCCGTCTCCGAGCAGAAGATCACGCCATAGGGCGGCGTCATCGCCGAGAGGCTGATGGCGTTCGCGGCCGTGCCCGTGGAGACCGGGAAGACCCAGACCTCGGTGCCGAAGAGGTCGGAGAGCGCTGCCTTCGTCTCCTTGCTTTCCGGGTCCTGGCCATAGGGCTGGGCGGGGCCGACGTCGACGCGGGCGAGCGCGGCCATGATCTCGGGCGCCGCCGGAGCGACGTTATCGGAGTAGAGATTTACCGGGAGCATCGGGGAGGTCCGTCGTTTTTCGGATGGGAAACTTGTGCCTGAAGGCCGGGGCCAACGTCAATGCAGCGTCTTCGGCGTCTCGGCCTTGCGGGGCGACACGGTCCGGGCCGTCGGCGTCGCATGGTGCAGCGTCAGCCGCCACTTGCCGTCCTCGCGGACGAAGATGTTGGTCGCCACCAGCGCCCGGTCGCCGATCATCTCGGTGCAGAGGACGACCGCGGTCTCGCCGACGAAGCGCACGCTCTCGTCCTGGCAGCGGATCGGCGGCGTGTCGGCGCTTTCGAGGATGCCGCGCCAGCTTTCCAGGATCTCCGAGCGCCGGGTCAGCGCCTCCCATCCGGGATGCACGCAGACGAGGCCGGCCGCCTCCGCCCACAGCGCCTCCATCGCACCGACGTCGCGGGTGCGGAACGCCCGGTAGAACTCGCGATTGGCGGTCAGCACTGCCGACTCGTCAGCTTGCGCCTTGGGTTTCCCCGGCACCCGTCGTCTCCCGCAAAATACCTTATCTGTCTGCGCAGCATGACAGCCCCCATCCGGCTGCGCTAGGCTTCTCCCATGCGGCGGATCCTCGCGCTCCTCGCCTTCCTTCTGACGGCTTCTCCCGCCGCAGCGCTTCCCGTGGACCTCGAACTCATCCTCGCGGTCGACGTCTCGCGCTCGATCGACGCGGACGAAGCGCGTCTCCAGCGCGAAGGCTATGTCCAGGCTCTGACCGATCCCCGCGTCATCCAGGCGATCCAGTCCGGGAACCATGGGCGCATCGCGATCTGCTATGTCGAATGGGCGGCTGCCAGCCTGCAGTTCACGCTGATCGACTGGACTCTGATCAAGGACACGGCCTCCGCCAACGCCTTCGCCGGCAAGCTCGCGGAAATGCCGATCCAGGCGCACAGCCGCACCTCGATCTCCGGCGCCATCGACTATTCGGTGAAGCTGTTCGGCCGCGGCGGCTACGAGGGCGAACGCCTGGTGATCGACATCTCCGGCGACGGCCGCAACAACGACGGGCGGCCGGCGCATCTCGCCCGCAACGAGGCGGTCGCCCGGGGCATCGTCATCAACGGCCTGCCGATCATCAACGATCGCCCGACCTTCGGCTTCCCCGCCGACGCCAATCTCGACGTCTACTACGAGACCGACGTGATCGGCGGTCCCGGCGCCTTCATGGTGGTCGCCCGCTCGTTCGAGCAGTTCGGCGAAGCCATCCTTTCCAAGCTCATCCGCGAGATCGCCGAGACACCCTCGGCCCCGCGCTTCTGACCTCTCCAGCTCAAGGACATGCCATGACTGCCCTCGCCAATCAGCGCGTCGCCTATCTCAATGGCCAGATCCTGCCGGAGAGCGACGTCCGCGTGTCGTTCCGCGACCGCGGCTACAAGTACGGCGACGCCGTCTTCGACATGACCCGGACCTTCGGCCACAAGGTCTTCAAGCTGCAGGAGCACATCGACCGCTTCTACCGCTCGCTCCGCTATGTCCGCATCGATCCCGGCATGAGCCCGAAGGAGATGATGGACAAGAGCGAAGAGGTGCTGGCGCGCAACCTCCACCTGCTCGGCAAGGAAGACGACTACTGGCTCGGCCAGCGGGTCAGCCGCGGCGTCGACAACGTCTCGGGCGAAGTGCCGATCCAGACCGGCCCCACCG
>CAXNIC010000514.1:0-3128 GCA_964201945.1 Alphaproteobacteria bacterium
CCGTTGGCCAACAAGGTCGGCTGGTTCGATCTCAACAACATCAATTGCGGGTTGTTGGGCATGCCTCTCGGCTTCCTGGTCATCTACGTCGTCAGCCTGATGGGCAAGGAGCCGTCTGCGGAAATGCAGGCCTATGTCGACGAGATCCGGAAGCCGCGTGGCCGCACGGTTCTCGAAGAAAAAGTCTGAACGCGCACCACTCGCGCAAGCTGGGAGCGGGGCCCTTCGGGGCCCCGCTTCTTTTTAGGGGGTGCCGCTCCCCGCTCCCGTGTGATTGGATGCGGCCCGACACGCCGACCCCAAACGAGTGAGACCGAACGAGAGCCGTGGACGCGTCGAACCTCATCGATAACTGGACCTTCCACCTGCCCAACTTCGTGTTGGCCGCGGTGATGTACACGCTGCTCGGCCGCGTGCTGCTGAGCCTGATCGTCGAGCCGGATTCGAAGAACTACATCTGGCGGTTCTTCTGCCGCGTCACCGACCCGTTCATCGCCGCCATCGCCGTCGTGACCCCGAGGGCGGTCGCGCCGGTCGTACTCTGGCTCTTCGGCGTGGTCTGGCTGTTCTGGCTGAGAGTGGGACTGCTCTACCTGTTCCTGCTCCTCGGCCTCGTTCCGAAGGCGGGCTGAACCATGGACCGCACCCTCTACTATGTCGGCATCGCCCTCTTCGGCGTGATCAACGGGCTGTTCAACCAGCTCTGGGTCCTGTTCGCGCTGATCCACGTCCAGATCCTGGCGCCGGCGCTGCTGTTCGGCAGTGTCGGGCTGACCCTGATGTTCTCCTCGCTGATGGTTTCGACCGCGACCATCATCATCGGCGGCATCCCGGCCGCGCTCTACGAGCGGTTCGCCGGATCGGGTGAGGAGTCGAGCGACGTCTCGCTCTGGATCTGGCTCGCCGGCTGCGGCCTGCTCACCCTGCCGGCCGCCGGGAACTTCATCGAATTCAAGCTCTGACGGCTTGAGCCACGCGGCTCAGGCGCGCGTCAAAACCACGTCGCGTACCCCCTCGCGCATGGAGTCGATGACGGCCGCCGCGTCGATCCGCTTGGTCAGCTCGTCGTGGATGTTGCACATCGTCACGCGGAGATAGTTGTGGATGGTCGGCGCGTCCCGGCCGCGCAGCGTCGGGTGGATCGGCATCAGGCCGACGTATTTTTCGGCAAAGGGCGCCGGCACGTCCTTGGCCCATTTCGGCGCATGCAGCCCGACGCGCTGAAGGTCTCGCTCCAGCTCCTCGCGCAGCTCCTGCCAGACCGCCGGGCCTAGCCCCGCATGCACGGGATGGCGGTCGAAGACCCCGAGCGTGAGCACGCGGACCGCATCGACCAGGGCGGGGCGATCTTCGGGCCTGGCCGTGCTCAGCACGCCCGCGGCCACCTCGCCCACCATGGCGAGGCCTAGGGGGAAGGCCTGCCAGCGCGACCGATCGCTGGCGTCGCGGAACTCCGGCTCGCGGAACAGGACCTTCGCATAGTGCCCGGCGCGCGCGCGGGAATACTCGTAGATGCCCTTCTGCGCCACGAACGCGGCGTTCTGGTCGATGAAATCGGCCAGGGTGGCGGCATCGCGGATGGCCGGACGCCGACGGAAAATGTCAAATAGTCCCATGACCGAGCCTGTCCTGCGCCGCACGTTGCGGCACCTCGCAGCATCGCACGAACCTGGGGCCTCGCCCAAGAAAACCGGCGACCGCGGCCGTCGCCGTTCCGCTTTTAGTCCTGCTCCGGCTTGTGATCGGTCGAGGTCGCGCGAGCGCTTGCGGATCGACCTGCGCTCCCGCACGTTTCAGCAGCGCAAAGGAGGCGCGCATGAACAGCTATGATCGGATCCGCGAGCTGGCGGTGGTCTCCATCGGGCGCGCCTGCCTGTTCGGCCTGCTCGCCATCATCACCTTCATGTTCGCGCTTCTGGCCTGGCCCGGGCTCGCGCTCCGCTCCGGCGCCATCCTGTTCCTGGTGACCGCGGCGATCCTGATGCTGAAGGCGGCGGAGGCGCCGACCCGAAACTACCGGCGGACCGAGGTGTGGCTGCTGCTGGGCAAGCAGCACGACCTGCCCGAGCCCCGCGCCCAGGCGATCTTCGGCGAGGTTCTCCGCAGCACCTATGTCCAGTTCGCGCGGGTCACCGCCACCACCTCGGCCGTGCTGTGGATCGCCGACGTCGGCATCCGCCTCACCGGCCTCGGCCCCCAGTAGGCCCTCGCAGGCGCCGGGCTGCCCTCAAGAGGGCCTCCAGACCCTACAAATGTCTTACGTCCCGGGGTCCTGGGATGTTGCAGGTGCGGGGGCTGCCCACTATATAGCCCTTGAAACTTTGGCGTCTTTCCGTCCGGAAAGCCGCCATTCACGACTGCACATCGGGGAGCCGGCGCGGTTGCCTTAACGGGGCCGCCAGGCGCTCGCCCAGCGAAAAGGATGAGAGCATGAGCAAAGTCGTCGGTATCGACCTCGGCACCACCAATTCCTGCGTCGCGATCATGGAGGGCAAGACCCCCAAGGTGATCCCGAACGCCGAGGGCGCCAACACCACCCCGTCGATCGTCGCGTTCACCGACGGCGGCGAGCGTCTGGTTGGCCAGTCGGCCAAGCGCCAGGCCGTCACCAACCCGACCAACACCGTCTACGCGGTCAAGCGCCTGATCGGCCGGCGCTTCGAGGACCCGATGGTGGCCAAGGACATGGGCCTGGTCCCCTACAAGATCGTCAAGCACACCAACGGCGACGCGTGGGTCGAGGCCGACGGCAAGAAATACAGCCCGTCTGAGATCTCCGCCTTCACTCTGCAGAAGATGAAGGAGACCGCCGAGGCGTATCTCGGCGAGAAGGTGACGCAGGCGGTCATCACCGTGCCGGCCTACTTCAACGACTCTCAGCGCCAGGCGACCAAGGACGCCGGCAAGATCGCCGGCCTCGAGGTGCTGCGCATCATCAACGAGCCGACGGCGGCCGCGCTGGCCTATGGCCTCGAGAAGAAGAAGACCGGCACCATCGCGGTCTATGACCTGGGCGGCGGCACCTTCGACGTGTCCGTGCTCGAGATCGGCGACGGCGTCTTCGAGGTCAAGTCGACCAACGGCGACACCTTCCTCGGCGGCGAGGACTTCGACAAGGAGATCGTCGA
>CAXNIC010000515.1:0-3111 GCA_964201945.1 Alphaproteobacteria bacterium
CCCTCCGCTACGCGCAACGCCGGGGGCGCTGCGCTACGGGCGCGGGTCCCCCCTATGCACTACGCGGATAAGCCCATTCCTCCCCGCCCAGAGGGGTCGGAATTGGACGCGAAAAGGGGGTCACGGTTGAAAGCGATTTGACAGACGAGAGCGATCGCCATGATCGACAGCAGATTGCCGCGGGCGACGCCGTCGAGCTCATAGACGTCGTGCAGATAGGGACCGCCCCAGAGACCGACGATGGTGACGATCGAGGCATAGCCGATCGCGATCATCGGCATGACCGTGAGGAGGCCGGGAACGCGGAAGACCTCGGCGATGCCACGGACCGACTCGCCAAGAGTCAGCGGGCGCCGCGCCTGGTCTGCCGTATCGTCGGGCATGTCGCGCACGACCGCGAAGAACAGCACGGCGACGACACCGGTGATCCCGCCCAGGGCCAGGAACGTCGTCCGCCAGCCGACCCAGTCCGTCGCCATCGCGAGAGGCAGGGTCGCAAGCAGGCTGCCGATATTGGCGAAAGCGAACAGCAGCGTCATCGCGCGCGTGAAGCCCGAAGACGCGTGCCAGCGAGACAGCACGACCAGAGATCCGGCCATGCCGCCGGCGAAGCCGAGGCCGATCAGGAAGCGGCCGACCACCAGCAGCCCGACCGACTGAGCGAAGGAAAACAGACACGAGCCGATGATGGCGAAGATCAGCATCGTCGAGACCACGCGCCTGACGCCGTAGCGATCGAAGAGCACGCCGATCGGAATCTGAAGGAGGGCGAAAATGACGAAGAAGGAGCCCGACGACCAACCGATGTCACCGATGTCGACACTGAGCTCGTGCATCAGATCGGGGGCGATGACGCCGTTCGACGAGCGATAGAACTGACTGAGGATCGCCAGCGCGATCATCACGACGAGCATGAAGCCGGCATAGCGCGCCCGCGAGTCCGGAAGACCGGCCGCGGCATAGGACGTATCGGCTTGTGCCGGTTCCGGGAGACGCTGTTCCGCAGCCTTCACGACCTGACTACCTCTGATCCGCATTCCAGGGCCGCCGCGGCGGCCCTCCGCCCGGATGCAACGCGTTCGTTACAACTAAATGGAAAATGCCAGTTTCCCATCGCACTGTAAAAACTTCCGGCAGGTGCCGCCATCCCAAAATGGAGGATCAACGTTTAATTCTTGGTTAATTTTCTGGAAGTCGCGCTGATCGAAGGACAGGCGTCCCGGCCTAGAACGTCGCCGGGTCACGGGCGAAGTCCATCAGGCTGGGCGGGGGCACCCGGTCGGTCTTCCAGTTGTGGTAATCTTGTTCACCGTGCTTCCCTGCGGCCTCGAAGGTCGGCTGGCCGTAGAAGGTGTGCCAGGAGTCGACGAGGTCATCGACATCGTCCGAGTCGAGCACCCCCGACCAGTGCAGGGTGGCCTTCAGGTAGTCGAGGAACCTGATTTTCAGCATCATGCTGGAGTTGGCGACGAAGTTCACCACACCGGCGATATACCCCAGGATGTAAAGCTTCTGATCGACCGTGCGGCCGAAGCCGTTCGGCGCCTGCGACCTGGCGGCGCGGATGAAGTGGGTCAGGGTTTCGACCACCTCGTCGCTTTCGGGCGTCAGCGTGCGCCAGCTTTTCTCAGGAGTCGGATCGAAAGGCGCAGCCTTAGGCGGCGCATCGAGATCGATCTTCGTCTTCACGTTCTTCAGGATGCTGTTCCGCTGCCCCGGCTGCAGGCTTCGGGCCGGCGCGTGCATCCAGTAGCTGACCCGTTCGAGGACGCCGTTGATGGTGACGCCCTTGATCAGGAAGTCGTCGCCGCCCGCCTCGATACACTCGTGCAGGATCTCGAGGCGATCGTTGCTGGTGATGAAAATGACCGTGACCGCCCGCCCGTGCTGGCGCCGAATCCGCCGGCAGACTTCGGTTCCACCGATGCCCGGCAGATTGACGTCCAGGATGACCAGCCGCGGCATGTACTGGGGGAAGAGACGGGACGCCTCCTCTCCCGTGGACGCGCCGACGACCAGGAAGCCGCGCGCCTTCAGCGCATCCACATAGGCGCGGCGCTGCGTCGGCTCGTCTTCGACAACCATTATGAGACCGCTTGCCATCGCTGGCGCTACGGTCCGCCGGGGTGAATGTCGTCGCCGGCTGCGGCACTCCGCGACGGCCCACCCGCTGCCGCCGCCGCTCGGGTCCTCGCCAGATCGGCGAGCACCTGGCGCAGCAGGTCCGGCACGGCGGCGACCAGGCGCCTCACCGTCGCGACATCCGACTCGCTGCTGGCGATTTCGATCGATCGGGCCAGCCGGCTGAGGCCCGTGAGCCCCAGATTCGCAGCCGAGCCGCTCAGATCATGGGCGATCCTCCGAACCCGATCGAGGTCTCCTGCGCTCGCGTCCCTCTCGATCTCAGCCACGCGCGCGGCCGCGCCTTCAGAGAATTCATCGATGATCGGCAGCAGCGCCGCGCCGCTGAGATGGGCGGCAAGCCCGCCGAGCAGCGGCGTCTCGCCCTGTCCCGAGCCGCTCCCCGGAGCCGCCGGCCTCGCCTGCCCGCCCTCGCCTGCCGGCCGGGTCCACTGGGCGACGACCCGCTGCAGCGTCTCGGGATTGACCGGCTTGCCCAAGTGGTCGTTCATCCCCGCCGCCCGGCAGCGCTCCGCGATATCATCGCCGATGTCGCCGCTGATCGCGACGATCGGGACGTCCGCGCGGCGCCCACCCAGCGACCGGATCGCGGCCGTGGCTTCGACACCGTCCATGTCCGGCATCTGAACGTCCATCAGCACGAGGTCGTAGGACAGCAGCCTCACTCCTTCAACGGCTTCGCGGCCGCTTCCCGCCTCTTCCACGCGGTAGCCGTCGGCTTCGAGCACGGCGGCCAGAAGCTTGCGGTTCACCTTGTTGTCGTCGACGAGAAGAATCCTGGCCCGGCGCATACCATGCCCGCATTACGCGATCGGCGCATCCTAGGTGGTGTTTACAAAGTAGCGTGACGCAAGAGGCGTCGGAGCGCCGCTAAATAGAGCATATCGAGGAACGATCTGGCGAGCTTGTCGTATCGGGTGGCGATGGCGCGGTTGATCTTCAGATGACCGATCAGCCGCTCGATACGGT
>CAXNIC010000516.1:0-3108 GCA_964201945.1 Alphaproteobacteria bacterium
AGGAGCCTGCCCTGGCCGTCGGTCAGGCGGCCTTCGGAGGTTCCGATCCGCTTCCCGGCGCTGATGATCCGACCTTCTGCACGAACCGGCCCGGTCTTGTCTGTGACGGCCCGCACAAAGTTCACCTTGATCTCGACCGTGGTGTAGCCCGAACCGGCCGGGATCGTCGTCTGCACGGCGCAGCTCATCGCCGAGTCCAGCAGCGTCGCGATGTAGCCGCCATGGACCGAGCCGATCGGGTTGTAGACCGTGAAGTCCGGCGTGCCGACGAACAGCGCCCTCCCCTCCTCGATCTCGGTCAGGGTGAAGCCCAGGTGATGGGCGATCGGCGGCGGCGGCAGCCGCCCCTCCATGATCCCCTTCAGGAATTCGAGGCCGGTGAGGCGCTTCACCTCCTCGATCGGCGTCAGGCCGGGAGCGGGCGATTGGGTCATGTCCCTAAGCCGCCGCGCCGGCCTTGCCGACGAGGCGCTGGGCCAGCGATGCCTCGAGGAAGCGGTCGATGTCGCCATCCAGCACCGCGCCGGAATTGCCGGTCTCGGCGCCGGTCCGGAGGTCCTTCACCATCTGATAGGGCTGCAGCACATAGGAGCGGATCTGGTGGCCCCAGCCGATGTCGGACTTCGATTCAGCCTCCTTCGCCGCCACCGCTTCCCGCTTCTGCAACTCGGCCTCGTAGAGCCGCGCCTTCAGCATGTCCATCGCCATCGCGCGGTTCCGGTGCTGGGAGCGGTCGGTCTGGCAGGCGACAACGATGCCGGTCGGGATATGGGTGATGCGGATGGCGCTTTCGGTCTTGTTGACGTGCTGACCGCCCGCGCCCGAGGCGCGATAGGTGTCGATCCGCAGATCCTTGTCCTGGACCTCGACCTCAATGGTGTCGTCGATCACCGGGAAGACCCAGGCCGAGGCGAAGCTGGTGTGCCGGCGCGCCTGTGAATCGAAGGGCGAGATGCGGACGAGGCGGTGGACGCCGGACTCGGTCTTGAGCCAGCCATAGGCGTTCGGGCCGATGATCTTGATCGTCGTCGACTTGATGCCGGCCTCTTCGCCCGGGCTCTCCTCGACGAACTCGGTCTTGTAGCCCTTGGCGTTGGCCCAGCGCGTGTACATGCGGAGCAGCATCAACGCCCAGTCCTGGGCCTCGGTGCCGCCGGTGCCGGCATGGATCTCGAGGTAGCAGTCATTGGCGTCGGCCTCGCCGGAGAGCAGGCTTTCCAGCTGCTTCTTGGCGGCCAGCGCCGCGACCCGGGTGAGCTCGGCCTCGGCCTCGGCCAGGGTCCCCTGATCGTTCTCCGCCTCCGCCAGCTCGATCAGGCCGACCGCGTCGTCGAGCCCGCGCTCGATCTGGCGGATGTCGCCGAGCGACTTCTCGAGCTGGGTGCGCTCGCGCATCAGCGCCTGCGCCTTGGCCGGGTCGTTCCAGAGCGCCGGATCCTCGGCGCCCCGGTTCAGCTCGTCGAGACGACGGCTCGCTTTATCCCAGTCAAAGAGACCTCCTCAGCAGTTCCAGCGACTGCTTGATCTCGGCGACGGTCTGCTCGGTCTCGGCACGCACGGCGGAAACTCCTGCTTTAGAGGCGGCGGAACCTGCCGCGCGCCGCTTAGGAACACAAGGACTTAGTGGGCGGGCAAGCCGTCGGGGAAGCGATCCGACACCAGCTCCAGGGTGATGCCGTGCTCCAGGAATGCCTTCGCTCCGGCCAGGACCAGCGCGAAACCCTCCGTCGAGCCGATCGCCTCGGCGAGGATCTGCTTGTCGCTGCCTTTGAAGCCCGTGTTCGAGATGGAGACGAAGGTGGTGTTGTCGGGGCGCGAGGTGAAGGTCCATTCGACCATCGTCGGTCCGGCAGCGCCCGGCCACTCGATCAGGATCCGCCGGTTCTCGTCGACCGCCTTGACCTCGACATCGAGAGAGAAGCCATACATCTCCCACTCCCAGCGGACCGTCTTGCCCATGTGAAGGCGGTCGCTGCCCCTGGTGAACCAGAAATTGGACGTGATGAGCGGGTCGACGAAGGCGATGAACACATCGGCGACGGGACGGCGGATCAGCATTTCCGCCCTGGCGGTCGCCGCCCGCATCGTCCTCGAGGTCGCCCGGCGTTTCGGCCTGGCGATCGCCGCACGCTTCGTCTTCCCCGTTGTCGCGCGCTTGGCCTTGGCGGCCACGGCGCGCTTAGGCTTGGCGCGCATCACGCGCTTCGACTTGGTCACCATGGCGGTCTCCCGGGTATCGTCCCCTAAGCCCCAAGATGCGTGACAAGTTCCTATCAGGTCAGCGGCAGCGCTACATGCTTCGCATAGGCCGGCCGCGCCTTCAGCCGTTCGTAGTAGGCGGCGAGGTTCGGCAGGTTGCCGCGCTCGATCGGGAACTGATGCCAGCGATGGACGAAGACGCCGAGCCCGATGTCGCCGATCGAGAACTCCTTGCCGGCGATGTAGGGCTGGTTGGCGAGCTGGGCCTCGACGATGGTCCAGAGCTCGATCGCCTTGACCCGGGCGGCTTCGAGGGCGGCGGGATCGCGCTTGTCCGGCGGCGTGCGGATGTAGCCCCAGAAGAGCGGGCCGTTGGGTCCGCCGAGCGTGAAGCCCCAGTCCATCCACTTCTCGGCCAGCGCCCGCCTGCCCGGATCGTCGATCCACAGCGTCGACTTGCCGTATTTGGCGGCGAGGTAGCGCACGATGGTGTTCGATTCCCACAGCACCAGGTCGCCGTCCTCGACGGTCGGAACCAGCGCGTTCGGGTTCATCGCCAGGTATTTCGGCTCCTTGACCACGCCGAAGGCGCCGCCGGCGTCGATCCGCTCGTATTTCATGCCGACCTCGTCGGCCGCCCACAACACCTTCTGGACGTTCGACGAATTGGTTCGACCCCAGATCCGGACCACCATTTCCTCCCTCGCTCGCGCTTCTCAGAAAAGCCCTACACGCTACGGTCGCGCATTCGCAAGCCCCCCGGCCTTGACGGCGACCCCCGGAATGCTAGGTTTCAAGCGACATCTTATCGTCACGGGAGCAGGCCATCCTGAGCGCCGGACGCGGATTAGAGGCGCCTCGAAGGGTATCCAGGAAAACCTTGGCCAAGAAGCTATTCGTCCGCACCTA
>CAXNIC010000517.1:0-3079 GCA_964201945.1 Alphaproteobacteria bacterium
GGCGGCAAGATCGGCCTGTTCGGCGGCGCCGGCGTCGGCAAGACCGTGACGATCATGGAGCTGATCAACAACGTCGCGAAGGCGCATGGCGGCGTGTCGGTGTTCGCCGGCGTCGGCGAGCGCACCCGCGAGGGCAACGACCTCTATCATGAGATGATCGAGTCGGGCGTCATCAAGCTCGACGGCCCGGGTTCGAAGGTGGCGCTGGTGTACGGCCAGATGAACGAGCCGCCGGGTGCGCGCGCCCGTGTCGGCCTGACGGGTCTGACGCTCGCCGAGTACTTCCGCGACGAAGAGGGCCAGGACGTGCTCC
This sequence comes from Alphaproteobacteria bacterium, assembly GCA_964201945.1. Taxonomy (GTDB): domain Bacteria; phylum Pseudomonadota; class Alphaproteobacteria; order SHVZ01; family SHVZ01; genus SHVZ01. The sequence continues at coordinate 314 of CAXNIC010000517.1, forward strand.
TCTTCATCGACAACATCTTCCGCTTTACCCAGGCAGGCTCCGAGGTGTCGGCGCTCTTGGGCCGCATCCCCTCGGCGGTGGGCTATCAGCCGACGCTGGCGACCGACATGGGCACGCTGCAGGAGCGCATCACCTCGACCAAGAAGGGCTCGATCACCTCGGTGCAGGCCATCTACGTGCCCGCCGACGACTTGACCGACCCGGCGCCGGCCACCTCGTTCGCGCACCTGGATGCGACCACCGTGCTGTCGCGCCAGATCGCCGAGCTCGGCATCTTCCCGGCGGTCGATCCGCTCGACTCGACCTCGCGCATTCTCGATCCCCGCGTCGTCGGCGACGACCACTACAAAGTCGCCCGCGACGTACAGCGCGTGCTGCAGACCTACAAGTCGCTGCAGGACATCATCGCGATCCTGGGCATGGACGAGCTCTCCGAAGAGGACAAGCTCACCGTCGCCCGCGCCCGCAAGATCCAGCGCTTCCTCTCCCAGCCCTTCCATGTCGCCGAGGTCTTCACCGGCACGCCGGGCGTGCTGGTCAGCCTCGAAGACACCATCAAGGGCTTCAAGGGGATCGTCGCCGGCGACTATGACGACCTGCCCGAGGCCGCCTTCTACATGGTCGGCACGATCGAAGAGGCAGTCGCCAAGGCCAAGAAGATGGCGGCCGAGGTCGCCTGATCATGGCCGAGACCACCCAGTTCGAGCTGGTCACGCCGGAGCGCCTGCTTCTTTCGGAGCAGGTCGAGATGGTGGTGGTGCCGGGAAGCGAAGGCCTGTTCGGCGTGCTCCCCCGGCATGCGCCCTTCCTCTCGACGCTGAAGCCCGGCGTGCTCGAGGTCTATGAGGGCGGCAAGGTCAAGGAACGGATCTTCGTCGCCGGCGGCTTCGCCGAGGTGACGCCCGAGCGTCTGACGGTGCTGGCCGAGCGGGCGGTGCTGGTCGCCGACATCGACCGGGCCGCGGTCGAGACCCGGGTCAAGGCGCTGAAGGACGATCTCGCCGCCGCCAAGTCCGATACCGAGCGGGCCCAGATCACCGAAGCCCTCGAGGCTGCCGACGCCGAGCTGAAGGCCGCCGCCTAAGCACCCGTTATCCCTGATTTTTAACCGGGGCCGCCTTGCTCCGGTAAGGGCGGCCCTTCATATTTCCGCCATGTCCCGCTGGACCCTCGACGACATTCCCTGGGAACGGTTCGAGCCGTCCAAGGTCGACGCCGACCTGCTCGCCGTTGCCAAGGCGGCGAGCCTGGTCGAGCGCAACGGCGGCGACTACGCCACGTATCTCTGCAACGTCTTCGCCGATGATCCCGAGATGCAGGCCGCCGCCCGCACCTGGGGCGCGGAAGAGATCCAGCACGGCATGGCGCTCGGCCGCTGGGCCTGCCTCGCCGATCCCAGCTTCGACTTCGACGACGCCTTTACCCGCTTCGCGGACGTGATCAAGCTGCCGCTGGATGCCGCCGATTCCGTCCGCGGCAGCCGGGCCGGCGAGTTGGTCGCGCGCTGCATGGTCGAGGTCGGCACCAGCTCCTACTACACGGCGCTGGCCGACCAGGCGGAAGAGCCGGTGTTCCAGGCGATCTGCCGGAAGATCGCCGCCGACGAGCTCCGCCATTACAAGCTCTTCTATACGCATCTGGACCGCTACGTCGTCCGCGAGGGGCTGGGCTTCTGGGGGCGCCTCCGCGTTGCCGCCGGCCGCATCACCGAGTCGGAGGATGACGAGCTGGCGTTCGCCTGGCATGCCGCCAACGAGAACGGCGACTACGACCACGATCATTCCAACCGCGCCTACGCGCGCCGCGCCTATGCGGTCTATCGCCGTCCGCATGTCGAGCGCGGCCTCGCCATGGCGTTCAAGGCGATCGGCCTCGATCCCCAGGGGCGGCTCCACCGCGTCGCTACCACGCTCGCCTGGACTTACATGCAGGCCCGCGTTCGCCGGCTTACCCGCACCGCCGCCTGACTCGAGGATTCCCCGGATGAAGGTCACCGCTCTCGAGACGGTCCAGGTTCCGGATCGCCGCAATCTCCTCTGGGTCCGCGTCCATACCGACGAAGGCCTGATCGGCCTCGGCGAGAGCTTCCGCGGCGCAGACACGGTTGCCGCATATCTCCACGACCAGGTCGCGCCCTACCTCCTCGGCGCCGATCCGCTGGCGATCGAGCGGCATTCGCGCCATCTGCTGCAGAACTATCTGGGCTATGGCAGCACCTCGGCCGAGGTGCGGGCGGCTTCCGCCATCGACATCGCGCTCTGGGATCTCTTCGGCAAGGTGACCGGCCAGCCGATTCATCAGCTTCTGGGCGGCCTCAGCCGCGAGAAGATCCGCGCCTACAACACCTGCGCCGGCTACAGCTACAACGCCAAGGGCGCGACGCGTACCGAGTATGTGCCGTGGGAGCCGGCGCCGACGCCGAACGGCCCCTATGACGATCAGATGAACTTCGTCCATCGGCCCGAGGAGCTGGCCCAGAGCCTGATCGAGGAAGGCTTCCAGGCGATGAAGATCTGGCCGGTCGATCCCTTCGCCGCGCGCACCGGCGGCATCGACATCGCGGCTGCCGACCTCAAGGTGGCGATGCAGCCCTTCGATCGCATCCGGAAGGCCGTCGGCGACAAGATCGAGGTCGCGGCCGAGCTGCATTCGATGTGGGGTCTGACTGCCGCCCTCAAGATCGCGCGCGCGCTGAAACCCTACGAGCCGCTGTGGTCGGAAGACCCGATCAAGATGGACGCGATCCCGGCGCTGGCCGAGTACCGC
>CAXNIC010000518.1:0-3069 GCA_964201945.1 Alphaproteobacteria bacterium
CCGAGCTCGCCGTGATCGCCGCGGATGCCGGCAGGCACCTTCTGCTGGAGAAGCCGATCGCACCGACGGTCGAGAGCGCCGAGAAGATCGTGGCCGCCGCGTCCCGCAGCGCCATCTCGACAGTGGTCTTCTTCACCCGGCGCTTCGTTCCGGACTTCGAGCAGTCGCTCCAGGCAGCAAGCGGCCGTTCATGGACCGGCGCCAAGGTGACCCAGCACACCGATGCCCTCTTGCCGGGCAGCCCCTATGAGAGATCGGTCTGGCGCCAGCAGGACAACGGCGCGCTCTGGGACCTCGCCCCGCATGTCCTCGCGGCGCTGCTGGCAATCCTCGGACCGATCGAGCGGGTCTCGGCGGAGCATCGCCCGGGCCGCATCACGGTCTTCACCGCGACCCACCGGGGCGGCGCGGTTTCGGAAGTGTCGCTCGCCCTCCATGTCGACCCGGCGAAAACGGTCAGCGAGTATCGCCTGCTGACGAACGGCGAGAACTACGTGCTGCCGCTGCCGACCTTCGAGCGGCCAAAGGCACTTTCCATAGCCGCCGGCGAACTCGCCGCCAACATCCGGAAGGGCGAGCGGAAACACCGTTGCGACGTCGAGTTCGGCCTGGAGGTCGTCCGTGTCCTCGCGGCGGCCGAACGCAGCATCGCGACCGGCCGACAAGAAACCGTCTAAGTCAGCGCCGCTTCTTGTAGACGACGAATCCAGCGATGGCGTCGTTGAGCAATTGAGGCTCGTCGCCGCGGATCGAGTGGCTGCTCTCCTCAAAAATCCGGAGATCCGAGCCCGGGATCAGCCGGTGGATCTCCTCGGAGAACTCCGGCGGGCAGATCCAGTCGTGGCGTCCGGCCAGGATCAGCGTCGGCGCGGTGATGTTCTTCATCTCCGGCCTTAGGTCGTAGCTCTGCAGGAAGCCGCCGGGGGCGAAGGCCTTCTGCATTGCATCCGGCGAGAGGATGCCGCGCTCGCGCCCGGCCTTGGCGGCGACCGGATCGAACTTGCGCGAATACATCGGCCCCATCAGGTCGTAGAAGCGGCGCATCTTCTCGACCGAATCGAGCCTGCCTGACCAGAGGTCGTCACAGACCGCTTTCTGCTCGGGCGAGCCACGCTCGGCGACGATCTGGCGGGCGCGCGAATTGAAGCCGGCATGCGACGCCGTGACGATCAGGATCAGGTGCGAGACCGAGGCCGGGTAGCGCGCCGCATGCGCCTGGGCGACCATGCCGCCATAGCTGGTGCCGATGCTGACGATGGGGCCGAGGCCGAGATGGAGACGAAGCGCCTCCATGTCCTCGACGTTCTCATCCAGATTGTACTTCGACGTATCGCCGCTGGCCGAGCGGCCCTGGCCGCGGTGGTCGAAATAGACCAGCTGCATCTTTTCAGCGAGCGGGCTCATTCCCGGCTTGAAGCCGCTGTGGTCACCGCCGGGCCCGCCATGGATGATGAACGCCACCGGCTTCTCGCGCATGCGCGGCCCGTCGGGCACCAAGCCGGCGCCTTCGACGTCGAAATAGATCTCGGTGTCACGAATACGCGCACGCATGGGGATCTCCGATGGATGACGGGCGGTGGGACGTCTGGACGCGTGTCAGTTCTTGTAGTCGGGTTCCTGCTTGTCCAGCACGCGCTTCATCGCCGCGAGCTGGAGGGCGGCGTAGGTGGCGCCCCCCTGGTCGACCCGGCGCATGACGTCGGCATGAACTTCGGGCTCGACATGCTGGAGCGGCCGGCCGGTCTGCATCGCCAGGATCTGCCACTTGCACAGCTCTTCCAGGAACTCGAGGCGGGTGAAGGCCTCGGCCGCGGTCGGGCCGACGACCAGGGGGCCGTGGTTGCGGAGCAGGATAGTGTGGTTGTCCGGACCGAGGGCTTCGGCGACCCGCGTCCCCTCCTCCCAGCTGAGCGCGAGGCCGCCATAGTGCTCGTCATAGGCGGTGCGACCGACATAGCCCAAGGCGCTCTGATGCGCCGGCTCCAGCCGGGCGCCCTTGATCATGCAGAGCGCGGTGGTGTTTGGCATATGCGTGTGCAGCACGCACTTGGCCGCCGGGTTCGCCTTGTGCACCGGCGCATGCAGGTAGAAGGCGGTCGCATCCACCTTGTTCGGCCCCTCGACGACCTTGCCGTCGAGGTCGCAGATGACGAGGTTGGAGGCGGTCACCTCCGACCAGTAGAAGCCTTCCGGCGTCACCAGGAACTGATCCTCTGACCCCGGCACCATCAGGCTGAAGTGATTGCCGACGCCGCTCTGGAATCCGAGGCGATAGGCCCAGCGGCAGATGACGGCCAGATCGACCCGTGCCTGCCAGACTTCGTCGTTTCTCATCCCATGCCCCGCAAGTCGCCGTTCGGGGGCATTCTCCGGGCGTTGTCAGCGGTGATCAAGCAAATGCGACGGACGCCGATACAGTCGCCTTCAGCCGCGGGCGTCGGGGGCGGTGACATCGCGGATGCCGTCTCCGATCAGGTTGATCGCGAGCAGCAGCAGGAACAGCGCCGTGCCAGGAATCGCCACCATCCAGGGCTCGAACAGCAGGTGGTTCTTGCCCTCGGCGACCATCAGCCCCCAGGAGGGCAGCGGCGGCCGGACGCCGAGACCGAGGAAGCTCAAGGCCGCCTCCAGCAGGATGGCATGCGCCATCTCCAGCGTGGCGACGACGATCAGCTGGCTCGCGACGTTCGGCAGCACCTCGGTGAAAAGGATCCGAACGTTCGAGCATCCGACCGAGCGCGCCGCGACGATGTAGTCGAGGTTCCTAACCTGCTGGGTGGCGCTGCGCATGACCACGGCGAAACGATCCCAGTTCAGGAGTCCGATGACGGCGATCAGCACTGGCAGCGAGCCGCCGACCAGCGAGACCACCGCCAACGCCGCCAGCACTACCGGCATCGACAGGCGCACCGAGACCAGGAAAGTGACGGCGAGGTCGACGCGCCCGCCGAAATATCCCGCGGCAATGCCGAGCAGGGTGCCGATCAGGCCCGAGACGAGAGCCGCGGAGAATCCGATCAGGAGCGAGATGCGGGCACCGTAGATCAGCCGGGTGAGATAATCGCGACC
>CAXNIC010000519.1:0-3064 GCA_964201945.1 Alphaproteobacteria bacterium
AGTCGGGCGCGGCCGGACGACAACGTGAATGAGAGGTCGCGCAGCTCCATCTCCGGCGTCGCCGTCACCGCGACTCTGATGGCCGCTGCCCGGCGCTTCAGGGCTGCCTCGGTCCGGGCGGAGATCGCAATCGGGAACGGGCCCGAGGCTGGCGCGCGCGGCGCAAGGTCCGGCGCTTCCTCGATTACGATATGGACGTTGGTGCCGCTGAAGCCGAAGGAGCTGACGGCCGCCCGCCGCGGCGCGCCGGCGACCCGCGGCCATGGCTCGGCCCGGGTCGGCACCGTGAACGGGCTGACCTTGAGGTCGATGCGCGGGTTGACGGTTTCGAAGTGAAGGCTCGGCGCGATCGTCTCGTGACGGAGCTGCAGCAGCACCTTGGCGAGGCCGGCGAGGCCGGCCGCGGTCAGCGTGTGGCCGATATTGGTCTTGACCGAGCCGAGCCGGCAGAACCCGGTATCGGCGGTGAACTGGCGGAAGGCGGCGGTCAGCGCGTCGACCTCGATCGGGTCGCCGAGCGGCGTGCCGGTGCCGTGCGCCTCGACATAGGAGATGCCGCGCGGATCGAGGCCGTAACGGCGATAGAGCTCGGCTTCCAAGGCCTCCTGCGAGGGGCCGTTCGGCGCGGTGATGCCGTTGGTGCGGCCATCCTGGTTGACCGCGCTGCCGCGGATGATGCCCCAGACATGGGCGCCGTCGGCGAGAGCGGCTGCCAGCGGCTTCAAGACGACGGCCGCCGCCCCTTCGCCGCAGGCGAAGCCATCCGCGGCCGCATCGAAGGTGTGGCAGGCATCCGATGGCGACAGCATGCCGCCCTCGGCCATGGCTCGCATGAACTCGGGCGTGTTGATGACGCAAACACCGCCGGCCAGCGCCACCTCGACCTCGCCGCGCTCCAGCGCCTCGACGGCAAGATGAACCGCCACCAGCGAGGACGAGCAGGCGGTGTCGACCGCAAGGCTCGGGCCCTTCAGGTTCAGGAAGTAGGAGATGCGCGCCGCCAGGATGGACGGCACGTTGCCCATCAGCGCCAGCGGATTGCCGCGGACGCCGGCCGCCTTCAGAACTTCGCCATAGTCGCCGGCCCCGGCGCCGACATAGACGCCGCAGCGCAGCTCGGACGCACGATCGCCGGCAAGCCCGGCATCCTCCAGCGCCAGCCAGGCCTGCTCCAGGAACAGCCGCTGCTGCGGGTCCATCAGCGCCGCCTCGGTCGGCGAGATGCGGAAGAAGGTGGGATCGAAGGCGTCAGCGTCAGGAACGAAGCCACCGCTCCGCGCCAGGGCCGCCGCTTCGGGATGGCGGCCTGACGGCATGCGGCCGACGGCGGCACGGCCGCTGCGCAGCATGTCCCAATACGCGACGGTGTCGGGCGCGTCGGCAAATCGCGCGGCCAAGCCCACCACGGCGATCGCCAACGGCTCGCCCGTGCCGCGCGATTCAGCCTGGCCGCCGGCCCGCAGCAACGCTGCCGCGTCTTCGGCGGGCAGCCGGCCTTCGGCGACGAGCGCGAAGATCCGGCGTCGCCTGGCGTCGGCGGCCGATGTGGTGCCGCGTCCGGTCATCGCCGCCTCATGGGTTCAACATCATTTCGGCAAGCATGGCGCTTCCGGAGAAGGACTGCCCGCCATCCGCAACCAGGGTGGCACCGGTCAGCAGCGAGGCGATCGGCGAGGCGAGGAACGCGGTCACTGCGGCGACGTCCTCGACCGTCCCGAAGCGGCCGATCGGCACATATTCGGCCAGCGCCGTCACATCGTCGCCGGTCAAAAGGCGCCCGAGCCCCTCGGTGTTCTCGATCGGCCCAGGCAACACGCTGTTCGCCCGGATGCCGTACTTGCCCCACTCCAGCGCGAGGCCGCGCATCAGGCTGTCGATGCCGGCCTTGGCGGCGCCGACATGGGCCTGGAAGGCGAACGGCATGATGGCATTGGTCGCCGACACGAAAACGATGTTGCCACGCGTCCGCTTGAGCTGGGCGAAAGCGGCGCGGGCGGCGTTGAAGGAGCCGAGGAGATCGGTCGAGATCACCTTCCGGAAACCTTCCGCGCTCATCTGCTCGGCCGGCGCCGGGAAGTTCGCAGCGGCGCCGCAGACCAGGACGTCGGCCGGGCCGAAGGCCGTCTCGCTCTGGGCCAGGGCCGCCTCGAGCGCAGCGTAGTCCTGCACGTCGCATTGTACTGCCAGCGCCTTGGTTCCCTCGGCTTCGAGCTGGTGGCAGCAAGCGTCGAGCTTCTCGATGGTACGGCCGGCGAGCACGACGCGCGCGCCGAGCGAGCCCATGCCGCGGGCAATGGCGAAGTTGATGGTGCCGCTGCCACCGGTGACGAACACGGTGCGCTGCTCGAACAGGTTCGCTACGAAAAATCGCTTAAGCATCGTCCACCACTTCAAGCGCCATTGCCTCGTCGACATCGATCTCGCCGGCCTCGAGCCGAGCCAGCAACTGCTCCAGCGTCGCCGCCGTCCCTCGATCCGGGTTCGGAGCGGCACCGCTCTTCGCCGCTTCGCGGGAGAGGAATTCCGCCTCTGCGTTGACGGGGGCCGCCTGCCGCCGTGCCTCGATCCGCTCGCGCAGGCGCCGCGTCTTGCCCTTCGCCTCGGCGACGCGGCGGTCGACGGACCCATTCTCTTCGGGCCGAAGCGCCGGAGCGGTCGTCGCGAGCGCATCGACGAATTCGATCTCGATGAAGCGGGCGAGATCGCGCACGGTGGCGAAGTTGAACAGGGCCGTGGTCTTTAGCTCGATGCCGAAGCGGGCGTTGATGCGGCGCACCAGCTCGACGCTGATGATGGAGTCTGCGCCGTAGTCGGCGAAGCTGCCGCTCGGTTCGACCTCGCCCGGAGCCAGATGCAGCGCCTCGGCCACCACGACGAGCAGCGCCGCCTCGACCGCGCCCGTCGGCCCGCCCGCAGCCAGCGCCGATCGGATCTCAGCAACCTTCGCCGCCGTGCGCTCACCCAGCGGCGCCCGCGCCAGCAGCACGCTCTCGACCTCGTCGGGCCCGGCGAGCCCGGTCGCCCGCGGGTCACGGAAGCGAGCGGCCTCCAACGCCGTCGCCCA
>CAXNIC010000520.1:0-3058 GCA_964201945.1 Alphaproteobacteria bacterium
CGCCGGTCATGGTCGACCAGGAGGGCGGCCGCGTCACCCGGTTCAAGCCGCCGCACTGGCGGAAGGCGCCGGCCGCCGGCCGCTTTGCCCGGCTGGCCAACCGTGATCCCCAGGAAGCGATCGAGGCGACGCGACTGAATGCCCGCCTGATCGCAGCCGAGCTGGCCGAGGCCGGCGTCACCGTCAACTGCCTGCCAGTGCTCGACCTCGCCCTCGACGGCGCCCACGACGTCATCGGCGACCGTGCCTTCGGCGGCGATCCGAAGACAGTCACCGATCTCGGGCGCGCGACCGCCGAGGGCCTGCTGGACGGCGGCGTGCTGCCGGTGATGAAGCACATGCCCGGCCATGGCCGCTCGCTGGTCGACAGCCATGAGAAGCTGCCGGTGGTCGACACCGACCTGGCGACGCTGGAAGCGACCGACTTCAGGCCGTTCCGGGCCCTGGCGACGCTGCCCTGGGGCATGACCTGCCATGTCGTCTACACCGCGATCGACGAGCGGCCGGCGACGCTGTCGCCGGTGGTCATCGACCGGATTATCCGCGGCCATATCGGCTTCAAGGGCCTCCTGTTCACCGACGATATCGGCATGGGCGCGCTTCCCGGCCGGCTCGGCGAACGGACGCGAGCCTCGCTCGCCGCCGGCTGCGACGTGGTCCTGCACTGCACCGGTGACATGGACGAGATGGTCGAGGTGGCGGCGGCCGCGCCGCCGCTGACCGAGGCCGCGCTCGCCCGGGTCGCCGAGGGCGAACGCCGCCGGCGCCAGCCTCAGCCGATCGACTTCAGCGCGCTCGCCGCCCGCGTCGACCAGCTGCTGGCCGCGGCCTAAAAGAGCGATCCATGGATGCGCTCTGGGATGGCCTCTACAAGGCCTCGGTCTGGATCCTGCCGGCATTGATCGCGATCACGCTGCACGAGGCGGCGCACGGCTTCGCCGCCTACATGTTCGGCGACGACACCGCCAAGCGGATGGGCCGGATGAGCCTGAACCCGCTCCGCCATGTCGATCCCTTCGGCACCATCATCCTGCCGGGCCTGCTGCTGCTGGTGCGCTCGCCGTTCCTGTTCGGCTATGCCAAGCCGGTGCCGGTGAACTTCTACCGACTGAACCCCGCCCGGCTCGGCATGATCCTGGTGGCCGCGGCCGGACCGGCGATGAACATCGTGCTGGCCATCCTCGCGGCACTCGGCCTCCACCTCGTCGGCGGCCTGCCCGACGACTGGGCGATGTGGGCCGAGGACAACCTCAAGAACGCCGCCGTCCTCAACGTCGTGCTGGCGGTCTTCAACATGCTGCCGATCCCGCCGCTCGACGGCGGCCGCGTCCTGGTCGGCCTGCTGCCGCGGCCGCTGGCCTGGCAGGTCGCGAAACTGGAGCGCGTCGGCATCCTGATCGTGCTGGGCGCGCTGGTTCTGCTGCCGATGATCGGCAACCAGATCGGCATCGACCTCTCGATTTCACCCTGGCTGATCGGGGGGCCGGTCGAGTATCTGTTGGACCTGATCGCCTCCCTTGTCGGGCTCGAATGAACACCGCCGCAGAAACCTTCGAAGAGCAGCAGGACGCCGTCCCGGACGGCGAACGGCTGGTCGTCGACGTCGACGGCTACGAAGGCCCGATCGACGTCCTTCTGGCGCTCGCGCGCGAGCAGAAGGTCGACCTCAAGAAGATCTCGATCCTGGCCCTGGTCGAGCAGTATCTGGTTTTCGTCCAGGCGGCCCGGCGCGTGCGCCTGGAGCTGGCCGCCGACTACCTGGTGATGGCGGCATGGCTTGCATATCTCAAGTCGCGCCTGCTGCTGCCCGAGCCGGCCGAGGACGACGAGCCTTCCGGCGAGGCGATGGCCGAGGCTCTCGCCTTCCAGTTGCTCAGGCTGGAAGCGATGCAGCAGATGGCGGTCAAGCTGATGGCGCGCCCGCGGCTCGGCGTCGACACCTTCCCGCGCGGCGAGACCATCGACGTCCGCGTCAAGACCAAGACCGTGTTCGACGTCACCCTCTACGATCTGCTTTCCGCCTATGGCGAGCACAAGTCGCGCGAAGAGACTCATGTGCTGCATATCGCGCCGACCGAGCTTCATGCGGTCGAGGACGCGATCAAGCGCCTGGAAGGCCTGCTCGGCCACATGATCGACTGGCAGAGCATCACGATCTTCCTGCCGGAGTCCCTGAAGCCCGGCATCGTCACCCGCTCGGCGATCGCCGCCACGCTGATCGCCAGCCTCGAAATGGCCAAGACCGGCCGGATCGAGATCAAGCAGACCGAACCCTTCGGCCCGATCTTCCTCCGGGCCGCCAAGCCGTCATGAGTTGCGAATGACCGAGTCGTCCCCCGCCGTCCGCCTGATCGAAGCCGTGCTGTTCGCCTCCGCCCATCCGGTTGCCGAGGAGGACCTGTCGGCGCGTCTTCCCGAGGGCACGGACCTGGCGGCGATCCTGGCCGAGATCGAGGCGCTCTACGACGGCCGCGGCGTCGCGCTGATGAAGGTCTCGGGGAAGTGGGCGATCCGCACGGCGCCGGACCTGGCGGCGGCGCTGCGCCCGGAACAGACGGTGCAGCGGAAGCTCTCGCGCGCCGCGATCGAGACTCTGGCGATCATCGCCTATCACCAGCCGATCACGCGTGCCGAAGTCGAGCAGGTGCGCGGCGTCGCCTTGAGCAAGGGCACGCTCGACATGCTGATGGAGGCCGGCTGGATCAAGCCCAAGGGCCGCCGCCAGGCGCCTGGGCGTCCGGTCACCTGGGTCACCACCGAGGACTTCCTGCAGCATTTCGGCATCGACCGGATCGAGGACCTTCCGAACCTGGAAGAACTCCGCGCCGCGGGCCTCCTCGATCACCGCCCGGGCATCGCCACCATGGCGATGCGCCAGGAGGAGGCGGAGGCCGTCGAGGCCATCGCCGAGCGGGAGCGGGACGAGGACGATGCGCGCGACCGCGAGGAGCGCAGGCGCACGCAGCTCGAGGACGACGAGGCCGAGACGGCAGCGCCAGCGGCAGAGGCGGTCGCCGAGGCCGAGGATGCGTCCGGCGCCGAGCCCGAGGCCGATGGT
>CAXNIC010000521.1:0-3022 GCA_964201945.1 Alphaproteobacteria bacterium
GGCCTGCCGGCGGTCGCTTCGCTCGCCTTCGCCTTCCTGATCGCCGGCCTGGTCGGGGTCATCTCCGACGAGCTGGTGCTGAAGCCGTTCCGCCGCTCGGGCTTCATCACCACGGCGATCGGCTCGATCGCGCTCACCATCGCGCTCGAGAACCTGGTGCGCTTCATCTTCGGCAACCAGCTCCGCGGCTACGACCTGCCGATCCAGCGCGACTGGTCGTTCTCCGGGATCCGCGTCTCCCCGCAGCAGGTCGAGAACTTCATCGTCGCCGTGATCGTGATGGGGATGCTGTTCGCGTTCCTGGCCTTCACCCGCACCGGCAAGTCGATGCGCGCGGTCGCCGACAACCCGATGCTGGCGGCGATCAAGGGCATCAACGCCAATGTCGTCGCCCGCCTCGTTTCCTTCGTCGCCATGGGCCTCGCCGGCCTCGGCGGCATGCTGATCGGCCTCGACACCACGATCGACCCGCTGATCGGCTTCAAGACCATCCTGCAGATCTTCGCCGCCGCGGTCGTCGGCGGTCTTGGCAGCATCCCGGGCGCCGTGGTCGGCGCGCTGGTGGTCGGCGTCGGCGAGGAGCTCAGCCTGCTGGTACTCTCGCCCGCCTACCGGACGGCGGTGGGCTTCATCGCCATCCTGATCGTGCTGACCTTCCGTCCGCGCGGCATCCTCGGGCAGCGAGCGTACTGATGGAGCACTATCTCGTCGCCATGGGTGTGACCGCCGGCATCTACGCGATGATGGCGCTCGGCATGAACGTCATCTGGGGCATGGCCGGCCTGATCAACCTCGGCCTTGTCGGCTTCTTCGCCATCGGTGCCTATACCTCGGGCCTGCTCACTCTCAAGCTCGGCTGGCCGATCCCGCTCGGCATCCTCGCCGGCATGGCCGCCGCCTCGGTTTCGGGCGTGCTGGTGGCGATGATCACCGTGCGCCTCCGCGGCGACTACCTCGCCATCGTCACGCTGGGCTTCGCCGAGACCATGCGCGTGGTCATGTCGAACGAGATCTGGATCGCCAACGGCACCGACGGGCTTTCCGGCATTCCCGGCCCCTTCCGCCAGGCGCTGGGGCCGCATCTCTTCAACCTGCAATTCCTCGGCATCGTCGTCGCCGTCACCGTCATCCTGTTCTTCCTGGTCGAGCGCCTGGTCCACTCGCCCTTCGGCCGCGTGCTGCGCGGCATCCGCGACGACGAGCAGGTGGTCCAGGTCGCCGGCAAGAACGTGGTGATGTTCAAGGTCAAGGCCTTCGCCTTCGGCACCGCCGCGCTCGGTCTTGCCGGCGCGCTCTACGGCCACTTCACCAGCTACATCGCACCCGACCTGTTCGCGCCCCTGCTCACCCTCTACGTCAAGCTGTCACTGCTGGCGGGCGGACTCGGCAACTCGATCGGCGCCGTGGTCGGCGCGGTGCTGGTGGTCTTCTTCCTGGAGTCGACGCGCTTCGTCATTCCCTGGATCCCGGGAATCTCGGCCGTCCAGGGAGCGGCCCTCCGCGAGCTCCTGATCGCCGGCGCCCTCCTCGTCGTTCTCCGCTTCTACGCCCGCGGCCTGGTGCCCGAACGCATCGCCCAGCCGCAGCTGCCATCGACGCCGGCCCAGGCCAGCCTGGTCATCGGGAAATCCACCTAAAAGGACGACATCAAAATGGCGAAGAAGAGAGACATCACCGTCGCCGACGTGACCAAGGTCATGGCCGTCAGCATGAAGGGCGACCGGAAGAAGGTCTACAAGGCGGTCGAGAAGCTGGCCAAGGAGACCTGCGGCTACACCATGTTCACGATCCTCCGCTACGTCGAGGCCGACAAGCAGGTCGAGCGCGTGCACACTTCGAACCCGAAGAAGTATCCGGTCGGCGGGCGGAAGCCGATCGACCCCGCCTCCCATAACCAGAAGAAACTGGAAAAGGGCGGCGTGTTCGTGGCCCCGAACAAGGCGGCGATCAAGCGCGCCTATTTCGACTACGAGCTGATCTACTCGCTCGGCATCACCGCGATCCTGAATGCGCCGATCACGGCCGGCGGCAGGCGCCTCGGCACCCTGGCGCTCTCCGGTCTCCAGGGCATGTACGGCAAGAAGGAAGTCGAGCGCTCGAAGGTGCTGGCCGGCCTGCTCGTCCCGGCCCTGATCGCCGAGATGAAGTAAAACTGCGTTTCCGGGAGACCAAGAAGAAAACCATCATTCGGGTTGGGCCGATCAACCTCCGTAAAAATGGAGAGCCCCCGTGACCGACCTCAGCGTACCCAAGACCTATAGTGGCGACGGCCTCTCGCACACCCCACCGAAGATCAAAGGGAGCGAGCAGGGCGTCGCCTATAATCCGTTCTTCATGGACCTCGCGGTCGAGCGCCCGCAGCTCGACCCCGCCTGGGCCAGCCAGCCCGGCATCATCCTGAACTGGCTGCTGCGCGAGGACACGACCAAGGACAGCCTGATCCTCGGCGTGGAAGCCAACAACTGGCAGAACATGAAGGCGTTCATGAACAAGTTCTCGCCGGGCCACGGGCTCAGCGACAGCGACATCAAGAAGCTGGTCATGCTCGGCCACCCGACTTTGGCCTGCCGGCTTCGCGGCGGCACGGTCGTGGTCGACAACGACAGCGACCAGACCAAGAAGGCCTTCGTCGGCAACCTCGACAACTATGCCGGCGTCCTTGGCGGCGAGCTGCATTACGGCTGGAAGTTCTTCTACGGCAGCACCTGGTACATCAACTACAACTCCGGCCGCTACGGCCCGCAGCACCTGAAGAAGGCCGACGCCTCGGCGATGAAGAGCAAGACCAAGCGCCTGTTCAAGCAGTACTGCAACGTCACCGTCCGCGACTGAGCGCGGACGGGCTTCAGGCGACGGCGGCCACGGCCGCCTCGCGCCGCGCGCGCTCGGCCGGCGTGCGGTCGTCCATCGGCCATTGCAGCGCGAAGGCGAGGAGGCCGATGGCGATCAGGCCGGCCCAGGCGGCGCCGTAGTTGCCGGTCAAGTCGAAGACGAAGCCGCCGAGCATGACGCCGCAGAACGA
>CAXNIC010000522.1:0-3017 GCA_964201945.1 Alphaproteobacteria bacterium
GGCCAGGGTCTGGCGCAGCCGCTCGCGGCCACGGGCGAGCCTCGACATCACCGTGCCGATCGGCACGCCCATGATGTCGGCGGCGTCGCGATAGCTGACTCCTTCGAGCGCGACCAGCAGCAGCACCTGTCGCTGGTCGTCGGGAAGACGGTCGAGTGCTGCGGCCAGCTCGCCGAGCGCGATCCGGTCTGATTGCCGGGCCGGCTCGGCGAGCGGGCCGCTCGCCTCCAGCGGAACCTCAGGGGGCATTGAAGTCCGCCGGCGAGCCTGGTCGATGTGAAGGTTATGCATGATGGTGAACAGCCAACCTCTGAGCCCCTGCCCCCCGGGTCGGGGTTGCCACAGATGTCCCTTGCCGAGCGCACGTTCGAGGCAGTCCTGGACCAGGTCGTCGGCCCGGTCCGGCTCGCGAAGCAGCGCCCGGGCGTATCGCCGGAGCGCCGGGGTATGTGACAGGAGCTCGGATCGGCCGATCACGCCGCCGCTCCCCGCCCGTCCGCGGTCCCCGACTCATCCGACGACATCCGGCGCCCCCGCCTCGATGCACGCGACGGGCCGGCGAACCGCCCCGTCATGAGCGTCAACGCAGCCCGCGATCCCTTATTCCAATTCAGTCGGATTTTTTTGGCCGACCCGGCAGGGAGGACGTGTATATGCTCCCCGATATTTCCAATTAGAAAACTACTCCAAGGGGAGTCGACGCGATGAATCTCAAGGAACTCAAGGGCTGGACGCTCGATCATCAGATGAAGGGCGTGCCCGGAAACCTGAAGCCGATGGCGCTGGCACGGACGGGCGGCAAGGGCTGGAACATCCTGGATGAGGACCTGCCGCTGCCGGCGGCGGTGCTGCTGGATTCGGCCCTCACCCAGAACAGCGCCTGGATGCGCCGCTTCATCGAGGCGACCGGCGCCTACCTCGCCCCCCACGGCAAGACCACGATGAGCCCGCAGCTGTTCAAGCGCCAGCTCGACGACGGCGCCTGGGGCATCACGGTCGCCAACACCCACCAGCTCCAGGTCGCCCGCGACCATGGCGTCAAGCGCGTGGTCATGGCGAACCAGCTGATCGGCAAGCAGGCGATCCGCTATGTGATGAACGCTCTCAAGACCGATCCCGGCTTCGACTTCTACTGCCTGGTCGATTCCGTCGAGGGCGTGAAGATGCTGGCGGAAGCAGCAGCGAAGCAGAAGCCGGGCCGGCCGCTGCAGGTTCTGCTGGAGGGCGGCATCCAAGGCGGTCGCACCGGCGTCCGCGACTTCAAGGCGGCGATGAAGGTCGCCCGCGCCATTGGCGACGCGGCCCCGCACCTGACCCTTCGCGGCATCGAGGGCTTCGAGGGACTGATCCGCGCCAAGACCCCGACCGAGACCCGAAAGCAGGTCGACGCCTTCCTCGACTTCCTCTCCGACATCGCGGTCGAGGTCGGCAAGGCCGGTCTCTACGCCAAGGGCGAGGTGCTGCTCTCGGCCGGCGGCTCCGCCTTCTACGACCGCGTGGTCGAGCGTTTCAAAGGGGCGAAGCTGGACCGCAAGGTGCGCATCGTCATCCGCTCGGGCTGCTACCTCACCCATGACGAGGCTTCGTACGCCAAGATGTTCGAGGACGTGCTGGCGCGCTCCAAGATCGCCCGCAGCCTCGGCAAGGGGCTGCAGCCGGCGCTCGAGGTCTGGGCCTATGTGCAGTCGCGCCCGGAGCCGACGCGGGCCTTGGTCACCATGGGGCGGCGCGACGCCGGCGCCGATTCCGGCTGGCCGACGCCGATCAAGTGGTACCGCCCAGGCAAGCACAAGCGCCCGCAGGCGATGCCGGCGGGCCATGCCTGCGTCAACATGAACGACCAGCACGGCTATCTGGACATCCCGGCGAATTCGCCGCTCAAGGTCGGCGACCTCGTGGGCTTCGGCATCAACCACCCCTGCACCACCTTCGACAAGTGGCAGGTGATCCATGTGGTCGACGACGACTACACGGTGACCGAGAGCCTTAGGACGTTCTTCTAGGGATCGGACGGCCGCCAGGGTCTCAAGCGAGGCCCTGGCGGCCCATCTCCAGGAACTTGTCGCGCCGCTTGGCGCGGAGCGTGCCGCCATCGAGCGGGGTCAGGCGACGCAGCGCCGCCTCGATGCGGTCGCCGAGGGAATCCAGCGCTTCGGCCGGCTGGCGATGGGCGCCGCCCAGCGGCTCCGGCACGATCTCGTCGATCACGCCCAGCTTCACCAGGTCCTGCGCGGTCAGCTTCATCGCCTCGGCTGCGTCCTGGGCCTGCTCGCCCGAGCGCCAGAGGATCGAGGCGCAGCCTTCCGGCGAGATCACCGAATAGATCGCGTGCTCCATCATCACCACGTGGTTGCCCGCGGCGAGCGCGATGGCGCCGCCCGAGCCGCCCTCGCCCAGCACGCAGGCGATCAGCGGCACCTTGAGGCGAAGGCTGGTCTCGATCGAACGCGCGATCGCCTCGGCCTGCCCGCGCGCCTCGGCATCGACGCCGGGATAGGCACCGGCGGTATCGACGAACGTCAGGACCGGCAGGCCGAAGCGGTCGGCCAGCTCCATCAGGCGCCGCGCCTTGCGATAGCCCTCGGGCTTGGCCATGCCGAAATTGTGACGGACCCGGGCCTCGGTGGTCGCGCCCTTCTCGGTGCCGATGACCACGGCCGAGAATCCGCGGAAGCGACCGATGCCACCCAGCACGGCGCGGTCCTCGGCGAAGACACGGTCGCCGGCGAGCGGGGTGAAGTCCTCGACCAGGCGGGCGATGGCATCTGAGGCATGCGGGCGGTCCGGGTGGCGCGCGACCTGCACCTTCTGCCAGGGGGTCAGCTTCTGGTAGGTCTGGCGTAGCTGACGCTCGACCTTGACCTGCAGCTTGGCGACTTCCTCGGCGATATTGACGCCGCCGCCGTCGCTCAGATGGCGAAGCTCCTCGATCTTGCCTTCAAGCTCGGCAACGGGCTTCTCGAAGTCGAGGAACTGCTTCATCCACGGATCCCTGGGGCCCGGCCCGGATACGGGCA
>CAXNIC010000523.1:0-3016 GCA_964201945.1 Alphaproteobacteria bacterium
CAGGCGGCGGTCGAAATCAAGCCGCAATGGTTCGCTCTCGGATTCACCCGCCGGGTTCGCCATCGGCCCCACCTCCAGATGCTCACAACGCATTGATTCTTATAACATAATCAGCGTTCACCCGCATCAATTGGTGGAGCTATCCGGGGCATGCGGGCTGAGACCTCTCCTTCAGTTCTTGTAGTCAGGCTCGAGCGTGTCGAGCCGGCGCTTGATACCCGTGAAGTGCTTGGTCGCGTAGCCGAGGTCGCTCTCGAAGATGCGGCGCACATCCTCGATCACCGGCTGCTGCACCTTCTTCATCGGCCGGCCCGACTGGGCCGCCAGAAGCTGCACCTTGCAGATCTCTTCCAGGAAGTAGAGGCGGTCGAAGGCCTCGGCCATGCCGCCGCCGGCCACCAGGGGGCCGTGGTTGCGCATCATGACCGTGGTGTTGTCGCCCATCAGCTTGGCGACCCGCGTGCCTTCCTCATAGGAGAGGGCAAGGCCGGAATAGTCCTCGTCATAGGCGGTGCGGTCGATATAGGGGATCGCCGACTGGTTCACTGGCTCGATCCGCCCGTTCTCGATCAGGCAGAGCGCGGTCGCATAGGGCATGTGCGTGTGAAGCACCACCTGGTGCTTCTTGTTGGCCCGGTGGATCGGCGCATGCAGGTAGAAGGCGGTCGCCTCGACCGTGCTGGAGCCCTCGACCACCTTGCCGTCCAGGTCGCAGACGACGAGGCTGGAGGCGGTCACTTCCGACCAGAACAGGCCCTCGGGATTGACGAGGAACAGGTCCTCCGATCCCGGCACCATCATGCTGAAGTGGTTGCAGACCCCGGTCTGCCAGCCGAGCCGGTAGGCCCAGCGGAGGGCGGCCGCGAGATCGATCCGCGCCTGCCCGATATCGTTCCGTCGCATTCTGTTCCTAGCCAAAATTCGTTCATCCGAAGCGGCCGGCAATGTGGCTTTTCGTATGCGAAAAGGCAAGCCGGACGCTGGTCAGCCGGGGGTGAAGACCGGCTCGAAGCCGTCCTCCATCGGGAAGCACGGCCGGTCGAGCCGGCGCCAGCCGACCGAGGCCAGATTGCACGTGGTGGGGCCGGGCGTGTCCAGCACAAACATGGCGGGCGCGCCGGCGAAAGCCTGCTGGTAGTTCATCGGGTTCTTGACCACGACGAACCGCATCTTTCGGGCATCCACGCCAAGGGCCTGGAAATGCTCGTCGGCGTACTCGTAGGAGGAAAGCGAGGTGCAGAGCACCCGGATCGGCCCGATGGCGAGCAGGGCCGAATCCCCCATCGAGGCCTCGACCCCGCCCATCAGGCCGCCGGAGTAGCGGAAGCGCGCATTGGGCTCGACTCGCTCGACCGTGACCTCGGCCGTGACCGGTGGCCCGCCGGCCTTGGCGACATGATTGCCGAGCTGGGCCTTGAACCGGCCGCCGGCACCGACCCGCCGGGCTTCCGCCACGGTCACGGGATCGACGATGTGGATGGCGGCGCTTTGGTCGGGGGCGTGGTCGAGCAGGGCGCGGAGGACCACGGCCGAGTCCCCCGACGCGCCGCCGCCGACGCAATCGGCGGCGTCGGCCAGGATGACCGGTCCGCCGGCAAGCTCCCGGCCCTTGCGGATGGCCTCGGCCGGCCGTTCGGTCGGCACCAGGAACTCGCGGCGCTTCCGCCAGTAGAGCTCGACGATCTCGCCGGCGACGCGATCGGCGACCGCGGGGTCGCCATCGGCGACGGCGACGCCCGTCACGCCGACGCCCGGCAGGTCGAGCCAGGGCTGGACGGCGAAATAGCTGGCGGCGAGCACGGTGCCGTCGGCCTCGCGGCTGCGGGCGAGCCTGACGATGTCCATCATCGGCCCGGTGCCCTTGGTGCGCTGGCGCTGGGCGGGGAGGATCATCGGCGCGCGACGGAGCCGGGTCACCGGCCGGATCTGGCCCCGGATCGTCCGGATGAGCAGCGTCGCCGCCCGGGCCCCGGTCTCGCGGGTGTCGTCGTGCGGATACTCCTGGTAGCCGATCAGGATGCAGGCATGGCGCAGCATCTCCGGGGTGATGTGGCCGTGGAGGTCGCAGGAGACGGCGATTGGCACGTCCCGGCCCACGATAGCCGCGACCGCGGTCAGGATCTCGGCCTCGGCGTCGTCGGTTCCCTCGGCGATGAAGGCGCCGTGGAGCGCCAGGTAGACGCCGTCGACCTTGCCGGCGGCCTTGAGCCGCTCCAGAAGCTCGTCCCGGAACTCGGCATAGCACTTGGCCGCGACCCGTCCGCCGGCGCCGCCATGCGTTGCGATCAGCGGGACGATGTCGGCATCCGCGCCCCGGAACACCTCGAGGGCGCCGCCCACCTCAGTATTGGTGGCGGCCAGGGTCGCCGGGATCTCGGCGCCGGAGGCCAAGTATTTGCTGGCGAAGTCGGCCCGCTGGGTGACCACCGGAGACAGCGTGTTGCCCTCGAACAGGAGCGCGCCGATGGCGATGCGGGGACCGCTCATGCCGGGGCTCCGTCGAGTAGCCGGTGGAACACCTCGAGGTCGGTCGGCCCTTCGCAGGCGATGGCGACGATCTTGGACTCAGGCCCGAGGCCCAGCGACCGCCGCATGGCGTCGTCGCCGCAGGCGACCAGTGCCCCGGCGAGGCCGGCGATCCCGGTCTCGCCGATTACCAGCGACGAGGATCCCTGATGCGCTAGGCGCATGGCAGCCACCGCCGGGGGATCGGGGATGGCGAGAAAGCCGAAGGCGCCGCCGTCCAGGATCTCCCAGGCGAGGTGCGAAGCGGTCCCGACCGAAAGCCCGTCCATGACCGTGTTCAGCGTCCCGTCGGTCCGCGATAGTTTGCCCCGGGCGGCGCTCTGGTAGACGGCGTCCGCGGTCAGCGGCTCGACGACCACGACCCGCGGCCGGTTCGCCCCGAGGCATTGCCAGAGCCGGGCGACCACGGCGCCGGCCAGCGCGCCGATGCCGGCGCCGACGAAGACATGGGTGGCATCGTCGGCGGCGTCGACCAGTTCCTGGCCCAGCA
>CAXNIC010000524.1:0-3015 GCA_964201945.1 Alphaproteobacteria bacterium
CGAGGTGCGGCAGGTTGACCAGGGTGAGCGTCTCCTCGGTCAGGAGACTGGCGCACATCAGCGGCAGGGCCGCGTTCTTGGCCCCCGAGATGGGGATACGTCCGGAGAGCCGCCGGCCGCCCTGGATGCGGATTTTGTCCACGGTGGAAAGCCTTGAACCTGGGAATGAATATTACCAGCCGTTGTAGCGGACGGCCGCCCTGTCCACAAGCAAACCGGCGGTTTCGCTAGATGCGATCGAGCGGAATCCGGATGTAGACCGAGCCGTCCGCCTCGGGCGGCGGGAATCGCCCGGCCCGCATGTTCACCTGGACCGACGGCAGGATGAGCTTCGGCATCGACAGCGTGGCGTCCCGCTGGCGGCGGAGCGTGACGAAAGCCTCCTCGCTCACCCCGTCGCGGACGTGAAGGTTGCCGTCGCGCTGGGCCTGGACCGTGGTCTCCCAGACGAAGCGGTCCCGCCCCGGCGCCTTGTAGTCGTGGCAGAGGAACATGCGGGTCTCGCCGGGAAGCGCCAGGAGGCGGCGGACCGAGCGGTAGAGAAGCGCCGCGTCCCCGCCCGGAAAGTCGCAGCGGGCCGAGCCGTAGTCAGGCATGAACAGGGTGTCGCCGACGAAAAGCGCGTCGCCGATCCGATAGGTGGCGCAGGCAGGCGTGTGGCCGGGTGTATGCATCACCTCGATCACATGGCGGCCGAACAGCACCTGGTCGCCGTCGGCGAAGAGGCGGTCGAATTGCGATCCGTCAGGCACCAGGTCCCAGGCCCCGAACAGCGGACGAAACGCCTGCTGGACCGCAACGATCCCGCCGCCGATGCCGATCGGCGCGCCGGTCGCCTTCTTCAGGTACTGGGCTGCCGACAGATGGTCGGCATGGACATGGGTCTCCAGGATCCAGGCGACCTTGAGGCCGCGCGCCGCCACCGCCGCGAGCACGGCATCGGCCGCGGCGGTGCTGGTGCGGCCGGTGGCGAGGTCGTAGTCCAGCACCGGGTCGATGATCAGTGCCTGGGCGCCGGCCACGTCGACGACCAGATAGGTCACGGTGTTGGTGGGTTCGTGGAAGAAGCCGGAAACCTCGGGCGGGCTTGCCGGCGGCGCCTCGACCCGGGCGCGGGCCTGCTCCTTCCGCTTCTTCAGGTTCTGGCGCAAGGCCTCGGCGCTACGCCGGTCGCGTTCCGCCGCCGAGGATGAAAGTTTGTCCCGAGTACCGGCCATGCATCTGCCCCCTCACTCCGAGAAGCGGAACGGCAGCATCGTCAGCGCCCGGTCGAGCTTCGCCTGCATGTCGGCGAGGTCGCGGCCGCCGATGTTGATGAGGCCATGCCGGAAGCTGTAGCTGTCCTGCGGCAGCTCCGACAAGCGCATTCCGGGAACCGCCCGGATCATGACGATGGTGTCGGGGATCGCCTTCCCGACCCGCGCCACGTCGTCGTCCGACGGCACGGCGAGGCAGAGCCGGTCGGTGAAGCCCCGGAGCACGAAGCTCGCCGCCGCCCGGTAGCTCCCCTGCCGCCAGCCGTGATCGGGCCGCCGCCCCTCCGCCAGGTCCATGAGAATCCGGTAGGTGTTGATGCCGTCGACCTTCTCGTAGAGATCGCCGAATTGCATCGAGAGGCGGTCGTTGACCTCGATCACCATCGGTGCCGGCCGCCGGGGATCCCAGAAGAACTCGATGTTGAAGAGGCCGTGGTCGAACCCGAGGCCCGGCATCAGCTTTCGCGCCACATCCGCCATCTGCGCCTGGACCTTGAGCGGCAGGGCCGAGGGGTACTGGAAGCGCTTGAAGCTGACCTTGTTGGCGAATCGAATGGAATCGACGACGCCGAGCACGATGACCTCACCGCCATGGACATAGCCGTCGAGGGTGCACTGGATGCCCCCCATCAGCTCCTCAGCCAGCATCCATTTGCGCCCGTGCGTAAGGTCCGCCGGCGGATCGGCGTCCCGCATCAGGTCCAGGAACGACTCGAGGAACGGCGGGAGTTGCACCTCCGCCGTCGCCAGGGCCTGGCGATAGGCCGCCGCGTCGGCGATGCGGAAGCCCAGGTACGAGAGATAGGACTTGATCGGCTTCAGCCAGAACGGCCGGCCGACGCCGAGCGCCTCGAGCTCCGCCGGGCGGTCGAGATCGACCAGGGCGAAGCGCGGCGTCGAGTCCGGCACCAGGCGCTGCTGCAGCAGCCGACTCCAGCCCTTGTGCTCACAGCGGACCGCCGCCCCGAAGTCGAGACCGGGAAGCCCGAGGTTCCGGCAGATGGCCGGGACCAGCAGGCTCGGCGGGTAGTCCTCGACGCCGATGACGCCGTCGATCCGCGCCTCTGCCCGGGCGAACGCCGTCGCCCGGGCGATGAACTCTCGGGGCCGGCAGACATAGGGGTCGGACGCCTCTTCGTAGCTGCCGGTCTCGGCCAGCTTCAAAGAACCCGGCGGCGCCAGCCTCAGGATCTGCGCCCGGTCCTCGTCGCTGAGCCCGATCGAGAGCAGGGTCGTCGCCGTCACTGGGGACGGCCGGGAGCCGGCGGCGCGGGCGGGATCGGGGGCATCCGGAACCATGACGGTCGATCTTCCTTAGACAAGTGCCCGCTAGCAACAGGGTCGCCGGAGCACCAACACCGGCGGACGGGATTGGCGCCACGAAATCCGCACAATTGCGTCACTCGGGGGTCATGGATGAGAGGTAGTTTCGCGCCAACGAGAAGGGGAAAGCGCCATCATGGAGATCGCGGCAACGACGGCGGCCGGCTTGCTCATGATGGTGCTTCTCTGGGCGAGCGCGGGGCCTCTCAACCGGCTGATCGACCGCTCCATCGACCGCAACCTGCCCGACCCCAGCTGGTTCGAGGCCTGACCGCCGGTCGTCTTCTCCGCCTCCGCGCTTGCAACCCCCTGTCCCCTGTGGCATGGAAGCGCCCGCCCGGCGCTCCCTACAGATCGTCGGCGCGCTTTAGCGGCGCCGCCTTAGCTCAGTGGCAGAGCGCGTCATTGGTAATGACGAGGTCGACAGTTCAATCCT